>JAFAIO010000205.1 GCA_019236675.1 Verrucomicrobiota bacterium
ATATCTATTGGAAGTAGTTGGAGGAGTGGCAATTACATCTCTAGGATGGGTATCCTGCTACTTGACCGGCAGCCCCTGGCTGCGGTCAGCCCCGCTTTGGTTAGGCGGCTATTTGTTGGTGTATAATTGAGATAGGCTCCATTACGATCCGGCGGACCAGGTGAATACTCCGACCCGTTTCCTGTATCGGGAATCGCTGCGGTCGAAACGGCTGTTTTTGATCTGGCTTAGTGCTGCGACCCTAGTCCGCTGGCCGGCGGTTACCGGCCGGTGGTGGCTCATTCCACCGATCGGCCTCGCAATTGCGGCATTACAATTCTACTCGCGGCCCATCCCTGTGGTTCGAAAGCGTTTGAAGGACCTGCCCGTCTTAAAAACGTTTATTGCCCCTTTGCTGATCGCAGCGGTTTTGGTTTTGTGGCCGGTGCTAGAGGTCGGAAGAACCATATCATCGAGAGAGATCCTGGTCTTTTTTTGGTGCTTCATCATTTTGAGTGTAAACAGCGTCAGTTTTGATCTTCGTGATATTGAGGGAGATCTCCGAAACGGCACTAGGACGCTACCGGTCTTACTGGGTGCGAACTGGAGCACGTTTCTTCTTGCGGCGCTCGCGCTGCTGGCGACTCTCATGACTCCTCTGCTAGGTTTGCGAGGGCCTGCTAATGTTCTGTTGCCGTGCAGTCTGTTGCTTGGCGCCGGCTCGATCGTGGTCGCTGTACTGTCACACGTTCAACCGATCGCGCTCAGTTTTGTGGCCGATCTTTTCTTCTGCCTCCCGGCTTTCGCCTTGTGGCTGGCGAGATGACGGGCTGCTTGGGTGCTCCCGACTTCGCCTCGTCGTCTGAAACTCCGAGAGGCTACGTCGGGCAGGCTGTGCTCGTGCTCGTGCTCTGCTCGTCAGCGGGCGCAGCTCCTTCTTAGCGAGAAATACAAGCCCAATTCGAGGCGTCAAATGACTGCAGGATGACCCCCGACACCTATCGGCCTAAGGTTCATAGGTCCTATGAGTCGTATAGGATCCCATCCGTGTATTATCCTCTGGGTCCGTCCTTTTCGAGCACGAGGACGATTAGCAGGACGTCGGCACGCCCTGGCTTAGTTTTACTGCGTGAGGAATCGCACCTGCGACGACGCTCAGGCAGTCGACGGCGCCTTGAGGTTTGCCAGGCAGCGCGATAACAAGCGAAGAATCCACGACGGCGGCTAACCCGCGAGACAGGATTCCGTTCGGGGTAAGTTTGAAGGATTCGGCTCTCATCGCTTCCCCGAAGCCAGGTATTTCCAGGCGCATTATCGCTCGGATCGCCTCCGGGGTGCGGTCACGGATTGCGATGCCGGTACCGCCGGTTGTCAGGATCAGCTGGGAACCTTGCGCAGAGAAGCTTCGAATAGCCGTTTGAATCCGCTCTACATCATCCGGAACGATGGCTTCAGACTGGATTTCCCAACCTAGTTCACGACACCTTTTGGCCAAGGCCGGGCCGCCAAGATCTTGATAGACTCCTTCGGCGGCGCGATCGGAGACCGTGATAATGCCGACGGTTATTGTGTTCATGGGCTTTCTTTTTTCTTCGAAATGAGGCGCACGCCGGTAATTTCCATCGTTTTATCGACTGCTTTACACATGTCGTAAATGGTCAGGGCGGCGATGGCGACGCCGGTCAATGCTTCCATCTCGACGCCGGTCTGGGCGATCGTTGTCACCGCGCACTCTATTTCAAAGCCTTCCGGATCGTCGCGGAATATGACTTCTACGTGCTGGACGGGTAACGAATGACAGAGCGGGATCAATTCGTCGGTGCGCTTGACCGCGTTCACAGCAGCGACTTGTGCAACGGCCAAAACGTTTCCCTTGGCAATGCTCAATTCGTTGATTTTCCGGACGGTGGCTGGCTGGAGGCGGATGTGACCTCTAGCGATCGCAGTCCGGCGAGAAACAGGCTTTTGCGAGACGTCGACCATCCGGACCGCCCCGGTGGGTCCAAGGTGTGTAAACCCGGAGCTCATCCTCCGATTGCGACCATCTTCCGCCCGGGCTGATAGTTGAAACGGAAATCGTGTTGCTGCGGCTTCCGGGCTACAACGTCCAAGAATAACCGGCGAAGTTCCTCATCGGAAGCCCCAGCGCGCAGGGGTGCTTTAATATCGAACTCGAGGTGGCTACCGAGGCAAGGCCGGAGCTTTCCGTCGCAAGTCAGACGAAGTTTGTTGCAGCTTTCGCAGAAATGGAGGTTGGTCATCGCTCCGATAAAACCGATCCGTTGCGGATGGTCTTCGAACCGATAGTACAGGGCAGGACCGTTCGTGTGAAAACCGGGCTCAGGAACCAACGGGCCAAACTCGCCCTCGATGTTTCTTCTGGCTTCAGCAACCGGAAAGAAGTTCTCATCGGAGAGAACCTCTGAAGTGGTTACTGGCATCAGCTCGATGAAGCGGAGGAGGAAACCTTCTTCACGCGCGAATCGTATCAGGTTGCCGAGTCCTTCTTCGTTCTTGCCGCGGATCAGGACGCTGTTGAGGCGGATTTGAGCGAACCCGGCGTGTTTACCTACTTCGAGGCCTTGTAGCGTTTCGGGCAAAGCGTCCCTGCCCGTGATCATAGCGTAGGTTTCCTGGTCTAGTGTATCCAGAGAAACGTTCAGATGCTTTACTCGCAGCTGGGCTAAACTCTCAGCGACAGTAATGCCGGTTTCGATTCGCTTGGCCAGTAAAGTGCCGTTGGTGGAGATGCCAATATCAGTGATCGATTCGATCAGACTCAGTTGGCGGAAGAACTCCAACACATTTCTTCTGGTCAGCGGTTCGCCTCCCGTGACCCTGATTTTGGTGACTCCAAGGCTGGCCGCGATTTGCACCAGCCGCGTCATCTCTGCGTAAGTGAGAATCTCGCTGTGGGGTAGCCATTCTTGCAGTTCCCGAGGCATGCAGTAAAGGCATCGCTCGTTGCAACGATCAGTGATGGAAATGCGTAGATAACTGATCCGATGGCCAAACCGGTCCTGCATGATCCAGCAAGCCTACGCTGAGCGGAATAAGGGTGCAAGTCGGCGGGCGAGTAGGACACTCTTAGCTCGTTCGAGCGATGTGAATGCTCCGTAGAGGCTAAATCTTCATAGCCCTTGGTTGAAAGGATGACAGCAGCTCCGTAGGAGCGGCATCTTAATTCGAATCCCTCGCGCCCAGTTCATATGCCGCTCCCGCGGACCTAGGCGCGTATTTTAGAACCGATTGCTATAAAGATCTTGCTCGTACGGAGCAGAACCTACCCGTCGCTAAAGGCTGGCAGCCGGCGGACCGCTACCGATACGGCCCGCTTGCGCAAACATCTCCTGACCGCCCACCGAAGCGTCAGTTGCAGCCACTTAGCTCAACATGCATTTTGGGATACATGGTCGGCAAAATCGGTTTGGCCTTAGGGTGCCTCTGCTGCTTGTGCCTGGCGGCCTGTTCTACGGTTGATTCACGAATTCAGGAAAAGGCTGCCGCTTATTCATCACTCTCGCCTCGAGATCAGGCGTTAGTTAAATCGGGAACGATCCGCGAAGGACTACCTCAGGGAGCAGTTTACATCGCCTGGGGGGCCCCCCCGCCCAAGTTCGTTCAGGCTCCAGAAATGGTCATCCGTACGAAGCTTGGGTCTACACCACACTGAAAACGGTCTTTGCCAGTGACTATTTCTATCCCACTTTCTACCGGTTCGGGATCTATCGTTACTACGGGTATTGGCACTACCCGTTCTGGGGAACGTATCCCTACGGCTACCCTGACGATTTCATCTCGATTGAGGTTCCCTATAAGACTGCTTTTTTTGAGGGGGATCGGTGTACGGGCTGGGAGTACATCAGGGATAAGCGATAGCCAATAGCAGATGACAGATGGCAAATGACAGATGACAGATTGGGAAATGCGAAATGCCGAGGGTGACTCGGCCATTTGTCATTTGTAATCTGTCATTTGTAATTTGTCTGATTGCCCCGGCCTCATGTCCTACGAATCCTTTGCTGCATTCATCAAAAAGCTCGATCAAGCTGGAGAGTTACTCCGAATCAGCCAGCCTGTCGCGACTGAGCTTGAGATCACCGAGATAGCAGACCGCCAAATGAAAGCGAAAGACGGCGGTAAGGCGCTCCTTTTCGAGCAAGCGACGATTGATGGACGGGTCTCTCAGTTTCCGGTCGCTATCAATACAATGGGATCGGAGAAAAGAATGTCCCTGGCGTTAGGGATAACCTCGGTGGATGAGCTCGCGCATCAGATGCAGGCGATTCTCAAAGCTAAGCCACCAAACTCTCTGCAGGAAGGATGGGGGCTCCTCCGGCAAGGGGTTGATCTGTTGCACGCTCGGCCGCGAAAGGTGTCTTCCGGGCCGTGCAAAGAGGTGATTCATCGCGTCGCCGGTTCAGAATTTTCTTTGGAAGATCTACCAGTGCTCCGTTGTTGGCCGAATGACGGAGGACGCTTCATTACGTTACCGAATGTTTACACCGAGGATCCTGATAATGGGCAGCGCAATGTGGGCATGTATCGAATGCAGATCTTCGACAAAAGGACGACTGGAATGCATTGGCAGGTGCATAAGGTAGGCGCCCGGCATGGAAAACGTTATTACGAACGCAATGAACCGATGCCGGTAGCGGTATGCTTGGGAGGAGATCCAGCCTACACTTTTGCGGCCACGGCCCCGCTCCCTGATGGCCTGGATGAAGTTCTGTTTGCAGGTTTCGCACGAAAAAAATCGGTCGATTTGGTCAAATGCGAGACCAATGATCTTCGGGTTCCTGCCGATGTGGATTTTGTAATCGAGGGTTACGTACAGCCCGGCGAACTTCGGGACGAAGGGCCTTTTGGCGATCACACCGGATTTTATACTGCAATCGACCCTTATCCGGTTTTCCACGTTACCGCGATCACTCACCGGAAAGACGCTGTCTATCCTGCTACTATCGTTGGCATCCCTCCCATGGAAGATTTTTATCTCGGGGACGCCAGTGTTCGCATTTTTCTTCCGGTGTTTAAATTGAATTTCCCCGAGATCGTGGACATGGCGCTGCCGGCGGAAGGTGTCTTCCATAACCTGGTCTTTGTCAGCATCCGGAAACAATATCCGTACCAGGCGTACAAAGTGATGCATGGACTCTGGGGAATGGGGCAGATGATGTTTTCTAAATATATCGTCGTGTTAGACGAAGACTGCGATGTCCATAACACGAGTGAGGTGCTTTTCCGGCTCTGCGCTAACACGGATCCGCAACGCGATACCACCTTTATCAAGAATCCGTCCGATAGTCTTGACCACGCGCCCACTCTCCCGAATATCGGTTCACATATGGGTTTCGATGCGACCCGAAAACTACCTGGAGAAGGTCATCACCGCGGTTGGCCGACACTAGTGCGCATGGATGAGGCGACTCGCGAGCGTGTAAGCCAGAAGCTGCACGAATGGGGGGTTGAATGAGGGTGAGAAGTAAGCAGTAAGCGGTGAGCAGTGAAAAGTGATAGGTGATTGGTGATTGGTCATTGGTGATTGGTCGGTTGCGGACTGACATCGGCAGGGCGAAAAACTCGGGCCTGAGGGTTCACTAACTTGCAGGCGCTCCCGCGCCGGTTTTGAGCCGTTTCGGGGTATCGTCCACCATATGAACGTCTTGTCCCGTTCAACAAGATCCGTTGAATTTGATCCGTTGGCGGGTTACTCGAATTGCAGGTCCCCCAAAACTCCTGAACTCCTGCAACTCCTGAACTTCTCCCCCTATGCTTCTCACTTCCGGGCTGCGTAATGAATTTGAGGTCTACGACGAACGTTTCTTGTATTTGACCCTGCCGAATTGTTGGGTGGAGCGGCTCTACGATAAGTGTCTTTGGGCCGAGGGCCCGGTCTATTTCGCTGACGGAGACTATCTGTTGTGGAGTGATATACCGAACAACCGGATGCTCCGATTCGCCGGGGAACAGGTCAGCGTTTTTCGGACTCCTTCTAATAATAGCAACGGGAATACCCGGGACCGGCAAGGTCGCCTGATCACGTGCGAACATGGTGCCAGGCGAGTGACGCGGACTGAGGCGGACGGCAGCATCACCGTTTTGGTCGATCGGTTCGGGCAGCACCGCCTGAATTCGCCGAACGATGTGGTGGTCAAATCGGACGATTCAATCTGGTTCACCGATCCGCCCTACGGGATTTTGAGCGACTACGAGGGGCATGCCGAAGAGAGCGAGTACGGCGGCGCCCATGTGTTTCGGCTCGATCCAAAAACAGGAGAGCTCACGGTTTTAGCCAGCGATTTCAATAAACCGAACGGCATCGCATTTTCTCCGGATGAGTCATTGGCCTATATCGCGGATACTGGTATTTCGCACAAAATTGATGGGGAACGTCATATCCGGGTTTTTCCCGTGACGTCAGACGGCAAAGGGTTGGGCACAGGCAAGGTTTTCGCAGAGGTTTCACCGGGCTGCGCTGACGGACTACGAATCGATACTAAAGGGAATGTGTGGACGAGCGCCGGCGACGGAGTGCAGTGTTTTGATCCTAACGGTGTGTTGTTAGGGAAAATCAAGGTACCGGAGACGGTATCGAATGTGGCCTTTGGAGGGCCGAAACGGAATCGATTGTTTATTACCGGAACGACGTCGTTGTATGCGGTGTATGTAGGAGCTGTCGGGGTACAAAGGCCCTGATCGTGGTGGGGCGAGGCTCCCGAACGGCTATACGATTGTGACGAAGCGAGTGATTCTCCTGTTCAAACGATGCCGAGAGGCCTGAAAGCGTGCCGAGCCGTGACCTAGCGCTGGGCCACGGCTCGGCGCGTCTTAGGGCGTAGCGACACCATTTGACAAATAGGACACCGGCCCCCCTGGTTAAGACACAAGGCCGTTCGGGAGCCTCGCCCCACCACCTTCGCTTTCAGCTCAGGCCCATTCGCTCCGCCTTTGATCCGTGTTAGAGTCGGATAGCTTATGAATGAGGAACCTCGGGTTATCCGGTTACACGATGCAGACGACGTCGTCATCGCGGTCAATCCAATCGAATCCGGAACCTGGCTGGAAGGAATTGGGGTGAGAACGACGAACCCGATTTCCGCTGGACACAAGGTGGCGGTGCGAGCGATTGCGCAGGGAGAGCCAGTGAGACGATATAACCAAGTGATTGGTTTTGCGGCAAAACCCATTGCCACCGGCGAACACGTTCATGTCCAAAACTTGGTCCTACACGACTTCGCGCGGGATTACGCATTTTGTGCCGATCGCAAGCCTTCAGCGCCAATTGAAAAAAAAGCCCTTTTTAAGGGAATCGTCCGGCCATCAGGCGGAGTGGCTACGCGAAACTACGTCGGGATTATTTCGACGGTCAATTGCTCGGCCACCGTGTCCAAAAAAATCGCAGAGATCATTAACCATCAAGTTCTGCCGGCCTATCCAAATGTCGATGGAGCCGTCGCCATAACGCATACCACCGGCTGCGGAATGGCTGAGGAAGGGGAGGGGATGACGCTCTTACAGCGCACGTTAGCTGGTTATGCGCGCCACGTTAACTTTGGCGGGGTACTGGTCATCGGGCTCGGTTGCGAAGTAAACCAGGTGGGTGCGTTGTTGCATGACCAAGGACTAGAACGCGGACCGCGGCTGGCGACGATGACGATTCAGGATAGTGGCGGAACCGTGAAAGCGGTTCAACGGGGAGTCGAGCTTATCAAGGAGATGTTGCCGGAAATAAATCAGGTGGTGCGGGAACCGGTTTCAGTGCGTCATCTGATGGTTGCTTTGCAATGCGGAGGTTCGGACGGGTATTCGGGTATCAGCGCCAACCCCGCGCTGGGAGCTGCTGTCGATCTGCTGGTAGAGGCAGGTGGAACGGCCATTCTTTCTGAGACACCGGAGGTCTATGGTGCGGAACATCTCCTGACCCGGCGGGCGATTTCACAACAGGTCGGAGAAAAACTTGTCGCCAGGATTAAGTGGTGGGAGGAGTACACCGCCCGGAACCATGGGGAAATGAACAACAATCCTTCTCCGGGTAATAAACTGGGCGGACTTTCCACCATCTTGGAGAAATCGCTGGGTGCAGTGGCAAAGGGCGGCACCACCAACCTCGTTGATGTTTATGAGTATGCGGAGCCGGTGACTGCTCATGGGTTAGTGTTTATGGACACACCAGGACATGATCCAGTGGCGGCGACGGGACAGGTGGCTGGCGGAGCCAACCTCATCTGTTTCACGACCGGACGCGGTTCTGTTTACGGGTGTAAACCGACGCCGTCATTGAAATTGGCAACCAATACGTCTCTTTTCTATCGGATGTCAGACGACATGGACATTAACTGTGGCGAGATTTTAGACGGAACGGCTTCGCTTCAAGAAATGGGTAGCCGCATTTTCCAACGCATGCTGGAGATCGCCTCGGGCGAAAAGTCGCATTCAGAAGAACACGGATTTGGTGATGAAGAATTTGCACCCTGGATGCTCGGAGCGGTGATGTGAGAAGAATTCAGGAGCTAGAATGGCATTGCTTTTTGAGATGGCGCACAAATCGGGATGCACGGGTTGGCTCCAGGATTTCCTTCTAGATTCTAGCTCCTAGCTCCTAGATTCTGCTTTTATGAATTTGGTACAATTCAAAAATACACATGGCGACCGCTGCGTCGGTGTCCCCGATAAGGATGGAAGCGAGCTCCGAATATTGAATGGATTCAGCTCGGTCTATGATTTGGTGTTCGCAGCGCTGGAAGCTGGTCGCGCATTGACAGAGTTCGCTGAGGCTCAGCTCTCCGAAAGGGCTGAATCGTATGATACGGTTATCAACGAGCGCCGGTTGCTGGTTCCATTGGATCATCCCGATCCTAGTCGATGCTGGGTTTCGTTGACCGGGCTAACTCATCTTGGGAGCGCCAAGTCTCGAGACTCGATGCATGCTAAGCTGGTCTCCGATCCGGACCAGCTGACGGATTCGATGAAGATGTTCCGGCTCGGGTATGAAGGCGGCAAGCCGGCTACAGGAAAGGTCGGAGTTGCGCCGGAGTGGGCCTTCAAAGGTGACGGCCAATGTTTGATCGCTCCAGAACAACCCATCTCTTCTCCCGCTTTTGCTGCGGACGGTGGAGAAGAAGCTGAGATAGCGGGTGTCTACGTTATCGACCCCCAGGGTGTGCCCGTGCGCGTAGGGTTCGCGCTGGGGAATGAGTTTTCAGATCATGTCACCGAACGTCAAAATTATCTTTATCTAGCACATTCGAAGCTAAGGGAATGCTCGGTAGGTCCGGAACTTTATTTGGCAGAATTGCCGGCCGAGTTGGCAGGAACAGTACGAATTCTGCGAAATGGGCAGCAGGTCTGGAGCGGCAACATCCTAAGTGGTGAAGCCAATATGTGCCACTCGATCGCGAATCTGGAACATCATCATTTCAAGTATCGCATGTTTCGCCGGCCTGGGGACGTTCATATCCACTTCTTCGGAGCAAGCCTGCTTAGCTGCCAGGATGGTTTCCGTACCGAGCCGGACGACATCGTGGAAATCGAGTCCAAACCTTTTGGTCGCCCGCTGCGAAACCAGTTGGTATGGGCGAAAGACGAGGGGCTGGTTACCGTCAGAAGAATTTGAATAGCCGCAAAAGAACGCAGAGAACGCAAAGAAAAGAGCGAAAACCTGGGGTCAGGTTAGAACTCTATCGAATCTAGGCTTTTTGCGAATTTGCGAATCTGGAATTTGTAGCTGCCGAAGTTTATCAATAGGCGTGCTCGCGGCGGGCAGAGCGGAGGTAGCCCAAGATTTGGGCTACATGCTCGCTGACTAAGGAGCGGGACGCTTTGAGCTCCACGATCAGCGCGTCCTCCCCTAGTAAATCGGCGAAATATTCGCCGATAGAAGTTCCATCCTCGTCGAAAACTTCGATTGGGTGTTGCTGCTCGGTGTGAACCCCGGCTTTCCTCAGACGATGGGCCAACGCATTCTCGTAGACCTTTTCCAAGTGCCGATGGCCATGGTAACAATGAATCGCGCACGCCGTTTCTCTTACGATGTCACACAGTTCGTTGATGTCTCTTACGTGTGCCTTCTCCCTCCATTGTTTTGTTAGATGTGGCCATTATCTCGATCTCTTGTTTTAATAAACTTAAAAATATAATGTTATTACTTTGGATTGAGGCTTTCCCTAGTGGCGTTGAAAACGAGAGTGAAGTGAGCGACTGCAATCCTGATGGGTGCTCCGACTACCTGCTTTTCCTTGCGTTCTTTGCGATCTTTCGCGGCTATTGCTTCTTCTGTACCTTTTGCGGCTATTCCCTTCTTGGCTAACGTAGCTCATGGACCAGAAAGCGATGACGGCCGAATTGGAGACGCTATTAGCGGTGGCAGCGAGTTATCAGGCGCCTCCAGCGACGGAACGAGCGGCATTCTTGAGAAGAATTGGCGAAGAGATTGATGCGCTGGGTGAAGAACTGTTGACGGTTTGCGCAGAAGAGACCGGGCTGGGCCGGGATCGCTTGGCCGGTGAACGCGCCCGGACTGTCAATCAGTTGCGGATGTTCGCGGACTTGATCGAAGAAGGTTCCTGGGCTGATGCCCGCATTGATACCGCGCAGCCGGATCGCAAACCTGTTCCTAAACCGGATGTCCGGCGAATCTTAGAACCGCTTGGACCTATCGGTGTGTTTGCCGCGAGCAATTTCCCGCTCGCATTTTCAGTGGCGGGAGGTGATACCGCTTCAGCATTGGCGGCCGGCTGTCCGGTGGTTGTTAAGGCGCATCCTGGTCATCCGCGGACTTCGGCGCTGGTTGGAAACGCGATCAAAAGTGCGGTCGCTGCCTCTGGGATCGATGCCGGTGTTTTCGGTCTGCTCAGTGATCAAAGCATTGAGATCGGGGTAAAATTGGTTCAGCATCCTGCGGTTAAGGCTATAGGATTCACCGGTTCGTTTGCGGGCGGAAAAGCGTTACTTGATGCAGCGGCCGGCAGGGAGGAGCCGATCCCAGTCTTCGCGGAAATGGGCAGTGTAAACCCAGTTTTTGTTCTTCCCCATGCGCTGGCAAGCCGGCGTGACAAAATCGCCCAAGGATTAGCGGATTCGGTAACGCTGGGGGTCGGCCAGTTTTGTACCAAACCAGGTTTCGTCGCCGGGGTTGCGGGTGATGGCCTCGAGACCCTTGCCGGTCAAGTCGGTGATCTGTTGTCTAAGAAACCGGCAGGCCGGATGTTGACCGAGGGAATCTCTGCACGTTTCAAAAAGCTGATTGAGGAACGTCGAAGCTTTGTATCGGCGGAAGGTGGCGGGATCTTTTTGGAAACCGATCTTAGCACGTTCCTGCGAGAACCCGATTTGCATGAGGAATTGTTCGGTCCGGCTACCCTGCTGGTGAAGTGTTCGTCCGAGGCGGATTTAATCGCGTTCGCGAAAGAATTAAAAGGCCAGCTGACGGCAACTTTGCACGCGGACGAAGAAGACATGGAGCTGGCTGGTAAATTGGCAGAGATTCTGCGAACGAAAGCAGGGCGTCTTATTTGGAATGGCTATCCCACTGGGGTCGAAGTTTGCCCAGCGATGCATCATGGCGGGCCGTATCCGGCGACAAGCGACGCGCGATTCACTTCCGTTGGTACAGCAGCAATTCAACGATTCGTGCACCCGACCTGCTACCAGAATTTTCCTGAGGCTTTGTTGCCGGTAGAGCTGCGAAATAAAAACGAGAGAAGTATTTGGCGCACGGTTAATGGCGAATTGACCAAGGGAGACGTCGGGTGAAAAAGAAGTCTAAAGGGCGTGGCTGGCAAGTAAGCAGTAAGCAGTTTCGAATCGGCCGAGCAGCGACTGCTACTGATTACTGATTACTGATTACTTCGCTCGACGTCGGGACGACTGCCAGAGCCAGCGAATTTTCCAAAGGATGAGTGCCTTACTAGACGAGCTACGGGCTGCCCCTTTGGTGGCCATTCTGAGGCGGCCACGTGTCAATATCGCGGTATGTGCGCGTGCTCTGGTTGAGGCAGGAGTGCGCTTTGTCGAGGTCACCATCGATTCTCCGGGAGCCGTGCCGTTCTTAGAATCGGCGGAGAAGAAGCTTAAAGAGGGGGTGTTCGGGGCGGGGACTGTAACGGTTCCTGAGCTTGCAGAGAAAGCAATTCGGGCGGGAGCGCGTTTCCTGGTGACACCAAATTTTAATCCCGAGGTGATCCGAATTGCGCGTTCACATCAAATACCGATTTTCTCCGGAGCGATGACCCCAACAGAGATCTTCTCCGCCTATCAAAGTGAGGCGGACGTGATCAAAGTGTTTCCGGCAGCAACGCTGGGGAGCGCTTATTTTAAGGAGCTACGTGGTCCTTTCCCTGAAATTCCACTGGTGGCGACAGGTGGCATTACTGTAGATAATGCGCCTCAATTTTTTGCCGCCGGCGCCACCGCGCTGGGAGTCGGAAGCTCGTTGACTCTGAAGGATGAAACGCCGGCTTCGGTAGCGGCATGCCAGGAAGCAGCTCGGAAGTTGTTGGCGGCGAAGGGATGACAATCAGGAAAATTTAGATAGCCGCAAAAGATCACAGCGCGGCGTAGCCGCAACCAAATCATGGTAGAACGCCGTGGGTCTTGGTAAAAGGGGTGTGTGAAGACCGAGCCAATTGCAACAACCCACGGAGTTCCAGAGAGCTTTCTTAGCAAATTTGGACAGAACATCACAGGGATTCTTTCAGGATTCGATCGGATTCGCTTTAGAGGG
>JAFAIO010000242.1 GCA_019236675.1 Verrucomicrobiota bacterium
GCGCCTTTACGCAACTTCGTCAGAAGCTGCGCGGGCCGGTAAAAAAGATCGTGGCGCGATTCGGTATGTACGGCACTATGGCCGCCGACAACGTTGGAGGTGAATCTGCCGGCTCTCTTATTCCGCAAGAGACACCTTGACGTTCGCGGATGCTAAAACCGCGAAAGGCAAAACTTCCGGGGCTTCTGTCGCGGTTAATCCAATTCCAAATCCGTTGTCATGCCGATATACAAGGAAAAAGATGAGAAGGGGTCACTCAACAATTCATGACAGTGTCGACCCGCTATTTCATTCGCAGCGATGCCGCGGCCAGATGTCCAAGCCATTTTAGCGATGGTGAGACGGCGATGCCGAACCTG
Source organism: Verrucomicrobiota bacterium (assembly GCA_019236675.1). Classification (GTDB taxonomy): domain Bacteria; phylum Verrucomicrobiota; class Verrucomicrobiia; order Chthoniobacterales; family JAFAMB01; genus JAFAVN01. The sequence goes on from JAFAIO010000242.1 coordinate 360, forward strand.
AAGCGCCTTGCTTATCACAAGTAGAACGCACTTAAGAAGTGACCCTCGCCTTACGGCCATCAAGAGTTATCGGTGGCTGCTCGTTTTTCCCGCTGCCGCCATGTCGCTCACGCTCCTGGCGCTTAATTTTCTCAGAGACGCCTTCGATCCTCGCCGGATCAACCATTCAGCCAGCAAGAGATTCGGCACAAAGCCAAGCCAGGCGACGACCCGGTAAACGTCCATGGGATTTGGGTGAAACATCCACACGAGCCCAAGTTTCCATAAACGGAGCGTGATAGCGGAGAGGGTCAGGGCGTAGCTCCGCATCATCCAATCCCGGTGCTCTTTCCAACGGCGGCGCCGGATAGCGCGGTAGGCGATCGCCGTTGTCGATATCCAGAGCGCTGACAAGACGGTAAAAGCGGCTCGTGAAGTGATTCCGCCATTAGCAAAGAATGCCATGATCAGGCTGGCCGGGCCTGTGACTAGCACTACATCGGCGACGTAGATTCTGCCAACCCAACGATGCCCTACCGGCCACTTTCGCAGTAATCCCGGAGCGAATTGGGTAAAACCAGCTGCCAGCGCGAAAAGACTCGTAAAAACGTGGATGAAAAACGCGATTTTCCAAGGCCAGATATCGAGGTACTCCGCCTTAATCCTCAGGAAAGCAACGTCATCCCGAATCGGCCAGTATTGGGCCGTAATCTGGAACATCAGGAAGGTGAACAGCGAAAGCAGGCAGTACCATGCGGCAAGGGCTAGCAATCCGGCCGTATACGCGCTGGCGCGCCGAGGTTCCGGCGGAGCGATCAAGTCATGCCGCTGACTTGTCGCTTGGTGCATTCGCCGACTCACACCGTTTCTTCCTTAATATCCGGCCCGCCACTTAGTCCTGAGACCGCTTGGAACGCTTAATTTCCAAATATTTCGCGAGTTCTGCGGTTGGTTTCGGCGCGCCGTGCTCAATCATGTACTTAACCGTTGCGCGAATGTGGGTAGGCCGATCAGCATTCCCCTCACTTATCCAAGGATACGGGTCTTCTCGATACTGGTTGTCCTTGATTTGAGTAAGTGCGATCGAGGTCACGTTCGGATCGATTTTCGCCCTTAGCCCAATCAACGTTCTGGCTGCCTCCAATGCCCCTACCCGTGTCGCCAACGTTAATGGGGTCTCTGAAAGCTTGTTCTCCGCCTCGATTTTAGCTCCTGAATCGACCAGAATCTCAATTATGTCCGGCAAATTACGATCAGCCGCCACAGCAAGAGCGGTGAAACCATAGTCATCCCGAGCTTCCAGATCGGCTGCGGATCGTAGAAAGAATTTCACGACCGCGGCCTGCTCGTTGCATGCTGCCATCATGAGAGGTGTCCTGTTATATGCGCCCCGCTCGTTGATAAGCGCGCCGTGCTCGATCAGACTCCGAGCGACCCGAAAATCACTTTGCGACTCTGGTTTAATGCTTTCGTCAATCGCTCCGCCTGCCGCCAAGATTAACGCTGTCGATCCTGTGTGTGGGCGATCCTGTATCCTGGCGCCCAGCTTCAGGAGCAACTCTACAGCATCAACCTTATTGTTGATGATTGCCTCCATCAGCGGCGTGTATCCGTTAGAATTCGCAACGTTAAAATTCGCATGATACCGGGAAAACAATTCGAGAGTCTCTAGGTCTCCTACCCAGGAGGCAAAGGACATCGGAGTGTTGCCCTCGCGTGCACCGTAGTTTGGATCGGCCCCGTCTCGCAGCAGGTGCTCGATCGTTGTTGGGCTGCGCGCCTGAATCCGTGACTCGTCCGGGCCCCACAAAGACGCCAAATCCTTGCTCGCCTGATCCCGCTCAGCCTGTGTTCTGGCCCAAGCGGGTGTTGATTGCCACAGAGTCGAAGACAAGCTCGCTGCGAGAAGCAATCGGGCAATCCTACCTACCAAACCTGTCGTAATACTCTGCACCGTAGTTTTCGTACTGTTTAATTAAAGCGGCGTTACGCCGCTCTATCTCCGTGAGCTGGTCCTCGACATTTCTTGAGGCCGGAACATACCAAGGTTGCGCCAGAAAATAGTTCCGCATGTCCTGAAGTTGGAAACAGTACCCGTGTCGGGCGTAAATCTCGTTCCGCATGATTCGAAGTACATCCGACTTCATGTTTTCAACGTCTCTTGCTTTCAAAGGCGTCGTCGATGTTTGCGGATACTTGCCGGCTTTCGGATCGTAATGAAATTCCGTTCGTTCCAGAGTCATACTGACCGGTCTAAGTCGCCCGTCGTTTGCGGTCCAGCTTCCGCTCAAACGGCTGCCATCCAACGTTAAGTTGAAGACACCATCATCGGGATCATCGCCCGCCTCATTCAAAACCATCGTGAACGTGTTCTTGTTCCGGGCAATCGTCCCTGTGAAGGTTTGGATGTTCGCTTTGTAAACGCTATAACCCGTCACCGTGCTGCCTTTCGCCTCTGTGATCGAAACGGTGATGCGGCCGTTACTAAAAGGCCCGATGTACAAACCAAGTGCGCCACTAAACTCTGAAACACCGAGGGATGGGCTGGCGACCGCAACCGGGTCGGCGGACCGGATCGATTCCTGAGCGCAGAGGCGGCCGACAAAGATAAAAAAGATCGCAGCGAGGCCAAAGCAGGCTTTCATTTGGGTGCAGATAATCCTTTCTCGCTTCTGTTCAGTTGCGGTCACGGCAAAACGCAAAGACCAAAAAGAACGGAATTCTTAACAGAAGGTAGCAACGGTAGCGGAGTTCACAGCGGCTTTGCATTCCGTTCTGGAGGTTAGGATCAGCCACGTTTTGCTAGTAATTTTGAACGCCGCCGCCTCAAGAGCGGACAGGTCAAGAGTCGGCCTTGCTGGAGGCGTCCAGTCGATCAGCTGCTTGTTCTTCGGGTCAAGTTTCGGTGAATATAGGTCACCTGTCCCCATTTCGGTCTCCCTTACTTACATACTATCGCTTACTGGGTCGATGCTAAACTCAAAGTTTCTCTTCCATCCCGATTAGCCACTTGAAACAGCGAGGAGGCACAATTCTTGACAGTGTTGGCCCGCTGTTTCACTCGCAGCGATGCCGCGACCGGATATCCATGCTATTTTAGCGCTGGAAGGACATATGGATTTCGCAAAGTATTTCCAACGGGACCCCGGGGTCTGTGGCGGCGAGACCGTTATAACCGGCACGCGGGTTACACTTCGGACCGTCCTGGCAAGCCTCGCAGAAGGCTCCTCTTTCGATGAGATTCTAAAAGACTATCCTTCTCTGTCTGAGGACCAGCTCCGCGCGGTTGTCGCGTTCGCGGCTGCGACCGCAAAGGAAGACCTTCCGCTGCTGCCGGTACCAACTCTCGAGTGAAACTCAAACTCGACGAGAACATTCCGGCGTCGCTCAAAGCCGAACTCGATGCGATCGGTCATGACGTCCATACCGTTGTCGATGAGCTCTGGTAGGTAGTCCAGACGAAAGGATCTGGGCTCGATGCCAGCTGGAAGAACGCTTCCTGATTACCCAAGACTTGGACTTTTCTGACTCGAGAAAGTTCAAGCCAGGGAAACATGCAGGCCTTTTGTTGATCCGGCTTCAGAACCCAGGTCTCGCGCCGCTTTAATCGGCTTGCTGAAGACGATTTTCGAAAGGTATGACGCGGAGAACTGGAAAAAGTGCTTTGTCGTTGTTTCAGAAACGAAGATCCGGATTCAACGAAGCTAGGTTTTCCATTAGCGCTTGTTCGGTTCCTCAAGCAACCAATCCTCAGGTTCGAACCTGAACAAAAAGGGAATTGGCCAAGAGTTGTACAAAATTGTTCAAAAAATTAGAACACTTTTGGATAGCAGCCTCGGAGCACTCATATAAGATTACTCTCCGTTTTTGAATGCCTGGTCTCTAGATCTTAAGTCATCGAATACCAGACATTTAGGAAGTGAGTCTTAGCAGCGAGGGCCGCCTCCACTTTTGGTTGCGGGGGCGGGATTTGAACCCGCGATCCGGCTCAGGCCGGATTATGAGCCTGAGCTTTTCCCTAGGGAGGTTCATCTATTGTTCAAAAATTGACCACTTAAAAAGACCTCTGAAGCCAGATAAGTCGGGGAATGGGAAGGACCAAAGCAGTCCTGGGTGGCGAACTTAACGAATCTATCGGCGGTCGATGTCTATACCGGCTGGCCCGGTTGGCAAAAGCTTACAGGTGACAAAATAGTTCCGCGTCCCTCTAACAGGAGGCTACGGCAAACGCTCTCTCAGCCCCTCCGGGCTACGACGCAGGTCAAAGATTGAGTGGATGACGATTCTGTTTGATTCGACGACATAGAAAATACCGAACGGATATCTTGGAATTAGGAGTCGACGATATCGGCCTCGGTAAACCTGCCCGATTAGTGGAAAACTTTTCAGGTGCTCTAGCCTGGAATCCACTTCGGTGAGGAATGGTAGCTCTTTGCCCGGACGATATTCGGCAACCCAGTTGTACGCTTCTTGAAGGTCCTGTTCTGCAGCGAGGAGGAAGACAACCTCCATTTAACGGCCCGCGGAAAGGATTTTCACCTTAACATCTTCCCAAGAAACAACCTTATCCGGATTCCGTCGATACTCCTCGAAGCGCCGGTCTAATTCGTTAAGCTGCTCGTCGGTCACCGGGATTTCGTCAGGATTGGAAGCCAACTCGTCCCAAAGCTCGATCGCAAGCGCGAACTTTTCGGCCAGCGACAGTGTTTGAAGCTCTGGAATCTTATCCTTGATCATCGGTTGCAAGGGTAAGCTGTTGGCTCTGCTGTTGCAATCCCCCATCTGCCGCTGCCAATGTGGTTTTGCGGTTCCGCAACAAAGGCAAATATCGAGTAGTCGATTGGTGAAACGAAGCATTCAGACTGCAGGTAGTGTCGCAAACGTAGGGTTATGCCCGGCATGTTTCTCCATCGTGTTTTGCAGCTGGCCGGCAGGATTCACAACGCCGAATAAGATCTCCGCTTAGCGGCTGGCCTCTATATTGTCCCGGGTGCCAGGCGTGTAACAGGGCAGGCACGCTATCAATCCAGGATTGAACCCGAAAAGCGGTGTCTCCGTGAATGCCATGGCGCCTTGCTACATCGATACGGATCAAGCGCGTAAAGCGGGAATGAGCGAACAGATGATCGAACAGACGAAGACCCAGGTGCACGCCCAAATTCCAATGCACCGCAGTGGTACCGTCGATGAAATCGCAAAAGCCGTTCTGTTTCTCGCCTCAGAGGACTCGGCCTATCTGACAGGCACCGAATTGAGGGCATCTCGCCTATCCTACTGGGCCGTTGTTTCCGACAACCCGCGGGCGAAGCCGGGACCTCGGCATTCGAGCTATGACCCGAATTGATGCCGCTAGGATGTTGCGGCGACGGCTCTCGAAAGCCGAAGTGGTTGGCAAATACTGCCCCCACTCGTTTCGAGCTACTGGGCTAACGCGCTTTTTGGAGGAAGGTGGAACCCTTGAGGCGGCGCAGAATATTGCCGACCAAGCGGACAGCCGGACAACCAAACTCTATGATCGAAGGCAGCAGGTTGTGCTTCGGGAAGATGTGGAGCGGATTCGCTACTAGGGACCAACTAACATAGGCAGTCTGTCTTGAATGAAAAACAAATCGAATAAGACTTTCACACTTAATATCACCAAAGGAATTCTGCCATACCGCGGTCCCTTAGCGAAATTTGGGGTTAGATGCTTGTGAGCCAGACGTCGGCGGAAGCATTAAGAAACTGCCTCCAAGCTGGGACCACTGAATGGGCGGTTCAGTTAGTTCTTGAAGAACATCCAGTCCTATTAGCCCGTTTGAGCCGGGCGCGCCGGCTATTGCGGCAGGACCTGGCTCGGTGTGTAGAGAGCGCGGTCGGTGATGAACACTTAGCAGCCCACGTTAAAAGGGTAGCGGCTGCCGGGCGATCGTAGAACGCACTAGGTAAAACACCTGGCGTCTTTGGGTCCGGCAGCCGGAACTATCGTCTAGATGGTGGAGCCGAGATGGAATCTGAACTCGATCTCCAAGCCCTTACGGTGTGGCATGCTGCGCAGCTTCCTCAATCAGCGCCGCCACTTCCTTTGGATGGGACACAAAGACGGCGTGGCTGGCTCCCTCGATCTCTGCCTTGTGGCTGTGCGCGCGCTCGGCGTACATGCGTTCCAGATCGGGGTTGATGGTCTTGTCGGCCTTGGCCACCAGGTACCAGCTCGGCTTCGTTTTCCAAGCGGGATTGGTGATGGGCGTGGCGAACACTCTAGCCGCTGTGGGCATCTGGGAGTGCGCCATGAACTCGGCTTGTTCGCGCGGCAAGTCGCCGGCGAAATCGGCCGGGAAATTGGCGGGATCGATGAAGACAAAGCCGTCCGATGTCTTCACCAACGGTCTGATTGAATTGGGGAATTTTTTACCGTTGGCAACCTCGGTCTCGCCCTCGTCCGGCGCGTGCGCGGCGATGTAGACAAGGGCCGCGACATGAGGATCAGTACCAGCCTCGGTGATGACGGCCCCGCCGTAGCTGTGGCCGACCAGGATAGTTGGGCCTGGCTGCCGATCAAGGATCCGCTTGGTCGCGGCGACATCCTCTTCCAGTGAGGTCAAGGGGTCTTGTACAACGGTGACGTTGTAACCGTCCTTGACCAGAATGTCGTAGACGCCTTGCCAGCCGGAGCCGTCAACAAAAGCGCCGTGCACCAATACGATGTTCTTGATCGCGGGCGCAGCTAAAGTTGAGCCGGCCAGAACAATCGAACTGACTGCGACTGCTAACCAATTTAATTTGCGAAACATCATGTTAGAATCTCCAAGTTAAACTAATGGTTGGTTAACCGCTGTGGCCGAAGCGGTTTTGAAATTGAATTCCTTGTGAACGAATCAAGCTGCATTATACGTGTTCTGGGCCGCGACACGGACTTGCCGGCGGAGATAGATAACCTGAGCCGCTACACCCACTAAAAGAGCAACGAAAAGTCCGCCCATGACTCCCTTTAAGAGCGGGGAATTCACATCGGCGACAATGGGATGTCCGTCTGGAACCCGGCGCAACGTCTCGCTCACCGTTGGAAGCATCAATAGAAAGACAGTCAAGCTGAGACAAATAACTTCGATGTATTTTGTTGCCTTGCCGAACACGGTTGTTCTTCCGATCCCGTATCCTAGCAACAATAGAACCATCGTAACTATCGCGATCACATCACTCGCAGGCATGTGAGCGATGGGAAAAATCGTAATCGCTCCCAAGAGCATGGTGATAAAGTAAACCACGCCCGCCTTTGATCTCGGCACGATACGCCCATGGCGTACCAACATGTAAATCGCAACGGGAACGGCAGGCAGACTGGTCAACGTGTGCACCCACCCAATCGGTGTAATTCCAAACATATCATTTTCCTTTTTTAAGTTATAGGTTTCTTGGTTTTGAATAGCCTTCCGCCGAAAGAGAGCGAGCTCGCTAGTAATCGGTAGCCCACAGCTCAAGACAGCATACGGCAAAACTTGAGATTATTTTTTGGCCAGGCGGGCGAGAACGGGATGGATGATCGCGCCAAACATCTTTGCGTCGCCATGTGCGCGTGCGGACAATAATGCACCATGCACAGAAGCTATGAAGATT
>JAFAIO010000367.1 GCA_019236675.1 Verrucomicrobiota bacterium
CTGCCAAGGAGATTGTCCGCGAGAGACCAAAGAGGAGATGCACATGATCGGTTACGCCGCCCACCTGTATTGCCTCGCAATCCTGACCCTGCAACGTTGCGGTCAAATACGCGTGGACCTCTGATCGGAGCTCTGGGGACTGTAAGAACGGTATTCGGTTCTTGGTCGAGAACACGAGGTGTACCAAGAGGCGCGCTAGTGATTGGGGCATCGCTTAGATACACAATATTTTTATGTGTTTGTCAGGCGTTATTCTGCCGCCCCTTCAGGGCGGGTCGCGGTTTGGGGACGGTTCCTGGGGTTAAAACCCCAGGCTGAGTCCTTTTACCCCTTCGGGTTAGGGACCGGCGTCTCCTTTCGCAGCCTGTTAGCTAACAGCGATTTTGCCGTGCCCCTGCCGGCGCAACCATCCTCTTTGCCTTTCCAAGGTTCGGACGCAACAGTCGATCTCAAACCGGCACAGCGCCTGCTTGCCAACGGAGGCAAGCAAGGCCCGAAAGCCGCAACAACTAAAATACCCTGTCCGCTGAAAATTGCGTTTATTTCAGCGAGACAAAGCATCACAACATGGAAACCACATTTATAACCGGAGAGTCGTCTGTTGCTGAGTTAGTTCGGGCCGTGAAGCTTTTGGTGGCGGATTTTGATGGGCGTCAGACCAGCCGGGTCACTGGAACCGGCGGCCGGCCATTCGAATTTTATCCGACGGCGATCACCGATAACATTCCACCGCTACACCCAGAGCTTTCCCGCGCGGTGTGTCTATTGAGCCGGTACCACCTCAAGGAGGTCGCTGCTGCTACTGTCGGTGTCGGCGAAGAAGACCGCGGTGCGATGATCATCTCGGATCTGCTCTTGTTTCATGGCTTGCCCAGAACCCTAGCCCGATGGACACCAACCGGTGCGCCGGGCGAAATCAAGGTCCCGTTGGCAAACGAATATGTGCAAGAAGGCAGCGTTAACATCTATCTCAATGGGGTCTCCGCAGCGGATCGCGTCATCCTGATCGATGACTTGATTAGTACCGGCGGAACCTTGGTCGCCTTAGTTAAGGCGATCCGGGAAGCCGGCGCACAAATTCTCGAGATTTTGACTATTGGCGAGAAAGAGGAAAATCATGGTCGCCGTCACCTCTTAGAAGAAACCGGTCTATCCCTAAAGACCATGCTGGTGACGACCCTGGCGCCGGCGGAGGCAGGGTTTAAATCAAAAGTAGTCCAGGTGCACCTTGGAGATATGCCAGCGGTTTTAGCTGAAAAAGTGGCTGAACACTTCCCGACTGGTTTCTGCAGGCCAGGTTCCGGCGAGCCCTGTTCAGAATAATGCACAGTTGTACATCCTTTGCCGCCATGGTTCTTTTTTTATCCTTTTCTGATCAACTGCCGCTTGCTTAAACAATTTGGGATAAAATCTGCTCCTACTATCTCATGCTCGAACGCGTTTTCTCCCTGAAGGAACATGGCTCTTCTGCAGCTCGCGAGGTTATTGCCGGGCTGACTACCTTTGCCGCGATGGCCTATATCCTCGCGGTTAATCCGCTAATCCTATCTCAAACCGGTATCGACAAAGGTGCGCTCGTCACGGCGACCGCGATCGCATCAGCCGTCATGACTATTGTTATGGCGTTGGCCACCAATTACCCGATCGCCCTGGCTCCGGGGATGGGGTTGAATGCCTTTTTTACTTATACGATCTGCCTGGCCAAAGGAATCCCGTGGCAGGCCGCTTTGGGTTTCGTTTTTTACAGCGGCCTTATCTTTCTCGGCTTGACTGTTAGCCGCTTGCGGCAGCGAATCGTAGAGGCCATCCCTTTCGAGCTGAAACTCGCGATTACTTCCGGTATCGGTTTTTTTATCGCTTTAATTGGCTTAGAAAATGGGGGGGTGATCGTCCTCAATCTAGAAGTCGTTCCGAAAAATGGCGCTCCGCTAGTAGTAGAAGCTTCTCCCTATCTAACTCTCGGAGACCTTGGTACACCCGCACCTTGGCTGGTTATTGTCGGAATCATTTTAACCGGAATTCTTATCACTAGACGGTTACCTGGTTCCATTGTTCTGGTAATATTGCTTTTGACCGTCGCCGGTCTTTTCATTCCGGCAGCAGACGGATCCGGGATGATCACTAAATCACCTGGCTCGATTTTCAATCTGCCTTCCTCTTTAGCGCCTACCTTCTTTAAGCTGGATCTAGGATATTTCTGGCAACATTTACTCACAGCTGTTCCGCTGGTTCTCTCCATCTTATTTGTCGATTTGTTTGACAATATGGGCACGTTAATTGGCGTCTCGAAGCGTGCTGGTCTGCTCGATGAGAAAGGGAATCTACCAAAGGTTGGACGGGCGTTCATGGCGGATGCTTGTGCCGCCATGTTCGGGTCAACCTTGGGTACATCGACTGTCACTAGCTACATTGAGAGCGCTGCCGGAGTTGAGGCAGGTGGTCGTACCGGCATGACCTCAATCGTCACGGCTATTTGTTTTTTACTGGCCCTTTTTCTGACACCGCTCATTTTGATAGTTCCGGCGGTTGCCACGGCGCCGGCCTTGGTAGTGGTAGGCGCTTTCATGATGCAAGGACTAGCTGAGCTAGATCTGCGTGACTTTTCCAAGGCCGCCCCAGCGTTTATCACCATCGTTATGATGCCATTCGCGTTCAGCATCAGCGAAGGAATTGCTTTCGGTATTTTGACCTATGTTGGTATCAAACTCGGTACCGGTAAAGCAAAGGAAGTCGGCTTATTGACGTATATCCTGGCTATACTGTTCCTGCTGTATTTCCTGTTCGAGCATTAAAAGCAAATATCACCACAAAGACACAAAGGACACGAAGCTATCGGACAAACCGCTTCAGGCCCATCTTTAACATTGGTACGTTGAAATTGATGAGGAGTACCACCGACTTCTTTGCCAGTTTCATGTACGTCAACACTTGAGCATCGAAAATCGGAAGTAGTTCTTCAACGCTCTTCAGTTCCACCACCAAACGCTCTTCGACCAGCAGATCTAGACGATAGCCACAGTCTAGCAGTAGGCCCTTGTACGTAATGGGAACAGGGTCTTGTCGGACAAACCTGATCGAGGCCTGCTGCAATTCGTAAGCCAGACATTCCTCGTAAGCAGACTCCCAGAGACCAGGCCCTAGCTCTCGATGCACTTCGATTGCTAAGCCGATTACGGTGCGGGAAAAATCCGCGTTGCTTGCGTTCATGGCCCTAGAATCGACTATAATACCTTTATTTTAAAGTGTTATAATCTATTTTTCTTTGTGTCCTTTGTGTCTTTGTGGTGAAATTCGGTTTTAATCAAACTCCGGGTGAACCCGGAGGCTATCACCAATCCGTCGTCTCTCAGGCAGCTCGTTGATCCTCCTGACAGCCGCAACATAGATCTCAATACTCTGAGTATGAAACCGTGGATAAAGATCGCTCAGCGTTGTCCATTCCCAGGTCCCTAACCCTTCAGCCGGGTTAGAAATCGCGATTAAACTCGCATAGTTGATATTCAATTGGCGAGCATATGCCATCTCCGTTGGCACGTTCATCGTGACCAAATCTCCACCGAGATGCTTAAACATCGTGATCTCGGCTGCCGTCTCAAAGCGGCCACCCGCGGCTTGAACAATCACGCCGCCTTCATGCAGGTTTTCGGAGCCGGCCACCTTCGCTGTTTCCTCGATCAGAATCTTTCGAAGGACCGGGTCGTCAGCCGGCACATATCTTGGCAAAATTCTCGCTGCCGTTTTAGCGCCGAGTACCGCCGCTGCAATAGACCGTTGCCGGTCGATATTAAAATCGACGAAATCGTCGGCAACTACCCAATCGCCGAGCTTGTATTTGTCATTAATGCTTCCCGCGGTAGCACCGCCGAGAACATCGCTCACTCCCAGCTGATGCAGCGCGCTCCAAACTTGCAGTAGTACGTCTTGTTCCGCTACGCCGGAGAGCTCGGGCGAACCATGAAGGGTGATATGATAAAACGGAACTCCCTCCGTTTCGCCAAAATAGATTACCGGTGAAATCCCGAATGGCGTGTCGATCGTAAAACTTGAGGAGATGTGGGACGACCACGCCAGAGCGTGCGCAACATTCGTTCCGCCAACAATACAGATAGTCGCTTTAGGAGTCTGATTTGAGTCTGCGTAATGAGTCGTGGGTAGTGGCATGACGTGAGAGGTGAAAAGTGAAAGGTGATTGGTAGTTGGCGGCGCGTTGCTTGGTGGGGCGAGCCTCCTGAATAACTTGAAACCTTAAGTAGGGTAAATGGCCTTGCCCTGTCGGTTCACGGCGTTGTCGGCGATCCCGGCGCTTTATTCGGCCGGGATGTGATCCTCTGCGCTCCATGGTGGTGAGCAGGAAGCTAGGAGAACAAGCGGAACTTGGCCGTTATTAGCGATCTTATGCCGTTGACCAGGCACGATAATGATCGTATCTCCCGGTCCGACTTCTTTTACTTCGCCCTCGATGGTCATGAGTCCGCTTCCGCTGAGGATGTAGTAAAGCTCTTCCGTGATCTTGTGATAATGCAAGGTGACAGTTCCACCGACCGGAATGGTTGCCTCGGCTAGGCTCTGTTTTCTGGCAGACGCGTTCCTGCTTCCGGCAAGTTCTCGAATAGTGGCTCCATCGGGCCCCACAAAGGCCTCGACGGCGTTACGATTGATCACTTCCATTAGATGCCGATTTTACCGACGTGCTCGGCGCCGTCAACGCCGGGAGCGCCGGGAACTGCCAATCACGAATCACTCTTCGGCTTCTCGCCTCTCACTGCTCACCTATCACTTCTCATGATGGTATTAAAGCTGCTCCAACTCCGCGGCATGTTGTTAAAAGCGCGGCTGCGGCTGTCTGCCCGTTGACACTGATCTCTGATTACTGATTACTGATTACTGTTTACTGTTTACTGTTTACTTCTTCAATGACCCGTTTCGATGTTCCACCATTGGCCCAAGTAACCCGCCATTTAGCAGACGTCAGCTCGGAAAGAAAGGCGCCTGATTTGGTGATTGCCGGCGGCCGAGTCCTTTCCGTTTATACCGAGCGATTGTTGCCGGAGCGAGAACTCTGGATAAGCCGGGGCAGGATCGCGGCGGTAAAACCCACCGGTAGCTGCCAATTCTCTGAGGTTGAACGCTACGACGTCCAAGGCGGAATTTTGGCGCCCGGGTTGGTGGATCCCCACGTCCACATCGAAAGCAGCATGATGACCGCGTGTGCCTATGCCGAAGCCGCGCTGATTAACGGCACAACGACCATCTTTTGCGACAGCCACGAGATTGGAAACGTGTGCGACTCTGACGGTTTGATTTGGATGTTGGAAGACGCCAGGCAAGCTCCACTTAATATTTTCTTAACGTTACCGAGTACGATTCCAGCAACGCATCCCGGACTTGAAACCGCAGGAGGAGATTTAACCCCTGCCAAAGTTGGCGCCATTTTTGACGAATGGCCCGAAGCAGTCGCACTCGGCGAAAAGATGGATTTCATCCAGGTTGTAGAAGCCGACGAACGGAGTCACGCGATCTTAGCAGAGGCCCTGCGTCGCGGTTTGCCCGTTTGCGGTCATATCTATGGGCGGCCCTTTGTGGCGGCTTACGCCGCCTCGGGTGTAACCGATACCCATGAAGCGATCGACCGCGAAATCGCCGCTGACTTCTTAGAAGCAGGGATGTGGGTGTTTCTCAGAGGCGGTCCGCCGACTACGCCTTGGCATAGTCTGCCGCATGCGATCAAGGCTGTGACCGAGCTGGGCGCAAACCCGAAACGGGTTTGCGTTTGCACGGACGATCGAGACGCAGACGATCTTTTTGTTTTCGGGCTGGATTGGGTGGTTAGGCAAGCAGTGCGCTCCGGCCTGGAGCCGTTCACCGCTTGGAGTTGCGGGTCTCTGCATCCCGCGACTCGTTACTCGATGGATGGTGAACTCGGTGGTCTGGGCGCCGCTCGAAGAGCGGATGTGGTTCTCCTGGATGACAATCTCGAACCGAAAAATACTTGGTACGGGGGACAACTGGTTGTCCAAGATAGAAAACCGACCCCGCGACTCGAACAGGCGCTGGAGCGTCGCTATCAATACCCGAAACGGTCCTATCAGACCGTGACAGTTAACCCGGTACAGACGTTGATTCCTATCTTACCAACGGATAGTGTCCAAGTTAATTTTATCACCTTAGAGGGAGCGAACATTCCAACCAAACATGAGCCTCTCGGGGTAGATCCCGCTCCCGATTGGGCGTCGTTCCTGGCTCGCGAAAACGCCTGTTTCCTGACCGTGGTTGAACGGCATGGGAAGACTGGCTCCGCTGCATTCGGACTATTGAAAAACTTCGGTTTGATCGATGCCGCTGTGGGTAGTTCGGTCGGGCATGACGCGCACAATATCGTCATTGCTGGGACCAATGAGCCCGACATGAGACTGGTCCTGCATTTCATGCAGGACTCGCAAGGCGGTATTTGCATTGTGCGCGCGGGGCAAATCCTTGCATCTGTGCGCCTGCCGATTGCCGGTCTGCTTTCGGATGCTCGAGCCGGTCAGGTCGCCGGTGAAACCACTGCGCTAAAGAAAGTCTGGAACGAGGTCGGCTGCCGATTGCCTTATATGGGCTTCAACTTGCTTCCTTTGTCTGTCATTCCGGAAATAAGACTCACAGACAAGGGATTGGTGCTTTGTCCCGCTATGAAGATCGTCCCGCTGTTCGAGCAGGTTCAGACAGAATAGCAAAGCGCGGATAGCAAATGTTTGGTTTGAGCTGGACGAATCGGCTATTCTGGTTTTGCTACGCTGATTCGCACGATGTGGATCCGAGAGCAACAGCCCGAAATTTGCTATCTGCGATTTGCTATTTCTACTTTATGTCCCAGAACCTCCTCTTCGGCACAACCCGCACCTTTCTCGGTAAACGTCACGCGCTCATTGCTCCAGATGGCCATGTCGTGAGTAATCTACCGGGAATGACCGGCGCCACCGCGATTGTGTTGATCTCATCGGAAATGGGAGCGGGTTTTACCGAGCTAACCATCACGTTTGCTGAAGGTGGTCATGCTGATTTCCCGGACAGCCAAATCGAGGCTTTTGTCTATGTCTTGCAAGGGACAGTTATCGGACAGACCAAGAGTGAAAAAAGAACTCTAGCCACCGGTGAATTCATGTTTGTTCCCGCAGTGACTGCGTGGTCTTTAACACAGCCTGAACCGGGAGCCCAAGTCCATCTCTTCCTGAAGAAATATGTGGCTCTACCTGGTGTACCGGAGCCGGGGGTCTTTTTTGGTCGCGAACAAGAAGTGGTCAGCCAGCCCTTTCTCGGAGACGAGGCAGCCCGCCTACAGATATTGTTGCCCGATAACCCATCCTTTGACCTCGCTATTAATATTTTTAACTATCAACCCGGCGCGCATCTGCCGTTTGTAGAGACGCATATTATGGAGCATGGCTTGCTCATGTTAGCCGGAACAGGCGTTTACCGTTTAGAAGATAACTGGTATCCAGTAAACGCCGGTGATTGCATCTGGATGGCGCCCTATTGTCCCCAATGGTTTGTCGCTATGGGCAAGGCTCCGGCTCGCTATCTCTATTACAAAGACGTGAATCGTTTTCCGCAGCCTTAAAAGGTCTAGCTTCGCTGAGCTCAGGCGTAGATTTAATTTTCAACGGTCCGCTAGATTCTAGTCTGGCCTATGCCTAATTTCTGCATTGAAAGAGAGCCGAGTAAGCACTCGCGTAATAGAGCATGAAGCCGGGAGACAAGTCTGCCTTTGAACAGTCTCAAGCAGCATCTTCCACCTGGCCAGCTGGCCTTAGCATAGGCGTCTTTGTTATCGCGGCAGTCAAGCTGTTGATTCATTTGTACGCGAACCGTCACTATGGGTACTTTGTTGACGAGCTTTACTACCTTGCTTGCAGTGAGCACCTCGACTGGGGCTACGTCGATCAGCCGCCGCTGATCGCGCTCATAACCAAGGTCGTTCGCTGGTTGCTTGGGGATTCTCTCTCAGCTATCCGGCTAATTCCCGCTTTAGCCGGAGCCGTCAAGGTTCTGCTCACGGGCGTCATCGCACGTGAACTCGGCGGCCAGCGTTTTGCCCAAACGCTCGCAGCAGTCGCCGTCCTAGTCGCTCCCGGTTTTTTGGCCATCGACAATTTTCTGTCGATGAACAGCTTCGAAGCCCTGTTCTGGACCGCGTGCGCGCTCGTAATTATCCGCATCATCAAGACCGGAAACCAAAAGCTCTGGCTCTGGTTCGGGATCCTGGCTGGAATCGGCCTTGAGAACAAACATTCGATGCTCATTTTCGGCGCTGCGATTATCGTTGGCCTATTACTCACACCGCAGCGTCGCCTGCTATTGACACCATGGATCTGGGTCGGCGGTCTGATTGCTTTCCTGATCTTCCTTCCCAATCTAGTGTGGAACATTCAGCACCACTTTCCTTTCTTGGAACTCCAGGCAAACATTCGTCAGAGTAGTCGCAATGTGGGTTTTACACCGCTTTCGTTCTTTGGTCAGCAGGCGTTATCGATGCTTCCACCGACGCTGCCGATCTGGTTGGGAGGCCTCTGGTTCTATCTCTTTAGTACACCGGGAAAGCCATTTCGTGCGCTCGGTTGGTCGTGGGTCTTGACTGCCGGTGTTATCTTGGTCTTGGATCCACGCGTCTATTATTTGTGGCCTGACTATCCTATGCTGTTCGCGGCGGGCGGAGTGATGTGTGAATCGTGGCTCGGTTCCCCTCGCTTGGGTTGGGTGCGGATCGCGTATCTCGTCGCTTTGGTCACTACCGGCGCAGTGTTCGCTCCGTTCGCTTTGCCGGTCTTGCCGGTTGCAACCTATATTCGGTACGCTGAAGCGCTGCACATGCAGCAGCCGGCAATCGAGCGACACAAGCTCGGCCCTTTGCCGCAGCTCTTCGCCGATCAGTTTGGTTGGGAAGAAATGGCAAAAACAATCGCGGACGTTTATAACCGGTTGCCCGCAGAGGTTAGAGCCAAGACCGGGATTTTTGGTCAAAATTACGGCCAAGCTGGAGCGATCGATTTCTTTGGTCCAAAATATGGCCTGCCGAAAGCCATTAGTGGGCATCAGAACTATTTTTACTGGGGGCCGCGCGATTTCACCGGTGAAAGCATGATTGTGATGGGCGACACGGAGGAACGGTTGAAAGAATTATTCAATAGCGTAACAGAGGTTGCCGGCGTCCATCACCCCTACTCCATGCCCTACCAGCACTTTGATGTGTTCTATTGCCAGGACCTTAAGTGGCCGCTGAAACAGGTTTGGCCGAAAGTGAAGAACTGGCGTTAAGCGAGCGCAGCAAAGAGCACCGGGACAGTATTCACGGGGAAGGGAGTTATAGAATGATCTGGGCTCCGAATTGAACGCTGGGCGGGAGATTTGATATCCGCAGATTACACAGATTAACGCAGATTTCGGCTTTGTGGCCGATTTGGGCCGATGGGCGGGCGGTTGGTGTGGCCTTCGGATCAATGGCTGGGCCTAGATCTTAGGGCTGTAGATTAAGTGGATATTCTTTCTTGAGCTTGCCCCGCGACCGACCAGACCAGCCGTTCGTGTTGTAGGCTTCTGGATCCGAAGTTGATCAATAGGGCGCGTTCTCGACGAGATGCTTTCAAGTAATTCAACACTTGGCCGATTTCACCGTCACCAAGCCGCGTCAGCGCCTTTAGCTCGACTATGACATCCTCGTAACACACAAAATCGGATCGATAACGACTTTTGAGCTTTCGCCCTTTATAGAATATAGGCAACTCAGTATGTGGCTGAAAAGGTATCCCGCGGTCGCTAAACTCCAGTTCTAGAGCTTCCTGATAGACGGGTTCCAAGAACCCACGCCCAAGTTCCTTATGAAC
>JAFAIO010000395.1 GCA_019236675.1 Verrucomicrobiota bacterium
CGCAAAGCGTGTGCCGTTCCCACAAATGCGTTGGCGATCCAAATTTTGTCTTTGTTGGGCGCGCGCTGCAAAATTCGGCTAGCCTTGCGGGGTTCGATGTATGGAATGGCGACCGCACCAATGTTGGGGTGCTCGAATTCAGTTGAGGTCTGTTCGACAATCTGTGGGGTCGAGAAGGTAGCGTCGTCGTCGATGGAGAAAATTATGTTACCTCGGGCCAACCGGGCTGCTTCATTGCGGCGGACAATGTATCCTTTGGATTGCTCGAAACGATGCAACGTCACTTGCGGGAACTCGGCCCGGACCATCTCTTCGGTACCGTCGTTTGAAGCATCGTCCATTACGAGCACTTCCGGTTGACCCAACTGGGCTACCGCAGAAGCTAACGCGCGTCGCAATTCTTCCTTGCGGTTCTTGGTTACGATCACGATGGAAGTCGCTGGTTGCACGTTTTCTGTCAAGAACCCACGCCCACAGAACGGCGTTTACCGGAGCGCAAGCAGTTCGCTATCGTTTCCGCCGCCTGGAAACCCAGAGTGCGGAAGACCAGACGGTAATGCGGCGGCGCCGCGGTTCCACCCGGCTGGAAAGCCAGGTCTGAACGGCGGATGCTCGTCATAATGCCCAGGGCTTCGGCGCAATCATATTGCCAGGCCATGCGAGCCATTTCGAAGCGAGCTTGATTAATGGCCCACCGGCGCTCAGGAGTCAGCTCGTTACGCTCCATCAGAAAGGCTTCGGCTCGCTGCTCAATTTTGAGACGTTGCCGGCGTACCTCGGGTTTGTCGCGTTTGCAGACAGTCTGCTCGCTCCATTGCCGGTAGATCGCACCGTTGCTTGGACAGAAGCTCCAATGCTTACCCGCCATCAACAAGCGGAGATATAGTTCGTGCTCCTGGCAGCAGGGTTGATCGGGCTTCCACCCACCCACCTCAAGCAGCGATTTTCGCCGCCAAAGCGGAGCCCCGGTCTGCGGCAAATACCATCGTGCAAGCAGCACCCAGAGGTCATCGGTTTCGGGAATAGGCAGTAATTCCCGGCGAGCCTCCTTTTCCGACCAGTACTCCACCGTAGAGGGACCATATACGATGTCTGTCTCGGGGTGGTCTTTTAGAAACTCGATCTGTTGGGCGACTTTGTCCGGCAGCAACCAATCGTCTGCATCAAGATATTGGAGCCATTCGCCCTGTGCCAGCTCGAGCAGTCGATTGCGGGCAACATTTCCGCCGTAGTTCGGTCCTGTCTCCCAACGGACGCGGTCGCCAAAACCCTGGATGATAGCGAGGCTCACATCGGTTGAGCCATCGTCCACGACGATGACTTCCTTCTCGGGCCATGTTTGCCGGAGAGCACTCTCTATGGCTTGGGCTACCCAGCGTCCAGCGTTGTAGCACGGGATAAGAATGGAAACCAGGGGCCTCATTGAAATTGCGCGCAGCGGTTAGACAGGGCCGCCTTCGGATACTGAAAAAACGGATTGCGGGCCAAGCAGCCGCTTATGCCAAGCGCGGACCAGCCCGCGCAACAATCCGATGGCGATTCCTATCTGACGTGTGCTAAGCAAGTTTCGACGCAGGAGAAGCGTTTTTCTTAAGACATGGCGATAGATCAAGTGGGCATACATTCCGCGATAACCATGTCGAAACACAAACAACCATAATCCTTGAGCGGTTGCGGTTGCGTCAACTCGGTTGTGTTTATCGGTGAGTCGCAGTCCTCCCACCGGAACCCGCCGATGAATGAGCCAAGCGTCCGGGTCATAAACAGTCGTTCCGGGACGTGCGGAAAGGCGAAGCGCCAAGTCAGCGTCGTAGCCGTACGTGTTACCGGTGAAGAGTTCGTCGAAGCCACCGACCGCGACAAAATCACCTTTTCTAACCGAGCTGTTGCAGGTGCAAAAGGTACAGACCTGTTTACGTTCAGAGCTATTGCGATCAAACCAAAGCGCTTGTTGAAGCGGTGTCAGCTCAGCCCGTATCGTTTTAAACCGTTCTGAACTCGCGATCGCCGGCTGTGCGGAAGCGGGAACCGTAGCGGTTAGGTCGCCGGGTCGATGTTCTCTCCCGACCGCAGCAATGATATTCGGATCGCCGAAATTCCGGGCATGGAGATGCAGCAGGTGAGGGTGAGGAATGAGGACATCGTCGTCAACAAACAACAAGAGGTCACCCGATGCTTCTTTTACTGCCAGGTTGCACGCTTTCACCACACCCGGTGCATCAATTCTAACCCACCGCACCCGCTGATCCTTAGTAAACAGGGCCAACCGATCTCTCAACTCTTCGGGCCAGGCCGGATTCTGGTCGAGTAGGATTATCTCAAAATCGGGGTACTCTTGGACTAAGAGATCTTCGAGTGTCTTGAGCACCGGCTCAAAGCGCCGATAGGTCGGGAGAATAACAGAAACTTTAAGATGGCGCTGTGCCTCGCTCATCGGTTCCTGGGATGATTGCCTCCTTGGCGGCTTGCTTTCAATAGAAATTATGGAATCTATTGTTGTTTGGCCACGACAAACGCGATTCTGGAGAAGGCGCAGCTCTACAGCAAAGCATTCTTCGTTGCTCAAAAGGATCGCTCTTATCGTTCCGCTAAACACATCGTCACTCTCATAAGGCAAATCGCACCGATTTATTCGGTTTGTGACGTTGGGTGTGGTCTGGGCATGTGGTTGCGCGCGTTCCTCGAAGCAGGGGTCCAAGATATCGTTGGTGTTGACGGGAATTGGGTCGCTGACGATTCCCTGGTTATCCCCGTTTCCGACTTCCGTCGGATCGATCTTCGGGAGTCATTTCGTCTGGACCGTTGTTTCGATCTCGCGATTTCAATCGAGGTGGCAGAGCATCTGCCGGAAAACCGGAGCAAGAGCTTTGTTGAGGATTTGACTCGATTAGCGCCGCTGGTCCTGTTCTCAGCGGCGATTCCACGGCAAGGCGGCACCAACCATCTCAACGAGCAATGGCAAAGCTATTGGGCGGCTATCTTTGCCCAACACGATTTCGACGCATGCGATATTCTGCGGCCGTTGATCTGGAACAACGTAGAGATCGCCCGCTGGTATCGACAAAATATCATCCTATTTTGTCGTCATGATTTTTTGCATAACGTTCCAAGTCTGACTGTGGGCTCCGGGAACGCGCTGCCCCTTTCGGTAGTTCATCCGCAGCAATACACCGAGATCTGGAACGAAGTGAACGTTCGAGGATCCTTGCAGCTATTAGCTGGAGCTTTAGGGAGGCATGCTCGCCGGACCGTGCAGAAATTCCCTTTGGCCGTAAGGAATGCGTTCGGCATACGCAACTCCGATCAGAAAAAAGATAGCTGAGAGCCGGTACCTCCCACTATAAGGCGCGCGTCGTGATCGGGAACAATACGGTGAACGTCACAAAAGATAATGGGGTCGACTTTTCGTTCTGTCTCAAGCTCGAGGAGATGATCAGAACAAGGGTGACAGTGGGACGAAGCGGGAAACGATTCGAAAACATTGGTACTCTGTCGACCTCCAACAATCTAAATGTGCTCCGACAGTTAATGTTGCGCTACCAACCGAAGCGAACGTTGGAAATTGGGCTTTGCTTCGGTGGGTCTTGTTTGCTCTTTGCCGCGACCCATTTTGAACTCACGGGCAAGGCTTCAAAACAGCACACTGCTGTAGACCCGTTTCAGCTCCAGGTTTGGGATGACGCCGGTTTGTTAGCGCTGGAGCAGGCCGGCTTAGCCGGTTACGTCAGTTTCCAGCCATACTTTTCAAGTATCATCCTGCCGAGATTGGTCGAAGAAAATGCGGAATTTGATTTGGTCTACATCGACGGTTCGCACCTCTTCGAAGACGTGTTCATTGACACGTACTATACCGGGCGTCTGCTGTCCCAGGGTGGAATTGTGGCGTTTGACGATTGCGGCGACCCACATGTCCGAAAGGTGCTGGCATTTCTTTGCTCGAACCTTGGCGATTCCTTTCAGGAAGTGGACCTGCGGCCGTTCCGCACCGATCAGGGGCGCTCAACGAAGTATCGGCTGGGCCGGTTGTTCGGCCGGACACAAATGAGGGCATTTCAGCGTATCGGCGCGGCCACACGTCCTTGGAACGCGCCATTTCACAGTTTCTGAGTGGCAAGGCGTGTACACAAATGCATTTCCCTGCGCGTCTGTCTTTTGGCCAACGTAAAACCTAACAGACTAAAATGAGGTACAGGACGATTATATTGGCAGCTTTGTTTGGCGTCGGAACGTTCCAGTGTTCCGGGGACGACGTGCCCGTTTATGAGGAACATAAGGAGCTAACCCAGGAACAAATCGATCAGCTCGCCACACGAAAGCCCTTTCTGCTCGGGGATTGGACAAACCACCGCCCCATCGGCCAGGCTTTTGTCTGCGGAGGGGTCCGCTCGCCGGGCAATCTCTGGGGATACGGCATAAATCGCAAGACTTACGATCTGACGACGGAAACCGGGTTAGCGCAGCTTCGATCCGATCTGCTGATCGCCGCAGACCGTTGCATCGCCAACCTTAAGGGCGTAAACGGCCAAGGGATCATTGTTTGGGACCTTGACGGAGTACAACCTGGCTGGCCCGGTTACATCGGTGACCCACCCGGTATTCCAACTTTTTCAGCTCCGATACTTCCAATCGCCGACGCTTTCTTCCAAAAGTTTCACGAAACCGGCCTTGCGGTTGGGGTATGCATTCGTGCCGATCTGTTGGTGATCGTAGACGGAAAACCGCATGTGCAGCGGTATTACCAAACGCTTGAGGAAGCGATAGCGGATCTTGACGCAAAGATCACGTTCGCTACCCAGCGATGGGGAGCCAGCCTGTTTTATATTGATTCCTACGGGAACGGTCCGGTTACCCAGTCGCCGGTCTATACTTCTTACGTGTTTGAGACCCTCCTCAAGAAACACCCCGGTATCCTGATGATCCCGGAGGGGGGCGGAACCTTGGTTCCTCCTACCGGCACGATTAACGAGTTCAACGCATGTGCTCCGTTCAACGTCTTGGGTCTTCATTTCACTGGTACACCCTCAGCAGTGCTAGCCGCGTATCCAGGAGCATTCTGCGTTATCAATATTTCTGACGGCGACATGGAGAAATATTACGACGATTTGGTTAAGAGTTTTACGCGGGGCGATATTCCGTTGTTTAGGTGCTGGTTCCGAGACCACCAGTATCCGTACCTCCAGCGCATAGAGAGTTCTATTGTGCGCTAGGGAGTAATCTGCGGGTCATTTCGTCCACGGAATCTGGCTGACTGAAAACTCCCAAGCCGTTCGATTAATAACAACCAGTCTTGGAGTGCATCGTGGCGCTCGTCCTGTTGAGCGATAAAAGGAGGGTGTTCTGGAGGCCAATGCTCGTACAGATCGGCGATATAGCGAGCTAACCGATCGCTTTGGCCGGGCTCAAAAACCTTCGCGCCAGGCAAACGCTCCAGTTCAGCAGCGATCGCGCCCCCGCTCGATCCAACGAAGACAAGAGGGCGAGGCAATTTCATCACGAGACCAAGCTTGCTCGGCCAAAGCAAACCGCGGGTCAAAGGATTCTGGGTTACCACCAGGACATGAGACGCCAAGAGACTTGGAACCACATCTTGCGGGCTTACATAGCCGACCCAATCCACCTGTTTAAGTTTATGCGCTCGCGCGAATTCGATTGTGGCCGGCCAGTGGGCGCCACCGCCCTGAAAAACGAGACGGATAGGCAACCTCTGAGATTCCAGTAACGATTGGGCTTCGAGTAGAGTCTTCCAATCGTGCGCCAGCCCGAGATTGCCAGAGTAGATCCAACGAAACGGATCCTTTGGCGGGTAATTGGCTTTGTAGGGTAAATTCCGTTGTAGAACCCAAGGACGAATCAGCCGCGAGTCCACATCATAGAGCTCTCGCAGATGAGACTGCATATCCCCATCGAGAGTGATCAATGTGTCGACCTGCCGATAGCAGCAGCCCACCATCCAATGGGCTAAATTCTGGAACAAACGAGGCACCTGTGGATCCAATCGAAAAGCGAGTTCCGGATACAAATCCAAGGCCCAGTGGAGCGATTTGCTCCGCCGGATGAAAGCCAAGAGGGTAGCAACCACTAATAGGCCGGGAGGCGAGGACGTCGATAAGACAATGTCGTGGTTTGGTTGCCTCAACCCATCAAGTAGCAGTTTCGCCAAGGCAAATACTTCTCGAAACACGCGACCAAACCGCTGCGGTCGCTTTGATCTATACGCCTGGGAGCTACTGGCAATCCAAACCTCGTGGCCTGCCGCCTCCAGAGCAGTAGCGAGTTCTCCGATCAACTGGGCTGTCGGAGCCGGATCCGGAGGAGCGTACTGATTCAGGATCAGAATGCGCACAAACTTAGTTGGTTTCTAAAATCTTCGAGTCAGAAACCACTCGCTTTATGAATTGAGCGGGGTTGCCACCAACAAGTTCCCCGTAGCCGACGCTCTTCACTACCACGCTTCCAGCCGCAACCACTGAGTTCGGACCGATCTGGACTCCAGGACCGACGAAGCTGCCGGCTGCTATCCAGCTCCTGTCCTTGATGTGTATCGGCCGGGTTATTAGTTCAAAAGATTCTTTCCGATAATCATGGCTACCGGTGCAGAGAAAGGTCTTTTGCGAAATACACACATTGGAGTCAATGATGACGGGCGCAAGGCTCAGGATCCAAACCCCGTCACCAATCCAAACGTCATCCCGTATGACCAACCGCCACGGGAAGCTGATGAAGACGGACGCTCGGATCACGACATTCGAGCCAATTTTCCCGCCAAAGACCCTGAGGAGCAGACACTTCCATAGGCTCGGAAAGGGAACCGGCGTTTGGAAGAATAGGCAGCGTGTGACCACCCAAAGCGCCTCTTTCCAGCGGGGAGCGCCACGATCGAAGCGAGAGGCAGTGAAGGTCCGCAGATTCATTGGATGTATTAAAATTTCTATAATTACTGCTCATTGCTTGATAGTGCTTCCGATTTCTTTACAATCGCCCATTAAATTTTGAACACGACCGCCGAGCACCCATCTGCTGAAGCCACCGGCAGGCATTATGAAGTCAGGATCCGGGCGACTAAGAAGTGGTTTGATTTTGATCTGCCTGCGCTGTGGGAATTTCGCGATCTGTTTCTGCTGCTGGTCCGCAGAGATTTTGTCGTCAAATTCAAGCAGACTATCCTGGGGCCACTGTGGTTCCTGATCCAGCCCCTCTTAACCACAGTTGTGTTCACGGTGATTTTCAGCAGAGTAGCCGGGCTTTCTACGGATGGGGCGCCACCGATCCTTTTCTATCTGGCTGGGACGACGATTTGGGGCTATGTCTCTCAAACCACCGCCGTTACTGGAGCCACGTTTCTGTACAACGAAGAAATGTTTGGCAGGGTTTTCTTCCCCCGGCTAATCGTTCCGTTGGCAACAACGTGCTCCAACCTCCTAGCTCTAGGGGTACAACTGTTGATGCTCGGGGGATTTATGGTTTTCTACAGGGTTCAAGGAAGCCACTTCGGTTCGCATACGTTATTGGCCGTCTCCCTTATCCCGGCGCTGATCTTGCAAAGCGGTCTGTTAAGTCTTGGCTGCGGTTTGATCGTTTCGTCAGCAACCGCGAAGTACCGGGATATAGCACACATCCTACCCTTTCTGCTTCAACTCTGGATGTACACTAGCCCGGTGATTTATTCCGGATCTCATATTCCGCCGGGACTGCGGTGGATCCTTTATCTGAACCCGGTCGCGCCAATCCTTGAGAACTTCAAAAGCTTACTATTAGGCACCGGTCCATCCGGATTCCAAGCAACCCTCTGTTCCGTGCTGCTGACGTTGATCATCCTGTCCCTTGGCTTGGTGTTATTCAGACGGACAGAAAGAACGTTTGTCGATTCGCTTTAGCAGCCGCCGCAATTATGGCTCGACCGATCATTGAAGTAGAGAACTTAGGTAAACTCTATCGACTCGGCGAATATGGCGCCAAGTCCGCAGTCGAGGATTTTAACCTTTTCTTCTGCCGCCTGACGGGGAGACCGGTAAAACAGGCTCCTAGGCTGCGGCCCGCCGAAAGAATCTGGGCACTGAAAAACGTCAGTTTCGGGGTAACGCAGGGCGAGATCGTCGGCATCATTGGAGGAAATGGAGCCGGGAAATCGACGTTATTGAAGATCCTTTCCCGAATCACAGAACCGACGGAGGGCCAGGCAGTGCTTAGGGGTAAAGTGTCCTCCTTGCTCGAAGTCGGTGCGGCTTTTCATCCGTATCTGTCGGGGCGAGAAAATGTTTTTATCAATGCCGCTCTCCTCGGTATGCCCAGTTCCGTTACCAAGAAGAAGCTTTCAGATATCCTGTCTTTTGCTGAGATTGGAGATTTCGCCGATACACCGACCAAGCGCTATTCCACCGGGATGCGGGTCAGGTTGGCCTTTGCCATCGCTGCTTATCTCGAGCCGGATATTCTGATAGTCGACGAAGTATTGGCGGTCGGGGATGAGCGCTTTCAGCGCAAATGTCTGGGTAAGATGAGCGACGTCGCGCAGCACGGCCGGACAATTCTCTTTGTCAGTCACGACCTGGCGGCGGTCCAGCATCTTTGCACCCGGGTCATTGCCATTCGCAAAGGCCAAGTTATTGCGGATGGAAGGCCCTCGGAGTCGATCCAAAAATATCTAGCTACTATCGCAGACGATAAGCCGGTTTCCGTCCAGGAAGCTTCATCTAAAAATGGACCTTGGATTAGTGTCACTCACATTTCCCAAGGTCCTGGAACGGTCGAAAATTTGCTGATGTTCGGCAAGCAGGCGCACATTACTTTCAACGTTCATGGTCTGGGCGCCGGCGGACGGGTAACACTCGAGATATATCATGAGTCTGGTGCTCTGGTGTCCCGCTTCTCTTCGCAAGGATGCAATTTCGAGACGCTCGAACCAGGCGCCAGCCTGACCTGTATCATGGATGAATTACTGATCACGCCAGGGCGCTATCGTTTGGCCGCCGGTTTGTTTATGCAGGGAGTCCTCCTGCACCATCAAGAAAACGTGGCCTCGTTTGATATCCGGGCTGGGTATTTGAACGGCCATCGAATCAGCAGTTATCGCGAAAGCGGCTACGTGCATTTTGGCCACCGATGGGAACTCGAAAAATCAAAAACACAGATGGAGATGGCGAATCCGCGGACAGAAAGGTACGAGAAAGAGCTGACTTAGCGCTCTCCTCCGCGATTTACTCAAAGGATCGTCGGCACCTGCTTAATCTCGGCTTTGCCGCGACTAACCCGTGTCATCTCTATTCTTTGGCCCAAGCCATTGCCGAATTGGAATCGGTAGTAACCTTTTATATGGGGTATCCGCGTTGGCGGCTTCACCGGCCATACCCCACGCACCTGCGAACACATAGTTTTCACACGGTCGTGACGTATGGGCTCCTGCGTCTACCCTCCTGGCTACGGCCGGAACCGAAAGCGCTTTTTCAGTGGCAGGACAGTCATTTTGACCACTGGGTCGGGGATAACCTTAGACAACACGACTTCATCCATGCGATGCCAGGGCAAGCACTGCAGATCTTTCGACGAGCGCGGAAGAAAGGCATCTCCACAGTCATGAGCCATGCCACCGGTCCTGCACGACATGTGGTTAAGGTACTGGAACCCGAGTATCAGCGTGCCGGCCTGAAACTAGAAGATTCAACCTGCTATGACGAGTCCTACTGGGCTCAAGCAGATGAAGAATATAGTTTGGCCGATTGGCACTGCGTCGCGTCGACCTTGGTCAGGGATCAGCTTGTCGAGCAGGGAATCAAAAGAGAAAGAATCTGGATTGTGCCTTATGGCGCAGAACCTAGAATTTTTTATCCGCCAAAAAGCAAGACGTGGGACCGCTTCCGAATTCTCTTCGCAGGACAGGTCACTCTGCGCAAAGGGATTGCATCGTTACTCCAGGCGCTGACTTCCTGCCCGGCCTCCGATTGGATCGTAGACTTTTATGGAGTCATTAGCGCGGACGTTAAGAAAGATCTTGCCGGTTATACGGGACAGGTACCGCTCCGGTTTCACGGCGCCGTACCCCAATCGAAGTTAGCCGAGGTTATGCGCGGAGCTTCGGTTCTGGTGCTCCCTTCTTTGGAGGAAGGTTTCGGTCTAGTTGTTCCCCAAGGTCTGGCTTGCGGCACTCCTTGCGTCGTCAGCGACAAGGTTGGGGCCAAGGACCTTATAAAGCCGCGGGTGAACGGGTCCATCTTCGCTGCGAATGATCCTCGTAGCTTGCTTGAGCACCTTCTTTATTGGTCCGAACAAAGGAAGATTGTAACGGGGGACTTCTCTTGGCGGCAGCCGGCTCAGCAGCTGTTGGTCCATTCGGAAGCAACGTTAAATGCTAAAAATGAACGCACTAACTGAATTGAGAAAGCCTACGTTGGCCACGTCATCATCTTTTTGAGTCTGGTGCCAGGAGTGCAGAATAACCTTGCCAATAAATTATAGAAATTCTAATTGATACTCTAAATTCTACCCCATTTTACTGTAGCCTCGTAATTGCCAAAGGCCCAACATGTTGAATACCACAAGCATCCAGACTCGGCCAAACCCGGCGTCAACTGGCTGCTGGGTGCTTGGACTGCTTATCACCTATTTCTTTCTTTATGGGAGCACGCCCGAGGAATTGGCTCGGCACGCAGCAATCGGCGTCGGATTGACCATGGTAGTAGCGATTGGGTTGGAAGCCTCGGACAATTGGCGTTGCGTTCTTCGACCCGATGCACCGGCCTTTGGGGCCCTTTATTTTCTGACGTTTTTCGAGTTTCTGTCTCGGCAGTCTGAGGTCAACGAAATGACAACCAAAGCGTCTATGTACGACGCTTGTTGTTTGACACTGCTCGCGTTCGGCTCAATTGCGGTTGCCCGACACTTTTCTCCAGCGCCCCCTGCTTTTTTGAGCTCGCTAGTCAAGAGGCCGACCGCTCCAGCGGCGTTGTTCTCCGTGTTCGCGGTCAGTTTTTTCTTCGGCATCTTGTTTATGCTGCTGGCCGTGAATTTCAATGTCTTCGAAATGATCGATCAGATGATGCAGCCGCGTTTTACCCAGTCGTGGTCCCGGGGACGATTCGGCGATTGGAAGGCCCTCCTGAACCAAGTCGGAGATATTATTGGGCTTGTCCCCCCAATAGCCGGACTAATTTTGGCTCGGCGCGAACGCTACCATTGGTACGGGGTTCTGGTCGCCATCTTCGGCTTAGTCTTTTGTCTGTTTCAGGCGATTGCGGGAGGAACAAGAAGCGCGCTGGCGACTATTCTGATTACTTTCTTAGTCGCTTATGGTTTAACCATTTCGCGTGCACGCCGGCTCGAATTTGGCTTGCTGTGCATTATCGCAGCTGGCGGGTTTTTGGCCTCCTCCTCGGTTATGCTGAACACAAGAACCGTCGGTCTAAAGGCATACTTGACGACGGCGACAAGTCCGACCCGAAAAGGGGCGCCAATTGCCTTGCCGGACGAGGACACGTCTTTCTTCGTTGATCGCAACCTGGTCAGTATCAGCCAACTCACTTCGGTATTTCCATCCACTCACCCCTTTCTTGGGCTAGAGACACTTTATGTAGCGCTAGTCGCACCGATTCCACGCGCCGTTTGGCCCGGTAAACCTACCGGACTGAGCCTTTCGATGGAAGATGCGCTTGGGGTCGGCAGCGATATGACCGTTTCGGCCACCTTCATCGGAGAAGCGTACGTGGCCGGCGGAGCGATTGGAGTAATCATGGCAGGCTGTTTTTTCGGGATGCTCACAGCTTGGTGGGGGCGATTAGGATCCTTCGTAGCGTCCGAATTAGGGTTTCTCATCTATACGTCTGGTTTTTTTGCCATCGCCATCTCAATGCGAAGTCTCTATGCGCTGATCGTGGCGGCGCTACCGACGATTGCTTCAATACTTTTCGCACTGCTCCTTTCCCGAGGCACTCCGGATCGGGAGTCCAAGGCCGATCTGGACCAGGCCTTACCTAGTGCATCCAGTCATAAGTAGGAGGCATAGCGATGGCTTCAAAAGGGTCTGGATGCGAGGCGGTCCGAGCCGAACTGGCAATAATGAGGAGCATATCTGAATCCATACGTGACGAACGAACAACGACGCAGACGGACCCTTTTCAAGCCAACCCTTCGGGCCGTGGCCATTTGGCCGACGGCGGTATGCCTCCTACTTATCACTCGATGCACTAACAAAAGGTGAATGCGATTGACGTTGGTATTGTCTCAGTCGTCCCATCGCCATATCAGCAAGATATTTTCCAAGCTCTTGCTAATTGCGAGGGTTTGTCGGTGTCGGTCTACTACCTCGAATATGGAAGCCCAGACTCACCCTGGCCTCGGTCAGCTCTTAGGCCTTTTGAACGTGTGTTACCGGGATTCTGGCTCTCAATAGGAGGAGCGCGTTTTCACGTCGTTACCCAACCGCCCAAGCTCGCCCGGCACGACGTCATTATACTAAACTCTCTGACTTCCTCTTTGAGCCAGACATACCTGCGGCGAAGGCGCCTGACCCAGAAGCTAATCTTTTGGGCCGAACGTTTGAGGCCTCAGGCAACGACCCTTCGCCGAGCTATGCAAGGGCTGCTAACATCGCCAGTAAAAAAAAGCGATGCGATCGTAGCCATTGGGTCGTGGGCAAGATCGTGTTATCAGCGGCAATTCCCGAACATCCCGATCTTCAACATTCCCTATCATTGCGAATTGAAGCCATTCTTAGCGGGTTCAGCAAAGACAAGTTCGAAGACGGCTGAAACTATCTTTCTTTTTTGCGGTCAAATGATCCCG
>JAFAIO010000488.1 GCA_019236675.1 Verrucomicrobiota bacterium
TCCCAGAGTTCTGGTACGAAAGGTGGCAACGATAGGGGGCGGGCGGCTCCGTAGGAGCCAAATCTTTATAGTAATGGTAACGTAAAAGACGACCAGCTCCGTAGGAGCGACATAGAAGGTGGGTCCCGAATTGGATGTCGCTCCTCCGGAGCTGGTTCCATCTTTTTCCGACGAAGCTATAAATATTTGACTCCTACAGAGCCGTTTTTTCAATCCCGCACACGGGGGACTAGGTTATCACGCGCCGCTCCGCGGCTACAGCGACCCGCACGCCCTTCCCCCTCGCCTCACAACCTAACTTCCTCCTTCTTCAGCACCGATTCCAAACTGCCAAACACCACAGCCAGCGTTTTACGATTATCTTCGATGCTCGGTTCCGGCTGTTGGCCGCGTTCGATGCTGTCAATGAAATGTTCGAGCAATGGTAACCGGCGTTCTTGCACTGACTCTATGGACATGAGTTCCTGAGTGTCTTGACCCGGAATTTCTAAGCGGACTGAGGTCCGGAAAGCATCGTCCACCACGCCATCCCAGAAAAGCCGGCCCCGACTGCCGACAAACTGCCATTCGCCCTCCCACGACGTAACCGCTCCCCGCGCGCACCAATCGCCGTCCCAGACCACTGGGATATCGCCCTGGAGCCGCATTAAGCAAAGGGCATTCGACGGATGCTTGAAGGCATTATCCGGAGTGTCATGTTCCACTGCTACAACCCTGGTCACTTCGTGCCGAGTCATGAACCGCAGCAGATCGACGTGGTGTACCGACATATCGAGTAGGATCGAATGCGGCAGCGCGTAAATGGAGTGTTCCGGGTTCTCGATCAGATCGGGCAGATGTTTACGAAACCGGATCTTGACCGCTTGCAGCTCGCCGATATCGCCAAGCGCAAGCCGCTCCCGAAGCAGTCCGGCTGCTTTCATAAATCGGTAACCCTGCGCCGCCATCACTTTACCCGGAGCTTTTTCGGCAGCAGCCGCGATCTCCGCGGCTTCTTTCATGGAAGTCACCATTGGTTTTTCCACTAGGACATGTTTCTGCAGGCGTACCGCCTCCAGTATGACCGGCTTGTGTTGGCTCGGATTAGTGACCACTAACACCGCATCCGCTGACGTATTCGCTGCAGCAGTCGCCAAATCCGGAAAACAGGGAATCCCAAAGGTCTGTTGCGACCATACAGCTGCAGCTTCACTTTTGTCTACGGTTCCTACAACCGAGGCACGGGAATTCGTCCGCAAAAGTTCTACCCATTCCTTCCCCCAGAATCCGATTCCAACGACGATAAAATTCATGGCGCTCTAACGTAACCAGTTAGGGCGGTAAGCAGTAAACAGTAAACAGTAAGCGGTAAGCAGTATCGCAAAATCGCACTCATTCACTGCTTACCGCTTACCGCTCACTACTTACTCCGCGGCCACCTCATTCGGGCCTGTAAGTCCACAACCGCACCACTAATCTTCGTGACCTTTGTGCACTTCTGTTCAATTCTTTTCCATCATGTTCGATGTGTCCGGAAAAGCGGCCTTAATCACCGGTGGCACCAGCGGTATCGGGGCTGCTATCGCCAACCGGTTCTTCGACGCTGGATGCCGGGTGGTGGCTGCGGGCCTGCCGGACGAAAAGCCGAGCCCTACTTTGAATGCCAAGATTTCGGTGGCATCCCTGAATGTCTCGGATCCCGGCAGTATTGAAGAGTTGGTCACCGGCTTGGACGAGCTTGATGTGCTCGTGAATGCGGCCGGTATCATTCGCCGAGCCGCTGAGTTCGAGCTCGAGCAGTTTCAGGCGGTCGTTGACGTCAATCTGGTTGGTTCCATGAGGATGTGCACGGCTTGTAAACCGCTTTTGCTCAAGCAGGGCGGAGCCATCGTCAATGTGGCTTCCATGTACAGTTTTTTCGGCGCCGGCCTGGCGCCGGGCTACAGTGCGAGTAAAGGCGGGGTTGCTCAATTGACAAAAAGTCTCGCCGTGGCCTGGGCGCAGCATGGCATCCGGGTCAACGCGGTTGCTCCGGGTTGGATCGCCACACCGCTCACTCAAGCGCTACGGGACGACCCTGCTCGCTACGCGACCGTCATCGAGCGCACCCCGCTGAAGCGATGGGGCCAACCAGATGATATCGCCGGCGCCGTCGTTTTTCTTTGCTCACCCGCTGCCGCCTTTATCACCGGCGTCATTCTGCCGGTTGATGGCGGTTATTTGGTCAGTTGAGCACCCAGCGCACGGACTTACAGGGGCCCGCCGTGGATGCGATCCGAACCGTGGAGCGCTGCCTCGCTTGCGAGGCCGTGGTGAGCAGGGGAATATCATCACGCAAGTTTACAATCGATCAACGTTCTGTACCGCGCCCGAGTCTTGAATTAGAACGTCTCCGAATCTTCTCCGGGTCTTAATGAAGAGGCTATCGAGTGCCGACGGGTCGCCGACATTACACCACGATGTACCCCTGTTCACCACGGCCTCGCAAGCGAGGCAGTGCTCCACTGTTTCTGCCCTACAGCTACCTCCCCATCTCCCGCGACAAATCGCGGACCCAGTCATGTAGAAGCCGTTTCTCCGGGTAAAGTGTGTCGAGATAGTAGGAGTCAGAGTAATCCCACTGATAATTAAGGTTGGTTAACACCCGGGCGCCCCGGGCAACGATATGTCCGCGCGGATCCTTGATCTGGTACTGGAGCGAAATTTTTGACGGTTTTCCCATTTCGCGCCGGATCCGAAGGTCCGAATTGAAGCCTGGTGCTTCGAAAGCCTCGCGCCCGGCCATAGCCACATCCAGGACGTGCACATCAAGCTCATAGGTCCCCAAGAACTGAGCAGCCGCCGCTTCAATCGTATGAGTCAATTCGCGTTCCAGTCTGTCTAGAGCTGCCTCCCGGGTCATGCTCCGAAACGACACATCCGTAAAATTCTCCGGATTGACGTAGTCCACCCGAGCATTGGCCTTGGCGTTCGTAAACCAAATCGCAAAACCGCAGCAGAATGCTATCGCCTTAAAAAAATGCCGCATAATATCAGTGTCGCGTTAACCGTTCGGCGTTCGGCGTTTACCACGCTGCACGCTATCCCGGGCTCATAATGGTTAGTTAGGGTACGGATTGGGTTGGCTCTCAGAGGCAATTCTTTCCAAGCGAGATACGCCGAACGCCGAACGCCAAACGCATACTACACCATCTCAAGCGCCAAGGCGATCCCTTGACCCCCACCGATACAGAGCGTTACTACGCCGCGACTCAGACCGTCACGTTTCATGGAATGTAGCAGACGCACAGTCAATATCGCGCCCGTCGCTCCGAGCGGATGGCCATGGGCAATGGCCCCTCCTTCGACATTAATGATATCTTCGGGCAGCCCCAGTTCCTTAGCCACGGCTAACGGGACCGCCGCGAACGCTTCGTTGATCTCGATCCGCTCGACCATGTCAAGTTTCCAGCCCGCTCGCTCTAACGCCCTTCTGACGGCCGGAACCGGGCCCAATCCAAACATACCGGGCTCAACGGCGGCTACTCCATAAGCAACGAGCCGGGCAACCGGCGTCAGCGATTTTGACTCGGCCACCGCACGATCAGCCACGATCATCGCTGCGGCGCCGCTGTTAAGCCCGGGAGCATTGCCGGCGGTGATCGCACCGTTTTCGCGAAAAGCGGGACGCAGCTTTGCCAGCACTTCCAAAGTTGTATCGGGACGCGGAGCTTCATCTTGAGCAAAGGTGACCGTCCCTTTCTTTCCCGGAACTTGCACCGAGACGATCTCATCCTGAAACTTGCCGGCATTCTGAGCCTGGCTGAAAAGCCGCTGCGAGCGCTCAGCAAACCGATCCAGCGCTTCCCGGCTCAACTTTGCCGCGCTGACCAGGTCCTCCGTATGCCAGCCTGAATGTTTGCTGGAGAATGCATCGTCAAGGCCGTCGCGCAACATGCTGTCATGGATTTCAGCCGACCCCATTCGATAACCCCAGCGACCGCCGTCCAACAGGTATGGCGCCCGATCCATGTTTTCCAGGCCGCCGGCAATTGCCAGCTCGATCTCACCGGCATTGATTTGCTGCGCAGCGGTCACGACCGCTTGTGCGCCCGAGCCGCATACCCGGTTCACCGTAATCGCGGGAACCGACACCGGAATCCCCCCATTAATCGCGGCCTGTCGCGCCGGGTTCATCCTGTTGCCGGCCTGGATAACATTACCGATCACCACGCTCTCGATGGCCGCAGGGTCGAGGCTCGCCCGCTGCAAGGTCTCCCGCACAACCACGGCCCCCAATTCGGTAGCGGGGATGGTTTTAAGCGACCCGTTGAACGTGCCAATCGCCGTTCGGACTGGACTACAGAGGACAACTTCGGGTGTAGGCATAGATATCTCTAATGACCGAATGGCAGATTGTCCATCGGTGATATTGAATAGCCAAACTCCCGGGCGCTCGCTATGCGCTTCGTTCTCGTCCTTCCGCCTTCGCCAGGATTCTTGTGGAGCGCTGCCTCGCTTGCGAGGCCGATTTATGGCCGCTGGTCAGCACGGACCACCGGCGTCGGCGGACAAGCTGTCCTCGAATCCGGCCACGCGGAGTGATGGAGTACTGGAGTAGTGCGCCAGGAAGGAATTACGCCTCGCGACCCGC
>JAFAIO010000056.1 GCA_019236675.1 Verrucomicrobiota bacterium
GTCCGAGCGAGGGTATGGGAGGAGTTCAAGGAGTTCAAGGAGCGTGTGGGCGTACGGGCGTATGCGGCTTCGCTAGCGGATGGGGATTATGGACATTCCGGTAAATATGGGTCGGCCTCATATTAGTCCGATAAGTCGCATAGGTCCCATTAGGTCGCAGGGCTCGGCGCGTACAGCTACGCCGAAAAGCCGACACGCCGACACGCCCACACGCTCACAGGGCTTGCCAATTTTGGATTTGCGCGACATTCTTTGCTCAACCGTGGATCCTTTAAGAGGACCGTTGAGCAGAACCCCTACATGAAGAGGGCCGCACTGCGTGCGGCCTTTGTTGTCTTCAGATCCCTCTATGCAGCACATCTATTCCGACCCGACCTTTCAGTTGGCTTGCGACCAATTCAAGCTGATCGCTGACTATATCAATATCCCACCATCCCTCCGGGACCGGCTCATGTTTCCGAAGCGGTCCATCACCGTCGCGGTGCCCGTTCGGATGGATGATGGTTCAGTCCGCATGTTTGAAGGCTACCGGGTGCAACATCATCTGTCGATGGGACCCACTAAAGGAGGGACCCGTTTTGCGCCGTCGGTGACGATAGGCGAGGTCGCCGCCTTGGCTATGTGGATGAGTTGGAAATGCGCAATCGCCGGGCTCCCATATGGAGGGGCCAAGGGTGGGGTACAATGCGATCCGCGGTCGTTGAGTGCGGCGGAACTGGAACGGCTTTCGCGACGTTACATGACGGAAATGATCCCTTTCATTGGGCCGAAGACTGACATCATGGGTCCTGACATGGGCACGAATGAGAAGGTAATGGCCTGGTTCATGGATACGTACTCTTCCCGTCAGGGGTACACGGTGCCGGAGATCGTAACCGGAAAACCTTTGAGTGTCGGCGGTACCTATGGCCGGCGAGAATCGACGGGACGCGGGGTCGTCTATTTGATCGAAAGGGCCGCTCACCTCATCAATCTGAAGCTGGTCGGCGGAACGGCGGTGATCCAGGGGTTCGGTAACGTCGGGTCCATTGCCGCCCGCGGCTTGGCGTACAAAAACGGGATGAAGGTGGTTGCGGTTAGCGATGTATCCGGAGCTTACCGGAACGAAAACGGGATCGATGTGCGGGCAGCGGAAAAGTATGCGGCCGAACATGGATCCTTACAGGGATATCCCGAGGCGGAAACCTTTTCGCCGGACGAACTGCTAACCATCCCTTGCGATGTCCTGGTGCCGGCAGCGATTAGCGGCGTGATTCACGGCAAAAATGCAGGGCAGATCCACTGCCGGATCCTGGCGGAGGCGGCGAATGGCCCGACAACGGTTGAAGCGGACAAGATTTTTTTCGAGCGTTGGCAAGAAATCTTCGTGATCCCCGATATCCTCTGCAACGCGGGCGGCGTCATCGTGTCTTACTTTGAATGGGTCCAAAGCTTACAGAGCTTCTTCTGGAGAGAGACCGAGGTGGTCGACCGGTTGTTCCGGGTATTGGAGCAATCTTTTACCACGGTTATCAAACGGGCGAAGGAAGAGAAAATACCGCATCGGATCGCTGCCTTGGCCATCGGGGTCGAGAAAGTAATGCGGGCCCGAACCGACCGAGGACTCTTCCCCTAAGCTACGTGTTTGCGGTTAGCGGTTGGCGGTTTACAGTTTGCGGTTCACCGGTAGCTGTTGTCAGTCCTATTACGTGGGTGCTTCGGCGCTAGCTGACTTGATGAGACTTATTTCATCTATAAGACTGTATGGTTGCACGACGCTGGCGCTCCGCGCGGTTTTGCCGATTTACGAACCGCAAACCGCCAACTGCAAACCGTCGACCGCTAACCGCGTCCTCCCCTGAACCCAACACACTTGATCAGCGATGCAGATTCCAACCACTGAGACAAAGGAAGTCGCCAAACCAGCTAGCTCGGTTTGGTTTAAAGACGCCATAATTTATCAGCTGCACATTAAGACCTTTTGCGACGCCAGTAACGATGGCATCGGTGATTTTCAGGGCCTCCTGAGTAAACTGGACTACCTGAAGAACCTGGGCGTAACCGCGATCTGGGTGCTCCCTTTCTATCCGTCTCCACTGAAGGACGATGGTTACGACATTTCTGACTACTACAACGTAAATCCCTCCTATGGGACTTTGGACGATTTTCGCCAATTCTTGGATGCAGCCCACGGCTCCGGGCTACGTGTGATCACGGAGTTGGTTCTAAATCACACCAGCGATCAGCATATCTGGTTTCAACGATCTCGCCGAGCTGTGCCCGGTGACCCCTGGAGGGATTACTATGTTTGGTCGGACGACCCGAAGAAATATAGTGAGGCTCGGATCATTTTTAAGGACACCGAGTCGAGCAACTGGACCTTTGATCCGGTAGCCGGCTCTTATTTCTGGCACCGGTTTTATTCGCATCAACCCGACCTCAACTACGACAATCCGGAGGTCAAAGCGGCCATGTTTAACGTGGTCGATTTTTGGTTGGATATGGGCGTCGACGGGCTGCGGTTGGATGCCGTTCCTTATCTTTTCGAGCGGGAAGGGACGAGCTGCGAGAATTTGCCGGAGACGCACGGTTATCTCCAAGAGGTGCGAGAACACATCGACAAGAAATACCAGGATCGCATGTTACTGGCGGAAGCGAACCAGTGGCCGGACGATGCGGTCGCTTACTTTGGAAAAGGGAATGAGTGCCACATGGCGTTCAATTTTCCGATCATGCCCAGGATCTACATGTCTCTGCACATGGAGGATCGCTATCCCATTGTCGATATTCTGGACCAGACGCCCAGCATCCCGGACAATTGCCAATGGGCGATCTTTCTCCGCAATCATGACGAGTTGACGCTGGAGATGGTCACCGAGGAAGAGCGGGATTATATGTACCGGGTTTACGCTCGCGATTCCCGCGCTCGCTTGAATTTGGGGATTCGCCGCCGGTTGGCTCCGCTCCTCAACAATAACCGGAAAAAGTTGGAATTGATCCATGGCGTTCTGCTTTCCATGCCAGGAAGCCCAATCCTTTATTACGGCGACGAGATCGGCATGGGCGACAACATCTATTTAGGCGACCGGAACGGGGTGCGCACGCCGATGCAATGGAGCGCAGACAAGAACGCGGGTTTTTCCCGGGCTAACCCGCACTCGCTGTATTTACCTGTTAACATCGATCCGGAGTTCCATTATGAAGCGGTCAACGTAGAAGTTCAGGAGACGAATCTTTCCTCGTTTCTGTGGTGGATGCGGCGGATGATCGCGATCCGCAAGCGGTTTCCTGCGCTGGGGTCGGGGGATTTCCATATGTTAGCGCCGACTAACAATAAGGTCCTCGCTTTTATTCGTACTTATGAAACCCAAACCGTGCTCGTGGTGATCAATCTCTCCCGGTTCTCGCAAGCGGTAGAACTGGATTTGAAGGCTTGGACTGGCTGGATACCGGAAGACGCATTCGGCCATGGCCGGTTTCCCGTAATTAAGGATGCACTTTACCCGATAACCTTGGGTCCAAATACGTTTTTCTGGCTTCTATTGGTACCGCCGGATGTCGGCGCCGCTGAGGGGGAACTGGTCTTGCCCACGATTTCTTACGACGGAACGGCCTCTTGGTGGCAGACGAACGCCGGAAGTCGTTTTTTGGAGCGGGAGCTAACCTCTTATATGCGCCGATGCCGATGGTATCGCAGTAAGGCACGCAGCATCATCAGTGTTAACCTGATTGATACCATCGACTTTGGGCAGGTTGATCGAACTCAACTGCTGGTGATCTCGGTTAATTTCTCTGAAGGCGCGCGTGATCTTTATGCTCTCCCGATGAAGCTAGTTTCCGGCGACGAAGCGCGATCGGTCGAGGTGGAGTATCCCGCGGCCGTAATCGCGAAAGTGGGAACTGGAGGCGACTTGTTAATCGATGCGATTGCTTCTGAATCCTTCCAGGCCTCTCTGCTGAATCTGATGGCGGATAACACCATCGTTGCCGGCCGGGCCGGACGTTTAGTACCGGCCCAGTCGAAAGGGTTGCACGATCTGCTGGGCCAGGGACGCCCCGCTTCGTCTAAGCTGTTGAAAGTGGAGCAAAGCAATAGCTCGATTATATTTGGCGAACAGATTTACGTGAAGTTGTTTCGGAAGCTCGATGAAGGGCTGAACCCGGATCTAGAGGTTACTAAACAGCTCAGCGAGCGGTGTGGGTTCGAGCACGTGCCGACGTATTTAGGAGATGTTCAATATTTGTGCCGCACTCAGGAACCGGCAGCGGTGCTGATGGCTCAAGGGTTCACCAGCAGCGAGCAGGACGGTTGGTCCCAAACGCTGGCTGCGGTTGACCGCTATTTCGATCGTGTACTGGGAGACCCGACATTAGAGGCGCCGCCAAACGCGACCTGGTGGGATCCGATTCCAGATCCGTATTTAACTCTGATTGAGGGCGTGCACCTTGAGGCAATGCGGTTGCTTGGGCAACGGACGGCGGAGTTGCATTTGGCGTTGGGTTCGGATCAGGAGTCACCGGACTTCCAGCCTGAACCTTTTACTCTGCAGCATCAGCGCTCGGTTTATCAATCAATTCGCACTGACACCAAGCACACGCTGGCGCTCTTGACCCGTCAATTGGGATCGTTGGAAGAGTATCCGCGGGCCTTGGCGGACGAGGTCCTGCAACGCGTGGACATTCTGACTGGTTCCCATGACTACTTGATTCAGGATACCATCCAGGCTTCAAAGATTCGTATCCATGGCGATTACCATTTGGGTCAAGTCCTCTATACAGGAAAAGACTACGTGGTTCTGGATTTCGAAGGAGAGCCGGCCCGGGCGCTGGGAGAACGCCGGCTGAAGCGATCGGCGTTGGTCGATGTGGCAGGAATGTTCCGGTCATTCCATTACGCAGCGCATTACCGTTTGCTGGAGTCCCGCACGGTTCGACCCCAAGATCGTGAGACCCTCGGGGCCTTTGCCGATATTTGGGCTACGCGCGCCGCTCAAGTATTCCTCACCGCGTACCTGGAGACAGCCGGTACGGCATCATTCGTGCCGGCAGATCGAACTGATCTGCGGTTGCTGCTGCGCAGTTATGCGATTCTGAAGGCCATGTATGAATTGCGGTATGAGCTGAATAATCGCCCGAAGTGGGCAGCGATCCCATTACGGGGCCTTCTGCAACTTTCGGCGAAGAAAGCGGCAGCCGCGTTGGTGCCGGCTTAAGAACGTGTTGGCGTATGGGCGTGCGCGCGGGTGGGTAGATCGATCTCGGTAGGGCGAAAATCTCGACGCGCCCGTGGCGGGCCACTCAGGACACGCGTATCCGCGCCGGATTTGAGCCGTGCGGTGCTGTCCTTGACGTTGGAACGCGGACACATGGCTCAAATCCGGCGCGATTGAGATTTGCAGGGTGGAGAACCTAATCCGCGCCGAGATTTTCGCCCTACCAGTTCGCTTAGGCTCACTTGCCGAATCGCCGATCCGGGTTTTTCTTGGATGGAGGCCTGCAGCGATGCGCCGCCCTGCTAATGCGAATTGTTAGAGAACCTCTTAAGATACAAAAACTTGTCTCCAAACTCCCACGACCTGTGGTTCTCGTGCCGACCATGGGCGCTCTGCATGAAGGACATCTTACGCTGGTCCGGCGGGCCCGAAAGCTTGCCCGCACCGGAGGGACGGTTATCGCGAGTCTGTTTGTGAACCCGACGCAGTTCGGGCCTAATGAGGACCTGGAGCGGTATCCGCGGCCATTTGAACGGGACCGTTCTCTTCTCGAAAAAGAAAGATGCGACGTCCTTTTCGCTCCGGCACCGGCTGATATGTACTATCCTGACCGCTCGATTTCATTGCTTGAAACCAGACTTTCCCAGGTGATGTGCGGTGCGTCTCGACCCGGTCATTTCGATGGGGTTTGTTTGGTGGTCAGCAAGCTATTTAACCTCGTCCGGCCCGATATCGCGGTTTTCGGAGAAAAAGATTTTCAACAATTAGCGATCCTGCGGCGAATGGTGCGAGACCTTAACTTTCCGGTAGTGCTCGAAGCGCATCCGACGGTTCGGGAGCGGGATGGGCTCGCCATGAGCTCCAGGAACAGTTATCTGACGAAAGAAGAGCGCAGCCAAGCACCCATCATCCATCAGACCTTCTTTCTCGCAGAGCAGAAGATCCGGGCGGGAATGGGGTCTTCCGCTAAGCTGATCGGCTGGATGAAACAAAAGATCCAAAGCGCTCCGCTAGCGAAGATCGATTATGTCACCGTGGTTGATCCAACCAGTCTGGAGCCGTTGGTGAAGTTGAAACCGCCTTTGCTTTTGGCAGCCGCTGTTTTCTTCGGAAAGACCAGACTCATTGATAACCGTTTAGTCCAATGAAGCATTTTGACTTTGTGATCGTTGGGAGCGGGATTGCCGGTCTATCACTGGCGCTGAGAGTCGCGAAGTTCGGAACGGTGGCGATGGTGACGAAGCGAAATCTAGCCGACTCTAACACGGCCTGGGCCCAAGGTGGCGTCGCGGCGGTGACCAGTGCTGAGGATTCCTTCGATCTCCATGTCAAAGATACTTTGATGGCCGGAGCCGGTTTGTGCCATCCCGATGCGGTGCGCACAATTGTGACGGAAGGTCCGCCGGCCATCCATGATCTCATTGAACTGGGTGTGCATTTTGATGAACGGGTATTAGAAGACGGACACCGCGAATTGGATCTCGGCAAAGAGGGCGGCCACTCTAAGCGCCGGGTGCTGCATTATCACGATACTACTGGCCGCGAGATTGAGGAACGGCTGGTAGCGGCCGCGGAAGCGATTTCGGAAATTGT
Organism: Verrucomicrobiota bacterium; assembly: GCA_019236675.1. Lineage (GTDB taxonomy): Bacteria > Verrucomicrobiota > Verrucomicrobiia > Chthoniobacterales > JAFAMB01 > JAFAVN01. Next base: position 6,786 of record JAFAIO010000056.1, read on the forward strand.
GGTACTGCAGAACCACATGGCGATCGACTTGATCACCACCGGGAAGCTTGGGTATACCACCGAAGACCGAGTGGTCGGTATCTACGTGCTCGAGGAAAATACCGGTGAGGTCACCGCGATTCGGACTGATCGATTGATTTTGGCGACTGGAGGTTGCGGAAAAGTTTATCTCTATACCACGAACCCAAACATCGCCACCGGGGACGGGGTGGCGATGGCTTGGCGAGCGGGCGCAGCGATCGCCAATATGGAGTTTGTTCAGTTTCATCCCACGTGTCTTTATCATCCGGAGGCGCGCTCTTTTCTCATTACTGAAGCGGTGCGCGGTGAGGGTGGCAAACTGATCGACGTTAGCGGCCGCGAGTTCATGAAGAAATACGATAGTCGCGGGGCCCTGGCTCCCCGCGATATCGTGGCGCGGGCAATCGACGCAGAAATGAAGCGGTCGGGGGCACCTTGCATGTTCCTGGATATCGCGCACAAGCCTGCCGAGTTCATCAAGGACCGTTTCCCTAACATTTACGAGACCTGTTTGGGTCTGGGAATCGATATCACTAAACAACCGATACCGATCGTGCCAGCCGCGCATTATCAATGCGGCGGGGTCAAAACCGACTTGGATGGCGCCACCACATTGCGCGGGCTATTTGCTATCGGAGAAGTTGCTAGCACCGGCTTGCATGGCGCAAACCGTCTGGCGAGTAACTCGCTTCTAGAAGCGTTAGTGTTGGCTAAACGGTGTGCAGAAGCGCTGTTGCGTCCGAAATACGCGAAGTATCATCAGGAAATTCATCTACCGCCATGGCGACCCGGGCACGCTCAAGACGTGGATGAATTGGTCGTGATCTATCACAACTGGGACGAGATTCGCCGCCTGATGTGGGACTACGTCGGGATAGTGAGAACCAGCAAACGCTTGCAGCGAGCCAGCACGAGGTTGCGGAATCTTCAGCGTGAGATCCAAGAATTTTACTGGGACTTTAAGCTCACAACGGATCTTTTGGAGCTGCGCAATCTCTGTACGGTGGCGAGCTTGATCGTTGATTCCGCTTTGTCGCGAAGAGAAAGCCGCGGACTGCACTTTACCTTGGACTATCCTGCGATCGACGACCCCAATTATCTTCGGGACACGATTTTATTTCGATACTAAGGAGCCTGAATCGCCTGCAAATGCGCATGCATTTGCTGGCGATTCAGGCTATAGCGCAGAGCGAGGCGGGTGACGCCGGACCGCTGTGCTGCAGCTCGAGCAGCAGATCCGAGGCTATTTACATAATGGTTTGA
>JAFAIO010000121.1 GCA_019236675.1 Verrucomicrobiota bacterium
CGGTATTATCCGTCCAGCCTACTCCGTTGCCGTGGTCTGCCCGCCAGGCCCAGATATCGTCTAGAATGACGTTGTCGCTGTTCACGACCAGGCTGATCGTGGCCTTGCCGGCGGTCGCACCGCCGATTCGGAAGAACACGTCGGAGAGCAAGGTCGGGTCTTGCGGATTGCTCTTGTGGGCGTGCGGTTTGCCTACCTGCAGCAACACCGGGGAGTTCACTGGGCCGGCGTCGAACAGCAGCCCGGAAAGCTTGACCCCCGGCACGTCGGCAACCTCCATGGCGACCCCTCCGTTACTCGGCACCAACGTCGGGAAGCCCAAGCCCAGCACCACTGTGTCCGGTCGTTTGACCTCGATCGCGCGGTCAAGGTTGTAGACCCCCGGGGTTAGGATCAGGTTCTGCCCTTGGGCCAGTGCGCTATTGATCTTTTGCACGCTATCCGTCGGCTTGGCGATGAAGAAATTGTCGATGGAAATGGAAGAACCTGGAGTTGATCCGCTGCCCCAAGTTGTGCCCGCGGAGTTGCTCTGCACGGCGGGTACAAATACCCAGTACTGCTCGCTAGCGTCCACATATAGGTAGGGCGCTTCTCGTGTCACGGGACTGGTCGCGAGCGTGGTGTAAGGACCGCATACATTTTTCTGCGCGGGGAAACACTGGTCGGGCGCACCCACAACACCGGAGAACACCTGATTCCAGACGCCGTTAGTCCAGCCATCGAGCTTGCTGTTCCGGACTAGCCATTGTTGTTGTGAGCCGTTGATCACGGTGTTGTCGTCAAACTCCGAATCAGAGATGAAGCCGCCGCTGGCGAACGACGGGGAGGTGCAATAATCCATCAGCGTAGTAAGCCCGATAATGTGAACACGACGCATCGGCGCGGCTTGCGACACGGCCCAGAATTCCCCGGTTTTGCAGCCGAAGGTTGGGTTGGTCACAGTGATGTTCAGGTTCGACAGGGAACGCCAGAAGTTAACGAGCGCGACGCAGCTGTTGGAGGAATCGCACTGGTTATACACGTCGATGGACCCGTTGATGACAACGTCGTCCGGGGACGAGCCGAGGCCGGCCACGCTGGTGTAGTAGCCGACCTGAAAATTGAGCGGTGTGCTCGTGCTTCCATAGGTGCCAGGCATGAACAGCAGTGCGTAGCGCTGCGTTCCGAACTGGTTGGGAACCTGCTGGTTGGCGATGGCGTCGACGGTCGCCTGGATCTGGCTAATCGACATGCTGGGGTCAAAGATCTTCACGTTCGGTCCGAAATCAGGCGGTGTCGCGCGAACCAGACCGAGCGCTCCAAAAGAGAACACACAACAAAGGGCAAAACGGCTTGGCAGATGCATAATTTGGGGGGGATTGAACTACGGCGCCAAGATCTACACGGGATGACAGCGGTTCAAGGGTCACCTTGCGATATGGCCAAAGATTCGCAGTCAAAGAGGAACGCCGTCGACCTAGTGTGCACGGCTCACGGGAAACGCCGTTCTGCCCCTTGGTCCAATAGACAGGGCAAAGGCCGATACCATAAGCTACGCGGAAGCACGGTATCCAGATGTGCTATCGCTTGGCCGATCCGATGAAAGCGCGGCCTGAGCGGTGAGGCAATATCTTCGATAATTTCACGGACACCTGGGCGCCCCACTGGCACCCGTAATTCAACCGGCAAAAAAAAATGAGCAACCTGATCGCCATCGCCTTCCAGAACGAAACCGACGCATTCGAGATGCGTGCGGCCCTCGCCAAACTACAGTCCCAATACCTGATCGAAATGGAGGATGCCGTCGTGGTAACCCGCGACGAGCAGGGAAAAGTGAAACTGCATCAGGCCGTAAATCTCGCGGCAGCAGGCGCTGTGAGAGGCACCCTGTGGGGCTCCCTGATCGGACTTCTGTTTCTCAACCCGTTGCTCGGTGCCGCGATCGGCGCCAGCTCCGGAGCAGTTGCCGGGGCGCTGACCGATATTGGCATTAACGACCAGTTCATGAAGGACCTAGGCGCCACGCTCACCCCGGGCACCTCGGCACTCTTTGTCCTGGTACGAAAATCAACGCCTGATAAAGTGTTGGACGGGCTAAAACCATTCATCGGCAAAGCCAAGGTGCTTGAAACCTCGCTCACTAAGGATAAAGAGGAAGAATTGCGTCGCGCGTTGGAAGGGGCCTCGTCGACGACCCCTTCCAGCGAGACGAAAAACGAATAAGGCCGGAACGGGGCTTCATCTCAAGCTTCTCGGCGGCTACGGATTCAAGTTTGATCTGGCCTCAGCGGTAAGTTGATTGACTTCTGCAAACAATACTCTGAGTAAGGCTTCCAGAAGCGATCGAGTACGTGTTGCCGGTGCCTTTTAGGTTCACCGCCGGCGTGTCCCGGAATTTCAAACAGGCCGCCGAAGAGCGAAGCCTGTAAGGTCGTGGACCAAGTTGCCCTAAAGGTCAATAGTTCGGTCAAATCAAGGCTGCTAGCGTGCACTCGAGTGGTGTGAATAAACGCCGATAAAATACTCTTGAAGCCAATGAAGACCCATTCGCCATGCCTTATGGCAGCCGCGGTTTCTCTCATATTCTTAACGCCGGTACAGACAGATGTGGCGCAAGCCCAATCGTCCATCAGCGAAGAGGAGGCCTACACGATCGGAGTCGATGCTTACCTTTATTTCTACCCGCTCGTCACGATGGACATCACTCGCAAGCAAGCCACGAACATTGAACCAGGCAAAAAGGTCGGCCAAGGTCCGATGAACACGTTCCAAAACATCCCTGAATATCCGCCTGCAGAGATGAGAATCGTAGTTCGACCGAATTTCGATACACTCTACTCATCCGGGTGGCTTGATCTCACGAAGGAGCCGGTGATCGTTTCCGCCCCGGATACCGCCGGCCGCTATTATCTGTTGCCGATGCTCGATATGTGGACAGATGTCTTTGCCTCACCCGGTTGGCGTACGACCGGCACGCAGGCTGACAATTTCATTGTCGTTCCCCCCGGATGGCGACCCGACTTGAGAGATCGGCTTTTCGATGAATTCAAGCTCCCAAAAGACACCCAGCGGATTGATGCTCCGACTCCTTATGTCTGGATTATTGGCCGCACGAAGACCGACGGGCCATCGGACTACGATGCGGTGCACAGGATTCAGGCGGGCTATAAAATCACGCCCCTTTCCCAATGGGGGAAAACTCCCGCGCCAGTCGAAGTCAAGGTCGACCCCACGGTTGATATGAAGACTCCGCCGAAGATCCAGGTCGATTCCATGCCTGCCGGTGAATACTTCGCATACGCGGCAGAACTGATGAAGACGAATCCACCACACATCACGGGTCAGCCGATCATCGCGCAGATGAAGCGGTACCTTGGCATCGAGGTCGGGAAGAGCTTCGAAACCGACAGGGCCGAGCCCGCCGTGAAGAAAGCACTCGAACGCGTGCCACAGGCTGCTCAGGTACTGATGCGGTGGAAGGTTCCCACTCTCGCCAGAGTCGTGAACGGCTGGTCGATGAACACCGATACGATGGGTGTTTATGGGAACTACTATCTCAAACGCGCCATTGTCGCGCAGCTCGGCCTAGGCGCGAACCTCCCCGAGGACGCGATTTACCCCCAGAACCTTGGTGACGATTCTGGAAAACCGCTGGATGGTGCGAACAAGTACACGATCCACTTCGATAAAGGAGCCAATCCACCCGTGGACGCTTTTTGGTCGATCACACTTTACGACGCGGACGGCTTTCAAGTCGCTAACGATCTCGGCCGTTTCGCTGTCAGTAGTTGGATGCCATTCACCTATAACCCGGATGGCTCGCTGGATCTTTATTTTCAGAACCAAAGCCCAAGTCCAGATAAGGAGGCAAATTGGCTGCCGGCCCCGAAAGGATCTTTTAACCTAACCATGCGCCTCTACGCTCCAAAACCCGACGCGCTCACCGGCAAATGGAGCCCACCACCAGTTAACAGGGTTCAGGAAGTCCCGACTTTGACAACCCAATAAAGGTCTAAAGCTTGAACAACACGCCTTTGCCTGCCGAGATTTGAGGATGATCGCCTGGCAATCCACAACTTTGGTAACTTCGACTACATTACCAAACTGACTTCCGTCTTCGATAGAAAAGCCAGGACCGTGCATCTATCAAATCTGCGCGCCGCATAGGCCTAAAGTCCAATAGAGCTACCGCGCCTGTTCAGTATTTTCCATTTTTATGGCGAAGTCAGGTCTCACCGCATTTCTAGTCACAGAGCTCAAGGAACTGGTGCCGCCAACCTTATTCTTTGCGGTCGGTTTCAATCTCATCGTGCTGACCATCGATCTCATTCTGGCCGATTATGTCCGCACCTTCGCGAACTTCCTAGTCGCCACCACAACGGCATTAGTCGTAGGAAAGTCGGTTTTGGTAGCGGATGCCATGTCCTTCCTACGTCGTTTCGATAGTTCTCCCCTAATTCAACCTGTCCTGTTCAAGACCAGCGTCTATTGGGCAGTGGTTTTCGTTGTGCGGTTCCTAGAAAAACTCGTTGAATACTTTTTTGGCTTTGAAGATCGCCGTGACCCGGGTACTCGGTACGATGTGGTCGCGAGGCGGTGGGCAAGATCCGCAGACCGCAACAGCGGCGGCGCCAGGCGGGGCAGAAATTCTTTACGACAAAATCCAAGCTCTTTCACCCCAGAGCGACACTCAACGCTCACTCCAGAGCCAAGCGCTTAGTATCGCTCTTGATCTCGGTAAAACCCGTTGGCTGATGTTCGAACAGAGCACCGCCTCGGTCTCTATCCCGCTGCTGGTGGCGCTCGTTTTCTGGTTGGCCGTCATTTTCTGCAGTTTCGGTCTGTTAGCACCGCGTAACACAACCGTTGTAGCAACCTTATTCCTCTGCGCCATATCGGTTTCGGCAGCGGTCTTTTTAATTCTCGAGATGTATACGCCTTACGGAGGCTTGATTCAGATTTCCAACGCGCCATTGCATAGCGCGCTCGAGCATCTTGGGAAGTAGTTCAAACTGGCTCTTCGTTCGGTCGATCTTCCTCCCGTTAGAGATCGTCGCCCCGCCTTCGCAAGGCCTACGGCGCGGCAGGCCCGTCCTCGAAACGAAGCGTGATGTGGAATCGAATTCGCGGACAGGTGCCAGGAAGGGTTTGTCCCGAAGGGACGGGATGATAGTCCGACACATGTCCACTTTTTCGATTCCAGATCAGCTTGCCCCACCAATGGTGTCGAGGACGAGGACGAGGACGACGACGAGAACGATTGGCGCCTCCGCCACAGGGCCCGATTACTCAGCCGCCACATGGGCGTTTTTCAGCAACCGAACGCTTCATCAGCAAAACCAGAAAAGCGAGTACAACGGCAACCACCGCGAAAATGAGGAAGGCGTCGAAATAGGCAAGAGAGGAGGCTTGTTGTTCTCGGAGATCCTCAAGGGACTGTAGCGCCATCCGGCGCGAAGCGGCCGGATCTCCTGTTTGCTGCAAGAAGACTGGCTGCACTTGTCGAAAGTAGAAATGCACCGCCGGATTCAGCCGGTCGAGGTTCTCGTTCAGTCGCAGCGCATGGAATATCTCGCGGCGCTCGACGATCGTTTGGCCCATCGAAGTGCCGCAACTACCACCCTCGTTGCGTAGTAGCGCGAAGAGGCCGACGGCAGCGCCGCGCAAGGTGCGCGGGATGTAGAGATAAGCGGCAACATTCAATGGCGCGAAGATCATACCTAAGCCGGCAATCATGACCACTCGCGGCCAGACGGCTTGCCAAGGCGAAATATCCAGGTTGAGCTGCGACATCCAGAAATTGCCGGCGGCCAGAATCAATAAGCCGGCCGCAATCAGCCAGCGCGCGTCCACTTTGCGACCTAGCAAAGCGCCGACGACAATCAGGGCCAGGACAGCAGCACCGCCGGATGGCGACATCACTAGCCCAGCATGGAAAGCGTCGTAGCCAAAGAGCGTCTCCAATAATGCCGGCAAAAGGGTGCTAGTGCCGTAAAGGACGCCGAAGGAAAGGAAAATAATCAGCGACGAAAAAGCAAAATTCCGATCACGCAGCGGCCGGAAATTGACGATGGGGTTGGCGTGTCGCATTTCCCAAAACACCAAGCTGACGCCTCCAATTAAAAAAAGGGTAACCAAAACTTGCACTCGTCCAAAAGCGTCACTGAGCCAATCCCACTCCTGCCCCTTGCTTAGCACCACTTCCCAGCAGACGATCGTGAGGACCAGGAGGC
>JAFAIO010000128.1 GCA_019236675.1 Verrucomicrobiota bacterium
GGAAAATTCCATTGAGGAGCAATTTCCAGGGGCTTGCCTGGCGTGAATGCAACTAGGGCGATATTTAAAAAACCGGTAGCATTGGGAGAAGTGACGATGAAATCAAGTGGTACCTCCACGTCGATCACTAGGCCAAAGGCGCGCAATAGCTGCGGGTAAGATTGCAGAGAAGCAATCGCCTGATGGAAATCTAGTAGTTTGGCGAAATCCTGAGGTTTGCTCGGAAGCGGCGGCCGGTTCGGTGCCGGCGGCATGGTAGTATAAAGATCGAACCGGCGGGCAACCGCGTTCGTCTGACTCGAGCTGATCAACGAAGCCGAGGTCGGGACATCGCCGTTATTTTCAGCGCCGGACACGGCATAGCCCAACAGGTCAGTTCCGGCGATGTCCTGCTGATCATTCCACGCCTGTAGCCGTTCTCGAGCACGGTAAAGCGCCGGATCCCCTTTGTCGCCGCCTATCCGGAAGCCATTCAGATATTCGCGGAAGGCCCGCTGTTCAAAAGTCAATAATGGATTCTGAAAGGCGCTGTATTGATACAAATTTTTGATTGAACTGAGCGCCCCGGCAACCGGGTAAGAGAGAATAAGCCGGTTACTGTAATCGAAAGGTTGGAACTTATCGACGTATGTCTCGCGATTGAAGACGGCGGTCCAGAGTTTCTCATCCAGTACGCTAGTATCAGCTGTAACGGTGGTTTGGTTCCCAGCACACTCCAGTGTTACTTGGAGACCGGCGCTTTTTAGCGTGCCCGGCCAGTTCAGAAAATCAGGGAAACTTGCCAGAGTTGCCGCGCCGGATAAGCGTGGCGCGACATACAGCGATACCCGAAGCGCTTGATTTTTTGCGGTGAACCCGTTCGGGATGGTGACGACGGAAATGATTTCACTTGGCATAGCAAGATCTGCTGGCTTAAGCAGCGAACGCCGCTGCGTATTCCTGCCAGAGTTGTAGGGTTGGCAGCACATCTTTCACGCTCGGGTCGCTTGAACCGTTGCCGTAACTTCTTTCGACCGAGAGCTGGACCGATGTGCTGAAAAAGAGGACGTGCACCGAGACAGTTAGTGTCGCCCTCCCGGTCACTTTATTCGATTGCGAGTCGTACGTGAGGCTAAGATTGAAATCGACGGAGATCGAGATAATGCCAAGCACATCGAGCTCTCCACCCATATCCACAAACCCGCTCAAAGTGGTATCGGTAGTAGCGAGCTTGAAATAGATGCCCGCCATGATATGGACACCGCCGCTGGCTACGCCCAGGTCGATCGAGAAGTTGCCGCCGAACTCGAGTTGCCCTTCAATGGCGATGGGTCCGCTACTATCGACCTCGACGTGCAGGAATCCGCCTCCGCCCAGCAGCTCGACAGTCAGAAGAAAAGGATTATCTCGCTTGGCAAAATAAAAATCGAATTGCGGTTTGCCGCTGAAGAATGGGAGTGTCAGGGCGGCGTCGATCAAGACGTTTTCAAGTGAAAACACACCGATACCTAGCGGCGGAAGACCAATGCTATAGCCGGCGGTCACGCCACTTGGCGTTACATCCAGGCTTGGACCCTCGCCAAAACCATCGCTAGGAATGATCTGGCCGAGCTGGTTGACAAAATCGAGTGCGCCCTCAAACACCACGGCGGATCCTGCACTATTATCGAGTTGTACTTGTACGCTTGTCTTCTTCCCGGTCCCAGCCGTGAAGGTGAAAGAACTGACATTGAGCCCGATCACGCCGGCCAGACTAATCTGGAAGTTCGTGAGGACGCCGGTCATATCGAACGTACCTTGACTCGCGGGTGCGTTCACAAGCTTTGTGATCTTCCCGTCAATAGTGAGCGTTGTAGTGCGTTGGTTATTATTTAGGTTAAGGATTGAAGCGACGCTGGGTGTTGCCGGCGCCGGCTGCCACGGTTGCGGTGACCAATGGATTGAGGTCACAATCTGCTGAGGGTTGCTCGGATCCGGGAGTGCTTGGGTTGTGATCTTGGGCCCGTTCTTACCAGCATCAATTAATCCAGGCGTCGTACTCAGCAGATCCTGAAGTGTAACCGAGCCAAAGAGCTGCGCGGTCAGATCGAAGAAGTCTCCCGGATCTAACAGGTTTTGAGCTGCATTCGCCAGTTTACCGCCAATCGGCCCGGAGAGAGCTGAAAGCCCGGCAACGGAAAGATTTGGCGTGGCGATTCCGCCCGCTTTATCGGCGCTGAATTGGAGTGCGGGAGTGGCGAATGGCGTCAGATCGGCGAAAACGCCGGACACCTGGTCCAGCCCTTTGCTCACGTAGTCATCGAAAAGCTTGAAGGTTGTTGGCGTTGTCGTGCCAAGGATCTGGTCGACAGCCGGGATGGTAGCTTCCGCGTGATCGAGCGTTGGGAGCAATGCGTAGATGCTGCTGGGGACGTCCTGGATATCGAAATGCAGAGCGTTGGTTAGTAATGAAGTGTCATCTGAACCCGGCGCGGTCGGATCCGCGTAGGCCACTTTTTGAGATCCAACGTCGCAACGCCGCCGGTTCACTTGGCTGCCGGACACCGCATCTGTACGGGTGGCGTATTCCGAGCGGACGGCGCCAAGTGCGTTGGCATCGGTCAAAGGAACGAAGATTAGTGCTGCCGTAAAATCGACAACCCGACCGGTGACATCGGTGGCAACCACATGAAACTTGAACGGCTGGGTGGCCACATAGACCCAGAACGAGTATTGAGTTCCAGGAATTGCGGTGGGCGCGTCGATGTGTGGCGTTACGATCGTAGTGAGCCGGATACTGCGCCGCAGCGGCATGGCCCGCCCGTTGTTGTTGTAGTCCGTATCGCTAAATGTTCGTTCGGGCTGGCGAACAATGATGTACATGTACTGACGCAAATAAGCGGCCGGTGACCCACTTACGGCGCCGGACTGAACGGTCTGGACTTTGCGTTCGGTGACTTTCACCAACGACGCTCGATGGCCAAACGGGTAGAGAACGCCTTCGTAAACAATTCGGACATAGTGATCCCGTCCCTGGGTCGCGATATGGCGCCATTCGCTCACATCCAAAATTTGCTGTGGTATAAAAGGGTCACTGGATTCCGGCGGGATCCACCTGCCGTCTGAGTTCAACCAGCTGCCCAGGGTAGAAAGCATGAATCGATCGGCCGTGATCGGCGTTGGAACGAAAACGCCCTCCGGCTGACCCGTGTTCGGATCACGCGCGGAGTAGCCACTAAAAGCAGACGTCAGAATGACAATCTCGGCTCGATCGCGGCGAGTCATCGCGCCGCGAAACGGAGATTCGTCAGTAGGAAGGGGGAGCGGTTCCGGGAGCGGGGTGTAATCGGGCGACCAGACTGCTCGCAATGAGGTACCTGCCGGTAATTGGGTGTACCAGAGCTCTGTGCGCTGATCATGCGTCACCGGTTGAGTGGCATGGATCCACTGTGCTTTTTCATTTGGCGACAAGAACAAGCGATAAGGAAATTCGATCGCGGTCTGCAGGGGACCTGGTTCAACAATGGCCGGGTTCTGAGCGTTCGATTGCGCAACCGGCACAACCTCAAGCTGGAGCTGTGACCAATTGAGCAGTCCTTCAACGGTGAATGGAACCGCTGCGAGAGCTGTCGGTACCAAGAATACGAGGCGACTCGGATGCGTGATGCGGGCTTGAACTTGTCCCGGTGGATCCGGGGTTTGAAGAGATGTACCGCTGTCGGGATCGGTCGGCTGTCCCGGAGGCGCTTGATAAGGTATTGCTTCAAAATAGGCCTGCTCGAAGATCGATTGCGGCTGAAACTCGTAGGTCAGATAAGCCGGAGCGTTACTATCGACGCGTGTCAGCTTGGGATTTTTACTGTCACTCGTGTCAAGTTGTAGATTTTCTGCTGATATGCGGAGCGCCAGCAGGTCGCGCGCTCGGTACAATTCGGCGATGAGCTGCATAGGTCGAGTGCCGGGAAAGTACTGCCGTCCGTTCTCATCGTATATACGGAAACTTACGTATGCAGGCGGAAGCGGCGCGAGCCCGCCGACAGTACCATAGTACTATCGCTAATAGCGAACGGATCCTCTTATCCTGGCATGGTATGCTGAACCCTGTTAGTCGGGCTCTGGTTGGTCGCTTTTGCCGCTGAGCGTCGAAAAGGTGAGCCCTAATACCTCCAACTCGCTGGAGCCGTTTTCGAAGCCGGCAGGTATCGATCCAACGATGCCGGAAGGGCAGCTCGCGATCCGCTTGTTGTTACCATTGATCGCCTGTGTTGCAGCGCTATTTGTGGGCTGGTTCATTACCTGTGACCCAAACCCGTTCACTACGGTAACGATGCTGACGGGGCTGGTGATGTGTTGTATCGCGTTAAGCAACCCTGTCTGGGGTGTCTTTCTATTGATCTTCGTCACTGGCTATTTGGATCTGGTCAAGCGCTTAGGGATCTTAAGCGACGCCCTGTCGGGAATAGACGTCGTCGTGACACTCGCGCTCGCGCCGGTACTCTTCCTCGCCATCTGCAGTGGCGTGCTTTACCGCAACATCGTGAGCCGCGTTTGGCTGCGGCCTTGGCAGGTCGGTTTAGCTGTGGCGATCTTGGTGGCGATGGCCGGTGTGTTCGGCCAGGCGTTTCTCAGTGGCGGGGGCATTGCGTTTGCTCTGAAGGACTTTGCTAATTCAGGGGTCTATCTGCTCTTAATTTTGGTTGGATGCTTTCTTTTTGCTGATGTAGCCAGCGTTCAGCGCCTGCTCCGGTTCACCTTGCTGATTTATGTGCCGGTTGCCATATACGGAATTTGGCAACAGCTCTTCGGGCTGAGCAACTTTGAAACCGACTATTTGAAGAGCGGTTTTACCATGGATATCGGGTTGCTAGATGACGTGCGGTTGCGCCCGTTTTCCACTTTAAACTCGCCTCACGCCCTCAGCGTGGTGACGGCGATCCTGTCGGTAGTTGGCCTCATGGTCCCGCTACGCGGCCGGCGGCGGGCCTGGTGGCAAATTCCGGTGAGCCTGCTTTTGGCCGGTGCATGCCTGGCAACTTTCGTTCGCGCAGGTTGGGTACTTTTGGGGTTAGCGTTAATGATATGGCTTTGCAGCCAGCGTAAGCTGACGACTTTCTTGATGTACGGAATGGTTGCTGCCACCTTTACATTTCTTTTCATCAACGCCGATCCACTGCTCCAGTCGCTCGATCGACTTGATGGCATATTGCCGGATACCGGAGACTTGCAAAATCTAGCTTTTCGGACGGGTACTTTTAGCGACCGATTGATCAGTTTCCACAATGTGATGAGCAACCCGGCGTTTCATACCTGGTTCGGAAATAGAGATGTACAAGAACTGGAAGAAGGCTCGAGGGAGAACGAAGCGCACGACCAGATCGGCCAAATCCTGATCAGTTATGGCTTCGCGGGTTTGACTTTGTTCGGTACGGCTCTGGTTCTCGGACTCTGGTTTGCGCACCGAGCGGTGTTCCGGCAAGCGGACAGGTTGAAATGTCAGATTTTGCTTGGGGTGGTGAGTGTAGTGCTGGCGACGATTCTCAGCGGGATGCTCTTTGGTAGTCACCTCAGTGTTTTTCCCATTAACGTGTTGTTTTACCTCTTTGTATCCACGGTCTTTGTGGTGGGGCGGACCGAAGGAGACGTAGTCGAAGCGTCTCGATCAGATGATTCGAGCTCCGTAGGCGCTAAATCTTTATAGCTATCGATATCCAAAAGGCTGGAAGCTCCGGCGGAGCGCCATATTGAGGGGTAGGCTAGACAATGAGGTTAACGCACGAGATATGCCTGGGGAGAACCCCGCGGATGTCCCATCAGATGTCGCTCCTACCGAGCTCCGCGAAATTTGTCTGCACGATAGGCTAAAAAGATGTTGCTCCTACGGAGCTGGAAGACCCAATTTTCGACGCAGAGCAGCTGGTAGCTGCCGCCAAACGTACACGTTTCTTTCCCAAGGATTCCATTGATCGAAATGTTGGAGCGCTTCCAGCATCTTTGTTTTCTGACTGATTGAATCACCTGGGACCACGCACGTTGCGTGATGCAAAAGAGCGCCCTGCGGAATTCGAATCCCGTGGCTACGCGAATAAAATTCACATCCGAAGAGTCGCCAATGGATTGAGTCCGGCGCGGTTGCTAATACGGAATTAATCGCTTCTTGCTCGTTGCCGTCTGTTTCATGTTCTGTGACCTGAGCGACCCGATCGAAGAAATCGTCTAGCTTGGTTGAACAGCGGATGGCATAAAAGCCGCCGCAGATAACGCTATTATGCGAGTTTAGCCCCTGGGCCACGAAGTCAGTCTCTGAATCAAAGTAAGCGAGGATATGGGCCGGGTGTAGGCCAAAGAATTGGAGATCGATGTCCGACCAAACAATGATTTCACTCCGGTTCTGCCGAATGGATTCTCGGATTTTGGCCAGTTTAAAACGAATACAATTCTTAAAATCCTTTGCGAGAAACTCACCGTTCCCACCTTGCTCGAGCCAGATCGGATGCAGCTCAAAGACCGAGCGATTAAGCGAAGGAAGAAAAAAACGCTCGTACAACGACCGGTGCGAAGGGGTAATCACGCAATAGAGTTTCATTGCTCGATCAATCATTCCTTTGTCGCCTTCGCGGCCTTACTGTGAGATTGCCGTGCCCAACGAATCTGAAAGCACACAGCAATAAGATTAGTAGACGCTAACGCCAGAAACAAGCCGCGGACTCCGAAGAACGGGACCGCGGCGAAGCCTAACCCGAGGAACAAGAAGGTGGCGAGACATAAAGAGGACAAGAGTTTTCCCGGCCGCCCCGTGGCGTTGAAATAGATGTTATAATTCCAAAAAAGTGGGCGGAGCACGGCAAATGGAATTGTCCAAGGCCAGAGTTGATCAATGCTGGACTTCCAACTGCCACCAAAGATTGGGCCGGCGAAAATCCAGAGAAAGATTTGCACCAGAAAGACGCCGAACAGCGACCCTGCCAGAATGACCAGCATGAATCTGCGCAGCGAACGATTTACCAGCGCGGAATCGGCTTGTTCGTGGCTGTAAGAGGCGCTCGCTACTGCGTCGATCAGATTGACGCTGAGAGAGAGTGGAACCCGAAGAAGCTGCATCGTTCGATCGAACACACCGATCTCGAAATTATTTGTGAAGATCCGCAAGACCAGTACATCGAGATTGGCGCCAAAGGTTTCTATCCAAGCCTTTGGTGCGAGTAGTTTTGCGAATCGTAGATAATAATTGTACGTTTCCCTGGTTGGCTTTCCGTCGGTCAGTGCGGGGTATTGCCACCAGAGAAGCAGACTACCTCGGATTACGGTCTCACCGGCTTTGGCTATTAGCAGGGCAATAACAAAAGGGTAAAACCAAACTGTGATGATCGTAATGAACAGCCATGCTGAGATCGCGGTTATTTCGATGATGGCGAGTTTTCTGAAAGCAAATTTCTTGTGCGCGACGACCATCGGCGTCGAGGCGATCGCTTCAAACAGGATATGCAGCAGAAACAGCGGCCAGAAAGGCCTGATATCGTGAAGGCCCGGAACCGACAGGACCGCCAGCAGCACTATCATAGCAAGGAAACTCGCCCATATTGAGAGTTGAAAATGAGTGCGAACATATGCCGGCTGCGGCCCTGTCCAGCTAAGTAACGCGGAGTTTTGACCAAACTCACGCGCCATGCCGGCTAATCCGAGGACCATCATCGATGTAGCAAAGACCCCAAATTGATCCGGCTGAAGTCGAGCCGTGGATACAACAATTCCCAAAAAACGCAGGCCCTGACAGATTAGCGAACTACCGGCGTAATAAAATGTAGCCTTTGACTTCTGGCCGGCGCGGACGCGATCCACTAGCCGCAGAGCCAGACCTTTCAAATAAGCTTTGTATTGGGTTGAAGCTGGCTGCGAGCTTATCAAGTTGTGCGGTAGGTTTACCCCCAAAAGCAGAATTAATATCCCCGGATTACACAGAACCTGTCGCGCCGTAGGCCCTGCGGAGGCGGATTACGCAGATTACGGTTTGAGGGATGGATATTGCCGGCAACATAAATTCTTCTCTCCTCTCTACCTCTGCGACCGCTGCGACCTCTGCACGAGGCTTTTTTCTTCGTTTGGTTTCGGCTTTTGAGCGATCGCAAACAAGCGCCGGGCGAAAAGGGCAGGGCAGGCGCTACTCAGCCAACTTAATGAATTTAGGAGAGCGCGTGCCGCGCGCTCGGTCGACGAACCGCGCTGGATAAAGCGCCATCGCGCAAGCAGAAAATCCAGTGTAAAGGGTGAGCCGAAGACTTTAATTTTGCTGAAAGCGTGCGCTGCAATAAATCGTTCCAAGATGTTTGCGCTGAAGAACCGGATATGTGGATCTCTCCATGGTGCGGATCGTTCAATGGTGGGGTCTCCTTTGGGATTCAAGAAGCCGGTGCATAGAAACTCGATCCGGCGAGCAAAGTAGGCTGCGTTTGGGACGCTGCAGACCAGATATCCTCCTGGCTTTAAAACTCTGTAGATCGCTGCCAGAGCGTGATCGGCTTCCATCAGATGCTCGAACACTTCAAAGCAGATGGCAAAATCAGAGGTTTCGTCCGGTAAATTGATTGTACCGTCCGCGTTCAACAGAGAAGCATTCAGGCCGAGAGTGGCTGCTTGCCGAATCGCGGTCTCCGAGATATCGACTCCGCGATAGTCGAAGCCCATTTCTTCTAGGATCTTTCCGTAGCGTTTGGCATCACCACAACCATAGTCGAGGCAGATATCACCAGGTCGCCCGACCTTCTCAATCAATGCGCGTTCGTAAGGGTAGAAAGGGTGTTCGCTCGGAGACCACGCTCCACCCGGCTCCCAATACCTCTCGTAAACGTCTGAGCGCATCAGCGGATTTGCGAGTATTCCGCACGTGAGAGCCGGCGTTGCCTGATCACAGAGATCAAGGTTACGCAACCCTCATGGAATTTGGCGATAGTACTGTGGTACCATTTACTCCTTGTTCGCCTAGCTGGTTTAGTCGCCGGGTGAACTCATGACGAAGCCGCGGCTATTGGTGATCGGTCCAACTTACTCAATCGCGACTAATCGGCGGAAACTATGGGCTTTAGCGGAAGACTTCGAAGTCACCTGTGCCACCTCTCAGCTAAACGGCGGAAAAATCTTCGGACGGCCCGCTGAAGATTTCGAGGAAAAGACAGCCCAAGAACCCATAGAACTGCGGCGGTTTCGTGAGTTCCCTTCTCATGGGGAGAATACGCGGATTATCTATCAAGAAATCGGGGAACTGTTTCGCTCGACTCAATTCGATTTTGTCCTGGTCGAGAACGAACCATGGGGATTGCTGAAATGGCAAGCTTGGTTTTTAACCCGGCGGTTCCAACAACGCGTAGTGTTCGGCGAATTCAGTTGGGAAAATGTTGAACGTCCCGGTCTCAAAGGACTGCTGCTTTCGCTCTGCTACCGGATATCCGGGTTCGCGGACGATTATATCGTCTGTGGTAACCAGGCTGGTCGTCGGATTTTTATTAAGTATGGCTCCGCCCGGCGTCCGATTTTAGTAGCGCCACAGATTGGGGTCGACGCGGCGTTGTACCGGCCGGCCTCTGCCACGGACCGATCGACGTTCCGAAAGGCAAATAACATTCCTGCAAATGCCACGTTGGTGGGATATTGCGGCAGGCTTTCACCCGAAAAGGGAATCAAGGAATTGAGTTACGCCGTGCAGGCGCTGCGGGAGCAATATCCCGAGCTTCACTTGGCCATTTTGGGGGACGGACCTTGCCGGGAGCACTTGGCTGCTTGTAAGGATCCTTGGCTTCATCTGCTCGCGCCCCGGCCTCACTTCGAAGTCCCGAATTTTCTCCGCGCCCTGGATTTCTTTGTTTTGGCCAGCAAACCAGTAAGAACTCGCGGTCATGTGTGGGAAGAACAATTTGGACATGTGTTAATCGAAGCCATGGCCTGCCGGATTACCACGATCGGCTCCGACTGCGGAGCGATCCCGGAAGTGTTAGGCGATTCCCGCGCGGTTTTCCCGCACTCGAACGTGGCAGGATTAATCCATCTTCTTCGAAAACTAATCGAAGACGATCATGCTAGATCTCAGCTCGCTGAACAACAACATGGACGCGCTCGTAAACTCTTTTCACATCAAGCCGTCGCGCAGAGCTACACCGATTTTCTACTAAACCTATGAGCTCCAAATTTCACCACAAAGACACAAAGAACACGAAGGGGAGACTTTTAGTCGTTGACGGATACGGGTGAAACTGAAACGGAAATAAGTACCCAGTTTTTAGTGTTGGCGACCAGGCACATCCCACAGCAATTTTCATCGTCCTACCTTTGTGTCCTTTGTGGTGAAATTTCTGCCTTTAAATGAATGTTCTGGTTTTCAAAGTTAACAAGCTTGGCGACAACATTGTCTTTCTGCCGGTGATTCAGGCGATCCGGCAGTACCGGCCCGACTGGCGTCTCTTGTTATTTACGAACTCCTTAGCTGTCCCGTTATACGGTGAACCCCGAGGGAACGAAAGGTATGTAATTCGAGATCGAGGTCCATTCTTGAGCGCCTGGAAAAATCCACTCAAGCTAGCGCCATTCGTCAGGACGGTCCGCCAGTTCAAGCCGGACCGTTGCCTATTTGCCAGCGACCAAGGCAACCTGGCCTATCTGCTAGGGCTGGCCTCTGGTGCACCCATCAGGATCGGCCGCAGACGAGAATTCCATCGTGTGCCCGGTGCGATTAATCGGCCGGAACCCTTTGATCCCTCAGGCTCCGCCGCACTGGACGGGTGGAAACTCTTGTTACGATTAGTTGAGGATACCGAAGGACCTAGACTTCCTGAGTTACCACCGGTGCCGGATCTGGATCACCTCATGGGTAGCTCGGACGCCCAAGATGAAGGGTCTCGCTCCGAGCGTTCGCGCGCGTTCCCGGGCGTTCCCGGCACTCCCATTGTGATCCATGCGGGAGCATCGAAGGATTTTCAGCGTTGGCCTTCAGAAAACTTCATTCGTTTGGCCAATCGTCTCTGTAAAGACCATCAGGTCTACTGGATCAGACAATCGGTTAACGATGGTTCGGTTCTCAACTCGGGTGTTCAAGTTGTTGAGACCCCTTCTGTTGCCCACCTAGTCGCGGTGCTCGCTCGGGCCCGATTGTTCATCGGTAACAACAGCGGTCCCTTTCAAATTGCATCCGCACTGGGTATACCCTCCGTGATCATCAACGGGCCGTCCAGCCGATGTTGGGATCCGTTCTGGTTCCCGGAACGGATCCGGATGCTGCGTGACGAATCGGTCCCGTGTGTCCCTTGTGAAGCTCACTACGCCGAATGTCGAAATCCTCGACCGATGCAATGCATGAACAAATGGACGGTGGCTGCCGTGGAGACCGAAACACGTCTTTGGTTTGGGCGATGGTGTGCGGCAAGTTGCGGACGCCAAACACCGCACCCAGGACGCCAAACGCTAAACGGATGCAATTCCTAACCTCGATTCGGCACCGCTGGGACGGACTGCAGGCTCTCATGCGGTTCGATAACTGGCCCTTTCTTGTTATTCAGCGGTGCTGCTTTCAATCCCCGATGGTTTTTCGAAAACGGGGGGTTCGCTTTCTGGTGGATCGAGCGGGCGGCGATCAATATGGCCTGATCGAATGTGTGGCCCGCGACATGTATTCGCGACACTTTCACCATTTAACGAGAGATCGTCCTTTAAGGGTACTGGATCTCGGAGCTAACAGCGGCGGGTTCGGGCTAGCACTCATTCTGTTCGGGTTTGAGATTGAACGAATCGTTGCTGTCGAGATGAACTTGCGCACGCACGCGAGGCTCGTTTTCAATCTAGTGAATAATATCGGTGCAACCGCAAACCTGGTTCATGCAGCCGTCTGCGACACGAAGCGCCGTATCCTGGTAGCGGATAACGGCGGTTGGGTCGGAAACTCGATATATCACCAGTATGTGGGTGATACTCCCACTTTAGAAGTATCCGGCGTCACTCTGGACGAACTCACATCGGCCTATTTTCCAAATGATAGAGTCGATATCCTGAAAATGGATATCGAGTTTGCCGAGTACGAGGTTCTCTTTTCGGAAACGTGCAGATCGATCGTTCAGTATGCTCACTTGCTCATCGAAATCCACGAGGACGAGCAGCACCAAGGAAAAACGCTAATTCGGCGTCTGGACGAGCTAAACTTTGAAATGCTTGCGGGTAACAGAGGAGACGGCGTCTATTTCTTCACGAATCGGCTGAAAGACAAATGA
This sequence comes from Verrucomicrobiota bacterium, assembly GCA_019236675.1. GTDB lineage: Bacteria > Verrucomicrobiota > Verrucomicrobiia > Chthoniobacterales > JAFAMB01 > JAFAVN01. The sequence goes on from JAFAIO010000128.1 coordinate 12,201, forward strand.
ATTCACCACAGAGACACAGAGAACACAAAGATCAGAATATAAAAGTGCAGTCGAAAGAACGCCGAGTTGCAAAAGCGTGGCCAAACGGTGGGCGTTCCGGTACTCCAGCGATTTGTTACAAATCCGTCCTTTATGTTGTGTCTTTGTGGTGAACTTCTCTGTAGGTTAGCTCACAAACTCTTGTTTTCTTTAGCTCTGCGTTCGTTGCGACTCCGCGCGAGGCTTTGCTTAGTGCGGTTGCGGTCGCCCGGTCCCGCATCGCGGTTACTGCTCGAGCACCACGGTCCTGACTTCGCTGTTCTCTTTCTGCTGGATCGTTGTGACTGCCTTCTTCAAAGCTTCCATTTCGGCCTTCAGGTTGGCGTTTTCGGATGCGAGGGCATTAAATTTTTCATTCGCGGCCCTCAAGGCTGCGATTTCGCACCCCTGTTCGGCTTCGATAGCCGTTAACCTCTTAGCTTCGTTCTGGAGATTCGAGTTTTGCTGTTCCAAAGTTTCGACTCTTTTGGCCAGTTCCTGGGTGGCGCTCACATTCAGCATACTAATGGCCTCGTAGTCGAGGGTGCGCAGGTCATTCACCTCATGACCGTAAACAAAGACCTTCGTGCCCGTGTCTAAGCCCTCTAGTTTGGCACTAAAACTTTTGTCGCTCACGTTTTCAGCGATCACCACATGAGGAAGGCGGTCCGGGCCAAGAATCTCTACTCGCTCACCGGACTTCAGGCTGAATTCCTTATCGGTACTAATCTCGCACAGCCCATCTGAGATCTTTTTAACTTGTCCGACACTATAAATGTCGGGCACGGCATCTGTAACCTTTGTGACCGCCTCCGGATAGACTTGCTCCACCTGCTGGGCGATGAGTTTCTTGAACTTGCGGCCCGAGAAACGCGCGTCTTTCATGGTGTAATCGGTCACGTCCAGTTTCTCCAGCGTCGTCAGATCGGCTCCAGAGTTTGATCTGCCGATAACGTTCTTCAGACGGGCATCAGAAAGATTGAAGTTGGTAACGGAAACGATGTTACTTTGGCTAACAATGTCTCCCGAGGCAGCGATACCGCCGACCGCATAGATGCTCCAGCTTCCGCTGGCCGTCCCAAAACTGCCTAGCTCTGGACCCGAGTTAAAGTTGAAAAATTCCCCAGACGAAATGCTACCCGTCACGGAAGTCGCGACGACGAGTCCGGCTTGAGTAGGCTTGGTCGTGCCAATCCCTACAGAATTACTGGCCGCCAAGGTCAGAACATTAGTTTGGGTAGGGATATTGAAAAAGGTCAAATCCTTTGTCCCATTGGACGGAGAGTCCGTACATTGGAAGTAAGAGCCACCGAAGAAAATCCCGGAACGAATATTCGGCGCCTTGGAGGCAGGCGCAGCAAGCAAGGTGAGATTGGATTGTCCGGTAGAGGCTACGGTGAGGAATGAATTGGCAGAATCGGGTGAGGTGGTTCCAATACCGGTGATTCCCTCGATGAGGGCACCATTGGCGGGCGCCGCGGTGTTGTAATCGGTGCCCACGGCTAGATTACCGTTGACGGTGAGTTTCGATAGCGGGTTTGAAAACCCGATACCGACATTTTGTGCATGAACGCTGGTAGCTAAACAGCAAGACATGACAGCGCCACCAACTATTGGCTTAACGACTTCTCTAATATGATTTGTTAGCATTTTCAGTTAGGTTCGGATTGGATGTTAGTGACAGACGCATTGGGATGATGGACTACAGGAGCAGACAAGGATTCGAGCTCACATCCGAGCCTAGAGCGACCCCGACCGCTAACCCTTTCTGGGTGTGATGGTAGTCCGGTACAAGAAGACAAGGTGAGTTTAGGACTGTGTCTTGGTGCCATTTACCGGCGAAGCGCCACCGTTTGCACATCGGCTTTTCCTTTCTCCTGCATCGTGGCAACTATCTTTTCCAGCATCTCTATCTTCGCTGCCACTACAGCGAGTTTTTCATTGCTGGCTTTGAGGGACACCATCTTCGCTTGGTTCTGTTCCTGGACGGCCGTCAGCCGCCGATTTTCGTTTTGGAGCTCAGAATTCTCCACCTTTTTCGCCAATTCCTGGGTGGCGCTCACGTTGAGCATACTGATCGCTTCGTAGTCCACCGCCTTCAGGTCCAAGCACTGCTTGCCGTACACGAATACCTTGTCTCCGAGCGGTTCTTTCGTTTCTACGGTAAAGGCGTTGTGATTTACCACGTGTGCTACCACGGTCAGCTCTGGATTCTTTTGCGTGATCAACCGAATAGTATCTCCGTCTTTCAGGTCGTGCGTTCTGCGCAGGCTTACTAGGTAGACACCCGGTTTCTCCATTTTGACCGAGTCCGAGACCGCGTAAACATCTGGTGTAAAAGTAAACCCTTTGACCCCGGTAGTAGTAATCGCTGTCGGGTAGACTTGTTCGACCTGTTGCGCGACCACTTTCTTTAACGGTTTATTCCCGTACCTCACGACATCCCTCATCGTATAATCCGTGACCTCGATCCTCTCGAGGGTTTTCAGATCTTTCGCGCTGTCAGACCGCCCGATGATGTTCTTCAGACGCGCGTCACTGGCAGTGATCGTTCCATTGTAAGAAATATAACTTTCTGTGCACCACACATTGTGCCCAAAGATTGCGTCTGCGAATTGGCTCTGATTCGTTTCTGGTGCAGGTCCCCCAAAAGCAGCACTACCAAAATTGAAGTAGACTTGGGTAGAAGTGTCCACAATGTCAGCCCATCCGTTCACGTGCAAGGGGGCGAGTGGATTCGATTGATTGATGCCGACATTACCGGTCGCGCCAACCAGGTAAATACTGGCGGTATTGTCGGGGTGACCATCCTGAGCGGTACTGCCACTGGCCGATATATGCATGGTATCACTCGGGGCCGTAGCAGTTCCAGTGAAGGTGTTGGTAATCTGAGCGACAATTCCAAAGTTGCTCGTGTAAGCAAACCAATCGATGTCTCCCGGGATATCCCCGTTTTGCAAAGTGGCGGGGCTCGCCGCAGTGCCTCTGCCGGCGTAGAACGTCAGTGCTGGACCGGGACCGGTTGTGTTGTTAAACGAAACAAGCGCCAAGTCGTCCTGGGCTCCGTTATTTCCCTGATCATTCAGCACGCACAATCTTCCAAATTGAGTCGGATTCGTCGTACCAATCCCAACTGCTCCCTGAAAGATGGCTTCGTTAACGGTCCAGTTGGCATTCGAACTGGAGGACGAAGAGGGCAGGTTCACGTTGAACGAATTGTCTCCGATCGCCAATGAGCCAATAACCGTTAGTTTAGCTAAAGGACTACCTGTTCCGATACCGACATTTTGGGCCTGCAGGTTACCGGCACTGAGTGCTAAAGCCAGGCAACTGGCTCCGACAAAAGAATGGATGATTTTCATACCACCGTAGCGACATCCAAGATAGATAACCCAGTTCGATGTCGGCAAGAGTACTATGGTACCAGGCTCAATCGGTCTCGCGTTTTGCTATCGCGAGTAGATCAGGCAAAGTTGTGCTGAAATCAACGTTATCGTCACTAACTCTTTGGCCGTGACGGGCAGCGATGATAAACCGCCCGATAATTTCCAGGAAACGAAAGAGCAACCTCCGTCCCAGACCGCCCAAGGTCTTGGGAGCCGGTAACCGGCCTTGCACCGAGACAACGGTGAAGCCGGCTGCGCGGAGAACCTGAGCAAGACTTGCCGGTGTGACCGAAAGCTCATGTGTGAAATCGCCGTGTTGGGTTGCTCCGGCGAACCAACCTTGGGCATTGAATGTATAGATCCACAACTGACCATTCGGCTTCAACGCTCCGTGGCATGCTTGGAGGAACTCGATCGCTTCGTCTTTAGTCAGGTGTTCAAACAAGTCCTTTGCATGAATCAATCCAAATTGCTCTTCCTGTTTCTTAAGGGCGACGATGGTATCATCATGAATAAACCGGATGTTGGGTAATCGCCGCGCCAGATCGAGTTCGTTCCGGCTGATGTCGATGCCGGTCAGATTCTCGCCACCTTGGCTGGCTGCCCAAGCGAGCCACGCGCCCTGGCCGCATCCGACGTCAGCGATCGGCGTGTTTGAAGCGGATGGTAGCGGTGGGTATACACCATTGAAGATCTGGGGGAGAATGTCT
>JAFAIO010000267.1 GCA_019236675.1 Verrucomicrobiota bacterium
CGGTGGGTGCCGCGGCCGGACTGCAGTTCGCCGAAAAATTCCCAGTCCAGGATTTGGTGTTAATCGCTCCTTTCACGACCATGGAAGACATGGTGCAACGATTTACTGGTATCCGGCCTGGAATGCTGTTGCTCGACCGTTTTGACAATGTCGAGGCACTCAGGCGCGTATGTGCGCAAACCCCGCCACCGATGGTGACCATTGTTCATGGGGAAAAGGACGCCCTCATCCCAGTCAGCATGGGACGTTCACTGGCACAAACCGTCCCAGATCCGATTGAATTTCATAGTATCGCCGGAGCCAGCCATAACACTGTTTTCTGGGATGCCAGGGAGCTGATCTACGCGAAGCTGCGCGGAGAGGCGCCGTCGTCTTAGACTCCGGCGCATAGCAAATAGCAAAGTAACGTTTTGGAGGCCAGTACGAGGGTAGCAGTTATTGCTCCCGCGGTTACCCGGCCGGCCCACAGAACTGTGGGGCGCCGAGCTAGCCTTCTCGACCGTTCACTGGAATCGTTAACCTCGAGATATTGCGCGCTGCCAAAACGCGGACACCGCCTGTGTCATCTTCGACCGCGACCGCATGAATAAGGACACCGATATGATCCCGAGATGGAACTCGGATCGAGCGACCGTCATTCATCTCAATTGAAAACGGGACGAAAACCGCCGCTTCCAAATGTCTTTTAATGTCCGCGATCATCAGGCCTAATAGCAAATAGAAGATAGCAAATCAAAGAACGATTATTCGACCGGTTCGGCGACATATTTGCTATTCCAACCCTCGCACCGAGATGGCGCGATATTCAGCCTAAACTTTCACCCGTTCGATGTGCGCGCCGAGGCTGCCGAGCTTTTCGTCGATGAGCTCGTAGCCGCGGTCGATGTGGTAGACTCGGTTGATCTCGGTCTGACCTTCCGCTTGTAAGCCTGCCAATACCAAGGCGGCTGACGCTCTTAAATCGCTAGCCATGACTGGCGCGCCGCTGAGCCCATCCACGCCGCGAATCTTAGCAGTTGCCCCATCGAGTTCGATCGCTGCCCCCATTCGTTTTAACTCGGACACGTGCATGAAACGTTGGGGAAAGATGTTTTCCGTAATCTGGCTATCACCTTTTGCCGTGGCCAGCAAAGCGCACATCTGAGCCTGCATATCCGTGGGGAATCCGGGATACGGTTCGGTTCGCAAGTCTACTGAACTTACAGACCCATTCGGCTGGATCGTAATCGCCCCATTTGCCCGATTAAGATTAAAGCCGCATGCCTCCAAGGAATTGGCGACGGCCGTTAAATGGTCGTACCTCGCTCGGGTAATGGTTACCTCGCGCCCAGCAATCGCTCCGGCAACCAAGAATGTCCCGGCTTCAATGCGATCCGGGATCACCTCATGTTCAGCGCCGTGCAACTCTTTAACTCCTTCAACGACGATCTGTGGACTGCCGGCGCCCTCAATCCGGGCACCCATCTTATTTAAGAAATTGGCCAGATCTACAACCTCTGGTTCGCACGCGGCGTCTTCGATCACCGTCGTCCCTTCAGCCAGGACGCTCGCCATCAAAACGTTATCGGTCCCTAAAACCGTGCTGCCGAATTTTCCTTTTAACGAAATCTTGGATCCGATTAACTCAGGCGCGAAAACCTTGACGTTACCGGCGTGGACGCGGACGGCTGCGCCCAGCGCTTCGAACCCCCGAAGATGCAGGTCGATAGGCCGGTCCCCAATCACACAGCCTCCAGGTAGGGAGACCGTCGCTTCCTTTTCTCGACCGAGCAGCGGTCCAAGGACACAAACCGACGCGCGCATTTTTCGTACGACATCGTATGGCGCAATGGTATCAACTTTCTCAGCTTTGACCGTGACCACCCCGCTCGCTCTTTCGACTTCTGCGCCCAGATGGTTCAGAATCTGGAGCATGTAATGCACATCACTGAGATCAGGAACCCGATGGATGACACACGGTTCTTTGGTCAGCAGGGTCGCAGCGAGAATCGGTAAGGCTGAATTTTTTGAGCCGCTGATCTTAACGGTGCCCGCCAGAGTATGGCCGCCGTGTACAATGATTTTATCCATACCTTGCGATCACAAAGCGTTGCACTTCTTGGTAATCCTTCTCGACCGAAATGTCCCGAAATTTTTGTTTCTGCAAAATGTCTACAACGCCTTGGCTTTGCGAAATGCCGATTTCAAGAAAAACGCAACCTCCCGGCTTCAGACGTGACGGTGCTTGTTGGGCGAACCGGCCGATGACGTCTAATCCGTCCTCTCCTCCATCCAAAGCCAGGGGAGGATCATGCCGCACCTCGCGGGACAGCTTGGGTATTTCCGCGGTTGGGACGTATGGCAGGTTTGCCACCAGAAAATCAAAATCGACATCGACTCCCGATAGCAGATCTGTTTGCAGCCAGTTGATGCGGTCGTCCACACCGTGAGCGACCGCGTTCTCGCGAGCCAAAGCCAGCGTATCGGCGGACAGATCCGTGGCCACGACTTCGAGGCTGGGCCGTTCCAATGCCAGGGTGATCGCCAGTACACCCGAGCCGGTGCCAACGTCGGCGAGGCGCATCCCCGGCGAAGTAGTCGCCGGAATTTGGTCGAGCAACAGCTCGGCTAAACGTTCCGTTTCCGGTCTCGGAATCAACGCACGCCGATCGGTCTTAAAGCGTCGTCCGTAGAATTCCCAGGAACCAAGCAGATGTTGCAACGGCTCACCTTCCGATCGCCGCCGGACTTTATCTCTTAAGGGTTCCAGAATCTGCTCCGGTAATCGCTGGTCGTAATCCAGGTAAAGATCGAGACGCCGTTTACCCAGAGCCTCAGCCAAAAGATACTCGATACTCAGCCGAGGTGACTCTACTCCCTTACGCTGGAAAAACGCTGTCGTGTTTTGGATTAGCTCAAGGACAGTCACTGAGGAAAGTAATCAGTATTCAGTAGGTCAGTAATCAGTGGTCACAAAGAGACGCTAGCGTTCCGGCATTTCAAACGATGAGTTGCAGCTATTTCTCAGAGAGATTTTACCGGGTGCGCCAGGAGAAAGTCTTACCAACTGATTACTGACACACTGATTACTGATCACTTGGCCCGAACGCCGCCACGCCCTATCGCAGGTTCCAATAACCCTGCCCCTTTACCCCGCCACAACCTCAAGCCCCGCCTCCTTGAGGCGTTGTTCCATATCACTGGATTGAAGCGAGGAGACCATTTCGTCGAGTTGGCCCTCCATGAAGAGATCCAGATTAAACAGAGTCAGTCCGATTCGATGATCGGTGACCCGGTTTTGCGGGAAATTATAAGTCCGAATTTTTTCCTCCCGTCCGCCCGAACCAATTAGACTCCGGCGATGCGCGGAATATTTCTCGGCCTCTTCTTGCTGCTTCTCTTCAAGCAGGCGGGCTCTTAGAATGGCGAGCGCTTTCTCCTTGTTCTTTTGTTGGCTGCGGCCATCCTGACACCGGACAATCTTGCCGGTCGGGATATGCAGCACTTGAACTGCGGAGTCCGTCGTGTTCACGCCTTGCCCGCCGGGTCCGCCCGCACGGCAAACTTCAATTCGAAGATCCTCAGGACGCAACTCTAAGTCGATTTCCTCCGCCTCCGGTAATACGGCTACGGTTGCCGTTGAAGTATGAATTCGCCCCTGCGCCTCGGTCACGGGAACCCGTTGAACCCGGTGCACACCACTCTCGTACCTGAGTGTGCGAAAGACATGTTCTCCGGAGACTTTGAAAATAACTTCTTTGAGACCGCCCAACTCCGAGGGACTGCTTTCCAGCTCTTCGATCTTGTATCGATGGGATTCAGCGTACCGCGAGTACATGCGGTAAAGATCGGCTGCAAACAAAGCCGCCTCACTGCCTCCCGTCCCGGCACGAAGCTCAACAATGGCATCGCGATCCTCGTGCGGCTCAGGTGGTAGCAGTGCCACTTGGACCTCTTTGGATCTGTTCTCGACCTCTACTTCCAAGGAGGGGATTTCTGCGGCCGCCAACTCGGCTAATTCAGAGTCCTCCCCGGCCGCCAAAACTCGGTTGTCTTCGAGTTCACGTTGCTTCTTCTCGAGGATATCCCACGATTCCAGCACTCGCTTCACGTTCGAGTGCTCGCGCATGATCTCTTTTGCCCGTTTAGGGTTCTCAAAAAGAGAGGACGACCCAATGAGTGCCTCGAGTTCTTCGAAGCGCCGGCGTCTTTGCTCGATCAACGGGCGAAAGTCCATAGCCTGCATTTCTCCAAAATGCGCCTGCATTTTTTTGAGAAATGCAGGCTACCGGCTACTTACGCTTCTCTTTAGAGAGCATTGTCTTACCGTAACGGCGAGCGAATTTCTCTACTCGCCCAGCGGTATCGACAAATTTCTGTTCACCCGTGAAAAAGGGATGGCAAGCTGCGCAAATTCCGATTTTGATATCCCTGCGAGTCGATCTTGTGCGATACGTCGCGCCACATGCACAAACGATCGTAGTCTCGGTATAATTGGGATGAATGTCCGCCTTCATGTCGAAAGAGCGAGAAAGTAACACACTCGGTAACTGACGCAAGTGCAACCACATCTCTTTGGGGCAACCTGGGCTAATATTCTTCAGCGCCACGACCGGCAAGCGGCTATCTACGGAAATAATCGGGAGGTGCTTCGAACATTTGCTGACATTGAATCCGAGCGACTTGCTTGGCGAGATAAGCTGTCGTCCTTCCCCAAAGGCTCGACCGTCCTGATCCAGCTCGCTGAGGACGCCGGCTGGCCGGCGATTTTTCTCGCTACTCTGGATTTGTCGCTGGTCATGGTTCCCCTGGAAACCGAGGTGACCGGTCAACAGCTTGATAATGTCATTAAAGTCACCCGGCCGCATGCTGCCATCCATTCAAACGCGGTTTCGCACCTTCATTCCGATCCCGCCGACTGGACCGCGTCTCAACCGGTCCTGTTAAAGATAACGTCCGGAACCACCGGACTCCCTCGAGCTATCCGTTTCAGAGAATCGCAACTATTTAGCGACTGCCGCAACATCTGCAGTTCGATGGGACTCCTTGCCGAAGACGTCAATTTTGGCGCTATCCCTTTTGCTCATTCATACGGCTTTAGCAACCTGGTCACGCCGATGTTATATCAAGGAACACGGTTTGTTTGTTCACGAGATCGACTTCCTAGGGCGATCCACCGGCATATCGAGCACTCGCCTGCTACCGTACTCCCAGCCACACCGGCTATCTTTCAGGCCTTAAGCTCCCTCAGTGATTGCGACCGCCTCGGCGCCATTCGCATCTGCATTTCCGCCGGCGCACCGCTTCCAGCGGAAACGGTCCAACAATTCTATCGCCGGTACAACCTGCGCATCCATAGTTTCTATGGATCCTCTGAGTGCGGTGGAATCATGTTCGATCGGGAAGGGCGCCTGGATGCGCCTTCCGGGTTTGTCGGAACTCCGATGGATGGAGTTCAGATCACTCGCCTCGCGAACGACAGGATCGAGATTACCGGCACGAATGTTGGGGACGGTTACTTTCCGGATCAAGACCCGGAAACACTTCAGACAGGGCGATTCACGCCTGGCGATCTGGTCCGGTGGATGGGCGAGTCGGCCCAACTTTATGGGCGAGCTTCGGACTTCATTAACATCGCAGGCAAAAAAATTCATCCTTCCCTAGTCGAAGAACATATCCGGAAAGTCCCTGGTGTAATTGAGGTAGTTGCCTTTGGTGTGCCTTCCCCGAACAGAAACGAGGACCTGGTAGTGTTAGTGTTGTCTAACCCACCGATCGCCCGGCAAACACTCGAAGCGCACTGCCGGGCGGGACTGGCCGATTGGCAGGTCCCTCGCGATTTTGAGATCGTGACTGAACTACCCGTGAATGCGCGCGGAAAAATTAAGCGGTCGGAATTGGCGGCGGAATATATGGCGAAAAGAGGCAGGAGCTAAGAGCAAGCATCTTGGAGCTGGGAGGCGCCGTCACAACCCGGTCGTGATCGTCCCCTCGTCCCGACTTCGCCCCGTCGTCTGAAACTCCCGACTTTGCCCGGTCGTTGAAACTCCCGGAGCTATGTCCGACAGGCCGGGAGGCTACGTCGCGCAGGCTGTCCTAGAAAAGGTGGCACGTTGACGCGATGCGCGACGGCCCACCGCCTGGAGGGGAGCCGCTTTGGCCCGCAGCCTGCCGCCCTCGCGAATTTCGTCTCAACGCTAGTGCGGCCGAAACGTGTGAAAACAGGCGGCTCCCGCGAACGTCTCAACGGTTTGCAGCTATACGGCCGGGGTGAAGCGGATCTGCGTCAATGGCAAATGGATCACGCTGGGTAATTCCCGGGAGCCGCTTGCTGCATCGCGTTTCGGCCGCACAAATGATAGAGATAAGAGAACGGGTTCATTGCACGCAGGCCAAAGCGGCTCCCCCCCAGGGTGCCGCCCACTTCGGCCTCGCAACTCGTCGCGCCGTAGGCTTGGCGAAGGCGGAAGCGAGGCAGCGCTCGACGGTGGCGAGCCTATCGTTCTATCAGCTTAAAATCACTGAAATAAAACGTGGCTTGATCGACCGACAGACTACTAATGGTCACCCGGGCTGCAGGCGCCTTTTCTTGCACCGCAAACTCTACGGTGCAGTCAACTGGCTGCTCCGGGAGTTGGAGGAATGTACCTCTCGCGATGGAACCCTGATTTCCATCCGTCTTTTCTAAGGTGAAATACACGTACCCACTCTGCGAGCTCCTGGCTCGAAACAATAGGTCATACTTTTTACCCTGCTCGAAGCTGAACCCTGGCGCTCGCAATTCTACACTCCAGAACTCCGGGCCCGGCTTGGAGACCGTGACCATTAATTCCTTACTGCCGGGCTGGGTCTCATCATCGACAATAGCAGAGCGGGCTTCTGCCCCTTTCTCGACTTGCAGTTGGAATCGGCTGGGATCGATCGGTATCTCCGCGCCGCTTACATACGAAATCACAACGAAAAAAGCGATGGATCCAAACCAATTTTTCATCTGTGAATCGACGTGTCAGAGGAGTAAGCCGGTCCGGGTACGGCGTCAAACAAGCAGGAGTTAGGAGCTAGAATCTAGGAGCTAGGAGACGTGCCACTAATATCGTAATCGTCCTCGTCCTCGAATTGGTTCTTCAGCGGGCATGTAATTAAGATCGTGCATCGATGAGCTCGATTAAGCGGTGACGAACCAGTTGCAAGAGTGTTTCGCGCTGCCCCACATTTTAGCGAGGGTGGAGTTGAGCGACCACGGGTGGCAACGCGTTCATCGAGGACGAGGACGATTACGATAGCAATTGCGGGCTAGACTACGGCTCGGCGCGTTTTTTTTGCCTAGCCACACAACTTCTTGTTAAACACTGGTTTGCTTCGGAAAAGGGGCGGGGTTTCGCGGGAGCCTCGCTCCACCAAACTGAGTTGCCCCCTCCTAACTCCTAGATTCTAGCTCCTAGCTGCTGTTTTCCAGCCACAACGCCTGATGACTCACCAAAAAGCGGCGGTGTCCGAATCCTTCCCAACCGGCCTCCAGCGCTAGATTCTTCATTTCTGCAAATGAAAACGCGCGTCGGATGGAAAGCCGACCGTCGAATTTGGTCATGGGGTTCCGAAAAACTGTGGAGGTCAGCAGATAAACACCCAGGATTCCGGTGACAGATCGGACCAGGTCTGAGATCAGAACCGCGCTGCCGCTGAGTCGACTAAGCCGCTGCAAGATCTCCACCGCTTCCCGCCACGCAAAATGATGGAGAGCCAGCGAGCACAATACGATATCGAACCGATCCCTGGGCTCGAACGAACGAATGTCGGCCTGTACATACGAGATTTCCGGAAATAAAGCGGATCGCTGCCGAGCTATCTCCAGAGTGGCAGGTTGCATGTCCACCGCCAGTAACTTTACCCGGGAACCTCTTCGTCGAGCCAACTCTACGGCGAGCCGGGGGATGTCACCGAATCCGGTGCAGGCATCCAAAATCTTCACTGTTTCACCTGGCCTAAGCCAACGGTTAAGGAAATGGCAAATAATCCGATGGCTTCCAAAGTGCCGATTTAATTTTTGAAGATTTATTAACGCGCGGGCTAACTCCGGTGTTGATGGGTCCGGCCGATCCATCAACTCCAATACGTCCGGATCAAATTTCCGGGTGATGCGCAGAAGGTCCAAGACTGCCGTCTCCTTTTGTGAGCGTCAGAAAGCCAAGCATCCTCCCAGTCAAACCCTTTTCTACTCTGTACGAGTAAAACAGTTCAAGATTTGCTCCGGTGTTTTCTCCGCAATCATAGATCCGCCGGACACCTCCGGCCTGCAGCTGGGTAACGATTTGGGCCGCGAAATCTACCTCGTAGAACGGCGGCCGAATGCAAGGACTGAGTTGAACCACCAATTCCTCCGGCGACGATCCAAAACCGGCTACCATGCGTTCGAGGGTCATGCCGGCAATGTTTTGCTCGGTACCTTTCCGGCCAGAATGAGCGATACCAATCACAGTTTTCACCGGATCGACAAAATAGATCGCGCAACAATCCGCCACATAGATACCCAATACCACTTCGGGATCATTGGTGACCAAAGCGTCAACGCCGGGAGTTTTCTGCGACGATCCGCGATCCACGACGGCTACTCCATTACCGTGGATCTGCTCTGCGATCCTAAGGTGCCGGGGTCCCAGACCTTGTAGGACCCTTTGGTGGTAACCCGATATTCGCTCTAGCGCGGTTGCCCGGTCCGTCTTTACATCCAGCCCGGGTACTCGAAGCGTGAACCCGTGCTGGACAATCGCTAAATCTTCGAGTGCCGGGAACCGTTTTACCGGAACGTCAGTCATTCGGGGTTGAAATCTTGCCTTCAGGAGGCGTCAGCGAGATTTTCTTCGCTTTCGATGTCGCCGGCTTGCCGGAGTCGAGCGGAGAATCAACTTGGGACCGAGTCGACTTCTGTGCTTCCTTGATGCTCAACGTCTTAGGATGATATCCGTCATTAAAGAGGTCATTGTATTTAACCTCAGTCGCAGTAGCGAACTGGTACTGCGCGATCGCTGAGATGTACTGAAACTCCGCTGTAAAATAATTCGAGCGAGCGGTGGTAAGCTGAGTCTGTTGGTTTAAAACGTCCAGCTGGGTACCAGTCCCGGCAGCGAGCCGTTCATTGGCTAAACGGAGCGACTCAAGGGATACGTCCACTGCCTTCTTTGAAGCCACAATGGTCTCTTGCGCTTGGCGGAGATTATCGACCGCGGTGGACACATCGAGTTCGACCTGCCGGACCGCGTCGTCAAAGGTGACTTTGCTTTCCTCTAGCTGCGCTTTAGCGGCCTTAACCTTCCCGTAAGTGGTGCCGCCATCTAAGATATTCCATGAGCCATTTACGCCGAAAAACCATCCGTTGACCGTGTTGCGCATGTTATTGCTGAACGGATTTTCCTCGATCTCGAGTCCGGCACTGGCGTTTAGCGTCGGTTGCCACCCGGCCCTAGCCACGCTGACGCTTTCAACCGCTGCAAGAATATTTGACCGCTGCGCCTTCAGCGAGGGACGGTTAGCCCGGGCGATCACCAACGCCTCTGACAAATCATATTTGATCGGTGTAACATCGAGCGAACCGACAACCGGGAGAGGCTCATCCGTCACATATTGCCGGTCGGCCGGGATACCCAATGTTTTGGCTAACGTTACTTGCGATATTCGATAGTTGTTCTGAGCCGAAATCAACTGGGGAATCTGGTTCTGCAGTTGGGACTCGGCTTGTAAGACATTGAATTGCGGTACGGTTCCAGCCTCATAGCGGCTCTGTTGATCATCTAACTGGCTTCGCAGCAAGTTGACCGACTCCTCCTGGACCTGCACGAGCGCGCGATCGAGAATAATCTGATAAAACTGGGTTCTAATATTTTCGACCAGCGTGTCAATGGTATCGCGCAAGGTGTAATAGGCGGCATCTTCATTGATTCTCGCTGCGCGCCGGTTCGCAACGGCGGCCCCACCATCGTAAAGTAATTGGGTGATCTGCACCTTCATGTTCCAAGTATTGGTGATGGGCGTCGACGAGAAGAGCGAACTCAGCGGGATCCCCACCACATTGGTGGTTCCATTTGGGCGCAGGATAAATGGCTGCCCCTGCGGTAAGAGCAGCAGATCGAATGGCAGAGAGCCAGTGCCAGTGGAATTTTGGGCCAGCGTCGGCTCCACCTGCTGATACGAGCCAGTGGCTGTTACTTGCGGTATCAGCGCAGCTTGGGCTTCAAAGACTAAACCCGAGAGCCGTTTAAGTTCCTGGACCTGATTTAAGACCGTGGGGCTCTGCCTCAGGCCCAACTCCACAGCTTCCGTGATGGTTAGAGGATGCCGGCCGAGACCACCCCCTCCCCCTGTGGTTTCACCTGCTATCCCTGCATTGGCAAACAACACAATTCCGATTAAGGCGATTAAACTCGATCTCATTCGTGTGATATTTTCTTTTCGCAAAAGCTCGAAATCTTCCGGTAGACCTCTACCCAGGTCGTACCCTGCTCAGGCGTCAACTGGTCCCGCAGCAACGTCGCAATTGCGTCGACGATATCTTGCCTTATCCGGGACACAAGGTTTGATCCTTTTGGAGTGATTTTCACAATCACCTTGCGTCGATCATCCAACGCATGGGCTCGAGCAACAAACCCAAGTCGTTCCAATCGATCGACTAGGCCGGTAGCAGCTGCAGTTGTATGCCCCATTCTGGCCGCGATGTCCGACATGGTGATAGGCGCACGCCTGTCGAGGTAGGTCAAAAGGAAGAATTGCGGAAAGGAGACGCTACCCCTGCTGATCTCTTGAGAAAGCCGGGCAAACAATCGGCGTTGCAACTCCATTGCAATCTGAGCCAGCTCTTCGGCTTGAGACCGAATATCGACCTTTTCCTGGGGCTGGCTAACAAGCATACGCGATTAAAGTTTAACGACGTTAACTTATGGAACGCCGCAGTTAAGCACA
>JAFAIO010000275.1 GCA_019236675.1 Verrucomicrobiota bacterium
AGATCCTGCGATTGAGCTTGTCGATATCGCGAGCCCGAATGATACGCATGCCGAGATTGCCACAGCGGCACTCGAGGCAGGCAAAATGGTTTTGTGCGAAAAACCGTTGGCACGTAATCTCGCTGAAGCGCAACAGATGGTGGATGCTGCCAAAAAGGCAGGAACCCGAACCATGGTCTGGTACAATTACCGCCGGATCCCTGCGGTGACGCTAGCGAAGCAAATCATCGCTTGCGGGAAGCTTGGACGAATCTTCCATTATCGGGCGAAGTTTCTACAGGACTGGACAATTTCTGCTTCCGTTCCACAAGGTGGCGCTGCCTTGTGGCGCTTGGATATCGATGTTGCCGGTAGCGGCGTAACCGGGGATCTATTGGCTCATTGTATAGATACGGCGATCTGGTTAAACGGAGAGATCGAGTCGGTCTCAGCGATGACTGAGACCTTCATTAAGGAGCGCCAACACCAGATAACCGGCAAGGTAGCCGCGGTGGGAATCGATGATGCCAGCGCTTTTCTGGGTCGATTCAAAAACGGGTCACTGGCTACGTTTGAAGCGACGCGATACGCCCGAGGTCATAAGGCGCTTTATACGCTGGAAACCAACGGCGAACACGGTTCAATCGCTTGGGACCTCCACGATCTGCATCGGCTCCAGTGGTTTGATCATAAAGACGAAGGCATCCTGCGCGGCTGGCGATCGATTCATGTCACCGATGGGGATCATCCTTACATGGCCAATTGGTGGGTGCCCGGTCTCTCCATTGGATACGAACACTCGTTCATCCATCAGGTGGCCGATTTTGTGAATTCGCTGGATGAGAAAACTCCGGCCGAACCGACCTTTGAATCCGCATTAGAGACCGAGAAGGTTGTCGATGCCGTGCTGCGTTCGGCTAGTTCGAAGAAGTGGGAAAACGTCTGATCCGCAGATTAAGATTAATATCCGCAGATTACGCAGCCCGGTAGGGCGAAGAACTCGGCGCGCCCATGGTTTTATTTCCTCACTAAATGAAATCGCGCCGGTTTTGAGCCGTCCCGCGGTGCTGCTACCACACGCGCGGCTCAAAACCGGCGCGGACTTCCGATTCGGTGAAACAAAAACGATACCACGCCGAGTTTTTCGCCCCACCGGGGCTGTGTAATCTGCGGATATTTTTAGTCTTCTTTATTCTGTGGACCGGTTTCTGGGAGCAAGGTAAGGGAAGGTCGGATGATGAATGAGCCAGCGCCGGGAAAATCTGCGGTCCGATTGTTCGCAATCGATGTAGATGGGACTCTGCTTGACGGCACTCATCGATTAAGAAACGAGGTAAAGGAAGCGGTCAATCGATTGGCTGATTCAGGAGTTAAGGTCGTTTTGGCTACCGCTCGGGGTCCCCAAGCGGTTGTCGAAATTGTCCAACAATTCGGTTTCGCTCCCGCATTGATCTGTTTCTCCGGCGGCTGGATCGGTGAACTGGACTCAATGTCTATGCGTCCGGCAAATGTCCGGTTAGATCGGCGGCTGGCGACGGACTTGGCAGCTGCAATCTTGAAGGAGGCGATCAATCAAGGCGTGGAGCCAAATGTTTTCACCCCTGACAGCTGGCGGGTTAGAAGATTGACCGACGAAATCGCGGAAGAAATCAGGATCGTCAACCTGCAGCCCCTGGTTTCAGACGGGTTGCTGGCCGGCGCAATTGAACCGAGCAAAATCATGCTGATCAGTCGACTGGATACAGCGGGCATAGCATTGCCGTCTATCGAGAGATCGATCCAATCTCTTAGTAGGGTCGCGTTTTCAACCATCACGTATTCGAAACCGAACTATCTTGAGATCTTACCGGCTGAAGTGAACAAGGCGAAGGCTGTCGCTGTTCTCGCCCAGTTTCTCGGTGTCGATTTACCAGAGGTGGCTGCCGTTGGAGACGGTCTGAATGATTTGGAGATGTTGAATGAAGCCGGGTTCGCTATCGCCATGGGAAACGCTTCAGACCGGCTCAAAGCAGCCGCTGATTTGGTGGTTCGTTCGAACGATGAGGCTGGTGTTGCTCAGGCAGTGGAGGAGATCCTGACTCGCAACGGAGCCGTTTGAGTTCCGGTGCAAATGGGCTAAACATCAGGTTCCTCTTTTAGACGACCATGGAATCAGGGAAAACGGTATTGATCATTCCTGGCCTCGGCAGCTCGGGCCCAGAACATTGGCAATCATTGTGGGAAGCGAGACACCCTGAGTATCAGCGGGTGAGTCAAACGGAGTGGGAACGTCCTCAGCGCTTGGATTGGATCCAAAATCTTAATGCTGCGATTTTGGCTGCGGATCACCCGGTTGTGTTGGTGGCTCATAGCATGGGTTGTATCGCGGCGATTCATTGGGCTGCTGCCGCCTGCAACACAGCCAGCCGCGTCGTCGCAACGCTCCTGGTTGCGCCACCTGACGTAGAAGCCGAGACCATCCCGGTCGGTCCCACTGGGTTTGCCCCCTGTCCGCTCATCCGGCTGCCTTTCAAGTCGATAGCGGTTGCTAGCACTAACGACCCCTTTGCCACCCTTGAACGAGCAAAAATGTTCGCAGCGGCCTGGGGCAGCGAACTAGTGATCTTAGAGTCAGCCGGTCATATCAACGCCGCTTCCGGCTATGGCCCTTGGCCTGAAGGGGAGGCGCTGCTTCAAAAGTTGATGTCATGACGTATCGGGACGCCATGGGTGAGGGGCAGAAAGTAATCAGTAATAAGTAGGTCAGTAATCAGTTTAGGGCAGGCCAAACCTAGCCCCTATTCGTGTTGATTCGCAGCCTGTCCGCCATAGTTCCGGGAACAAGGGACGAAGGCGGATCAATTTGCGGTTGGTTCTTCATCTGCGAAAATCTGCGTCCATCTGCGGTTGGGGTTTAATTCGCGTTTAAAAAAGGTTGCAAAGTCTACTTAATCGGTAAGGATACTAACTCAGGGTACTTTCAAGCTAGCCCGACGCTGCGAACCTCCGGAGGCACTACCGATGAAACTGCTATCTCTCAGAACTCGCTCGGAGCACGGAAACGAGAGTCGTGAAATTGCACCGCATCAATTGGCGCGTATGAAACCTCATCCGTTGATCATCGATGCCCGCGAGGAACGCGATTTTCTCCTTGGGCATATTGAAGGGGCGATCCATCTCAGCCGAAAGACCTTAGAAAGCAAGGTATCCGAGATCGCTCCAAAGCTCGATACCCCAATTGTGATTTATTGCGCAATCGGGACTTCTTGTGCTTCAGTCGTGGACGGGCTGCGCCGGCTCGGTTACCAGAAGGTTTTCTCGCTTAAGGGCGGGCTTCAGAGCTGGCTAGAAGCGGGGGGCCTAGTTGAGTCGTCACCGTTGCGGGAGAAGTTCCCTAGGTCCTTTTCCAGGGCGTAGAGTTAATCGCACCACCCTGCCAATACGCGTCACGGTACGAAGCAACGCAAAGTAGGCTTCGCCCTGTTCTGTACCCGCAAGCTACGTCGGCCAAGGACGCAAAGGGGCAAAGAGAAGAGAAAATAGCTGCGAAAGAGCACAAAGAACGCAAAAGATTCGGCGGAACTGCTTAACCGCGGCTTGGAGATTTCTCCGGGTCTCCAGGGCAACCATACTATCGCAGAGGTGTCATTCGCGCTTTGGCGGTAGTCGAACGGCGAGACGAGCGGTTCCGAACCGAACGAGCGATGTAAAGGTACTTTGACTACTCCACGGATCATCCTGATCCGCGTTCATCTGCGGTTCTTACTCTTTGCGTTCTTTCGCGGGCTATCCTCCATCAATCGGTTTCTGTGCCGAAGTGGCGTCAAAAGCCTCACAACATCCCGTAACGCAACATTTTATTATATAGAGTTTTTCTCGAAAGACCCAGGAGAGCTGCTGCTTTCGTTCGATGATAGTGGGTTTCCTCGAGGGCGTTCAGGATCCACTCCTTCTCGGTTAAAAGACTCTTGGCCGTTCGGTTGCTAGCGGGTGCCGGCTGATAGCGATCGACGTCGCTCGATCCGCGCAGCGCGATATCGTTGTTTCCAATAATTGAACCCGAACAAAGCACCGCTGCCCTCTCGAGTACGTGACGCAGCTCGCGGACATTCCCTGGCCACCGATGGCTCAACAATAACTGCATCGCGTCGTCCTCAATCGCGTCGATATTCGGATTGAGCTCGGACCGAATCTCATTCAGGAAGTGCGCGATCAACAGCGGGATATCGCCGGCGCGATCTCGTAGCGGCGGTATCTCAATCTCAACAGCACAGAGGCGATAGTAAAGGTCCTCGCGAAACACCCCGGTACTCACCATCTCCCGGATGTCACGATTGGTTGCGCACACGATTCTCGCGTCGGTGTATTGAAGAACGTTGCTGCCGATCCGCTCGAATCGGCCGTCCTCCAAGACGCGGAGTAGCTTGGCTTGCAATGCCGGTTCCAAATCGCCGATCTCATCCAGAAACAAAGTCGATCCGTGTGCGTCTTCGAATTTTCCGATCCTCCTACGCGTCGCGCCGGTGAATGCACCGGGTTCGTAACCGAAGAGTTCACTTTCCAAAAGATCCCGAGGGATAGCCGCGCAGTTCAAAATAATCATGTCGCGACTGTTTCGGCCGCTGGCTCCGTGCAGCGCTCGGGCAACCAGTTCCTTACCGGTGCCATTCTCGCCCAAGATAAGGACCGGCAAACGCGTCGGCGCCACCCGTTCGATCTGGTGAATGACCCGGCGGACCGAAGGTGACCGTCCAATGACTCCCCACGGCCATCGGTCTCGATGCGACCCTCGGCCTCCGGGTGTTGTCGCGTGTATAGAAGCCGACAATGATTTGAAGCCGGCGGCGGTTGCGCGAACCGCCGTTTGCAACGGCAACCGGTCAACGGTGGAACCACCGATATAGCCATGGATGCCGCAGGCCTCGCATACCTGCACTGCTTCCGCTGAACCCACGATCGGTCCTCCCTCGACCAGCAGCAGACTTCCCGGGTTGCGCACCGGGGCTAAAATCTGATCGATCAAAGGGATTGCTTGAAACAGGTTTAGCCGGGCCGGAACTCCAGTCTGCGTGCCAGTTGTAAATCCGAGACTAGCACAATAAATATCGGCCCCTGCTGCCTTCATCTGTCGAGACTCTTCCGCGTTGCTGACATAGACTAAGGTGGTCAGCCCTTCTTCCCTGGCGGTTCGAACCAGCTCTACCTCGCGTTCAAAACCGATCCCTGTCGTGTCGAGCATTTCGCGAAAGTCTCCTTCAATGGAAGTCACGGTGGGGAAATTTGCGATCCCGGCGAACCCCCAGCGTCGGATCTCCCGTAATCGAGGCCGGATCTCCAGACGCGGATTCAACACGCAAAATCCGAAAAATACAGGCGCACTGACTCGCCCTAGGATCTCGCTCCGGCCGATACGGGTCACAATTTCATTGCTGTCGCCGATCGGTAGCATGCAGGTTAGCGAAGGCAGCCCCGCCATCCTGAATTTCCCGGCGCTTAACACCAGGAGGAAATCTGCGCCTCCTTGTTCAGCTGCGCGAGCGGTGAGACCGCTGCCGATAGCTGCTCCAAAAAGTAGACCGTTCGATGATCTCAGGCGTCCGAGAACATGCTGCCGTACGGAGGGTCTCGGTTCCATGCTAACCTCCATAGACGATAGTTCCGTCAGCGAGTGAAGCCGCTTCGCTGAGTTCCTTGTAGAGAGCGGGATGACGATAGAGTAGGATCGGGGCGTCTCCAGCGGCGTGGTCTTGTAAGGTCTTAATTAGAGCGACCGTTGCGATTGCGGCTGCTTTGCGCGCTGGTGCCTGCCGAAGGAACCCGCCGGGATGAACGATGAGCTGGTCGACTCGTGCCTGTAAGCTGGCAGTTCCTTGTTGTTCGTTCCAGATAAATGCCGATGCGCGTAACCCGTTTCGTTTAGCGAACTCCAAACATTGGAGTTCCCGTTGGAAATCAAAGCC
>JAFAIO010000300.1 GCA_019236675.1 Verrucomicrobiota bacterium
TGGCGCCGCGTCCCCGAACCTTTAGCCAGACAATCGCGTACGCCGCTGGAGCGGTGACCAGCAGCGTTAAAGCAGACGTGCAAACGCTGACGATGGCGCTGGTAGCAAAATGCGGCCAAAGCCTGACCAAGGCATTTGACCAATTCTCGAAGACAAACTCATGGGGCCAAATAGAGAAATGCGGGCTGAACAGCTCGCGCTGCGTCATTAAACTCCCGGATAGAACCCAGTAAAGCGGCGAAAGCAAAATCACCGTAACGACGACTCCCACGGCGGTATACAACCAAGGTGAACGAAATGCCGGGGGTCGCATGAGCTTAATTTACGCCAGCAAAAACTGGAGTCACAACCTTATTGGAGCGTAGAAAAACCGGACAATTCCGACTCGCGCTTTGCGTTCGGCGTTCGGCGTGGTGGGCGATTGAGGCGCGAAGCACTGAGTAGATTATAGCCTAGGGTGAGTCCGCGAGCCTGGGTATGGCATAAAAGAAGGGATTAGCGCTGAAAGCGCGTAAGAAGAGGTGGTGAGGTTAGAATGATCGTTCCTAGGATTGCGCTCGGTCCCGAGCAACGCCTTCTGACGCGCCTTCGGCGCTGGCCCGTTTTTTGTCGGCTACCTAGGGCTCGCAGACTCACCCTAGGCTATAATCTACTCAGCGCTTCGCGCCTCAAAAAGCCCATTCGCGGCGTCGCCAAACGCCAAACGCCGAACGTTGTTCGTTGAACGCCGTGCTTCAGGGAGAATGCGATTGACCGCGCCGGTAGCAATCCCTAGAAAAAGATCAGCCTCTATGAACTTCTCTAAAGGTGCGCCCTGGTTGGCCATCGGGACGGTGCTCTTCAGCGGTTGTAATGAGAAGAAGGAGGCTTCGGTGACACCGCCACCGGTGCCGGTGATCGTTGCTACGGTCGAACCGCGAAATGTTCCGATTTTCAATGAATGGATTGGCAGACTCGATGGTTCAGCCAACGTCGACGTTCGGGCACGCGTGCAAGGTTACGTGCAAGAGATCGCCTTTAACGAAGGAACCGTCGTAAACGAGGGGGATCTGCTTGTGCGGATTGATCCAAGGCCATACCAGGCCGCGCTCGCGCAAGCCCAGGCTCAGCTCGCCCAGGCTGAAGCGGACCAGCTAAAGACGGATCTGGAAGAGCAGCGCCAGACCGACCTTTTCAACAAGAAGGCCGCCAGCGACCGAGATTATCGCAATGCGGTCCAAGCAAATTTGGCCGCGAAAGCAACCGTAGATGCCCGCCACGCAGCCGTGGATGAAGCGCAATTGAATCTGGAATTCGCTACTATCAAATCGCCGATCAAGGGAATTGTCGGCCGTACGATTTTTACGGTTGGCAATTTTGTGGCGGCGGGCGGCGGCGGAACCGAGATCACGAAGATTTCAACAGTAGACCCGATCGAGCTACAATTCGGTGCCAGTGAGAAAGAGTATCTCGCTTCGGCAGAAGGCATCTCTGAGGAGTTAGCTAAGCCGCTTGAGCAGCGCGACGAAGATTTCGAGTTGATCCGCGCCGATGGGAAAGTGCATCCATACAAAGGGCGTCTCCTGGCTGCCGATCGAGCAGTGGACCCAAATACGGGAACGATCCGCATCACCGCGATCTTTCCAAATCCCGGCAACGTTTTACGACCCGGCCAATATGCCAGGGTGCGCCTGAAAGTAGAGGACCGAACTGGGGCATTGTTGGTGGCGCAACGCGCGGTCGTAGAAATGCAGGGAAAAAACTTTGTCTGGGTCATCGATAATACCAACAAAGCTTCCATGCGCAGCGTCACTCCCGGGCCAAGGATCGGCAGCGATTGGCTTATTGATACCGGGCTTAAACCCGGAGATCGCGTCGCGGTGGAAGGCCTCCAAATGTTGACCGAAGGCGGTTCGGTACAGGCGACTACCGCACTAGCGAACGCGAGTCCGGCGCCGGCGAGCGAGTGAGCGTATGGGTTCGGCGTTTGACGTTCGGCGTTCGGCGAGATCAAGACCGCGTTTGGAAGAAACAATTGCCACTGAGAACCAATCAATGCGTACCCTTACCAATATGATAGCCCCTTGATAGCGTCAGGCGTAGCAAGCGCCGAACGCCAAACGCCAAACGGATACGATGGCTCAATTCTTCATTCGCCGCCCGATCGTCGCTATGGTGATTTCGATCATCATCGTGATCGTCGGAGTGTTCACACTCAGCCGGTTGCCGATCGCGGAATATCCATCTATCAGCCCGACGCTCATCGTGGTCAGCTCGAGTTATCGCGGCGCCGCTGCCGGAGCCGTGATGGATTCAGTCGCCATACCCATCGAATCACAGGTCAATGGCGTGGACAAAATGCTCTACATGCAGTCGCTGAGCGCCAATGACGGCACCATGACCCTGAGCGTCACTTTCGACGTTGGTACGGACGTTGATATCATGCAGGTCAATACCCAAAACCGACTATCCCAGGCCCTGGCGCAGCTTCCGGACGCGGTGAAGCGGGAAGGAGTTTTGGTCAACCGATCAAGCCCGGACCTGTTATTGGCCATAGGACTCTACTCTCCCAAGGGGACCTACGATGCCGTCTTTCTAAGCAACTACGCGAATATTAACCTGGTCGATGCCATTAAACGGGTTTCTGGCGTCGGCGATGTTAAAAACTTCACAAATCAAGATTACGCCATGCGGATCTGGGTACAGCCGGACAAAATGGCGGCGCTTGGGATAACCCCGGAGGAAATCGCTGCGGCTATCCGCGAACAAAATGCTCAGGCGCCCGCTGGAACGGTTGGGTCCGAGCCGGCCCCGCCCGGGCAGGAAGTCCAATATAATGTGCGCACCGCTGGGTTGTTAAGGGAAGCGGACGAGTTTGCGGATATCGTGGTGCGATCGAACCCGGACGGCTCCCAGGTGAAGATTAAAGATGTGGCCCGGGTTGAGCTCGGGGCACAGACCTATGATTTGCAGGCCCGGCTCAATCAGTCACCGGGTGCAGCGCTCGGTATTTATCTTGCCCCCGGAGCCAACGCGCTCAAGACCGCCGAGCAGGTGACTCGGATCCTTCAAGAAAGCGAAAAGCGATTCCCGCCGGACTTGGAGTACGAGGTCACACTGGATTCCACGGCGCCCATTGTGGCTTCCCTGCACAAGATTCAGCTTACTTTGATCGAGGCGGTCTTATTGGTCTTGGTCGTAGTTTTCATTTTTCTGCAAAGCTTGCGGGCAACCATTATCCCCATGCTCGCCGTCCCGGTATCGCTGCTGGGCACATTCATCGCTTTTCCGATGCTCGGTTTCAGCGTGAATACTCTGACCCTGTTCGGCATGGTGTTAGCAATCGGTATCGTCGTAGACGACGCCATTGTGGTGGTGGAAGCGGTCCAACATCATATCGAGCATGGGCTCAGCCCGCACGATGCCACGGTGCAAGCAATGAAAGAGGTATCCGGCCCAGTCATTGCCATTGCGTTGATCCTATGCGCTGTTTTTGTGCCGGTGGCATTTATGACCGGGGTAACCGGCCGCCTCTATCAGCAGTTTGCGATTACCATCGCGGTCTCTGTCATTTTTTCAGCGATTAACGCGTTAACCCTAAGTCCGGCCCTCAGCGCGATGCTGCTGCGAAAGCCGCAGCCAGGCCGAGGACCGCTGGGTTGGTTTTTCGGTTGGTTCAATCGCTCGTTTGATCGAGTTACCAAAGGTTACGGGAATATCGTCGACTTTTTTGTGCGTAAGGCGGCGCGCTCGATGCTGCTGCTCGTCGTGATCATTGGCGGCATCTGGCTGCTATCGAAACAGTTGCCGGGCGGCTTTATTCCTGACGAGGACAAAGGTTACCTCTACGTCGCGGTGCAGCTTCCCGAAGGCGCTTCGTTGCAGCGCTCCGATGCGGTTATGAAAAAAGTCGAACAGATCATTTCTGCTACCAAAGGTGTGCGATCGAGCTTGGCGATCTCCGGCTTCAATATCCTGAACGGACTGGTCGCGCCGAACGCAGGTCTAATCTTCATCGGACTTGACGATTGGAAAAAAAGGGATGCACCCGAGCTTCACGCCGAAGCTTTGGCGCGGAAACTCAATGCCCAATTTGTCAGGATTCCTGATGCCCGCATCTTTGCGTTCGGACCGCCTCCGTTACCGGGCTATGGGAATTCTTCCGGGTTCGCCCTACAATTGCAGGATCGCTCAGGCGGATCGTTCGACCAGCTCGCGGCTCAGGTAAAAGATTTTATGGCGGAAGTATCGAAGCGCCCGGAAATCGGCCGCGTCACCACCACTTTGGATGCGGCAACCCCTCAAATAAAAGTGGACCTGGATCGCGAAAAAACACGATCCAGTGGGGTCAATGTGGACAGCGTCTATGCCACGATGCAGGCCTTTCTCAGTGGATTGTATGTGAACGATTTCGTTCGCTTCGGCCGCGTGTTCAAAGTGTTGCTGCAAGCCGAACCGGAAGACACCAACATCCCGAGCAAGATAGGAAAATTTTATGTGCGCAATCGGGATGGGAAAATGGTCCCGCTTAGCACCCTGGTAAACATCCAGCAAATATCGGGGCCGAATTTTGTTTCCCGTTATAATCTTTATCAGGCTGCAGAAATTACCGGGATACCGGCGCCCGGATATAGCTCGGCGCAAGCGCTCAACGCGATTCAGGAGGTGGCGAAGCGGCTGCCTCTTGGATACAGCTACGAATGGTCGGGGTTAACTTACCAGGAAAAGAAATCGGAAGGTGAAGCCGGAATCATTTTTGGTATGGCTGTCATTTTTGTGTTTCTGTTGCTGGCAGCACAGTATGAAAGCTGGACGTTACCGTTTGCGGTTCTGCTGTGTACACCGTTGGTCGTGCTTGGAACCTTCATCGGGGTGTTGGTCCGCGGCTATGACAACAACGTTTACGTCCAGATCGGCTTAGTAATGTTAATCGGTCTGGCAGCCAAGAATGCGATTCTGATTGTCGAGTTCGCTAAGCTACAACGAGAACGAGGGAAGCCCACCATCGAAGCCGCTCTGGAAGCATCTAAGCTCCGTCTGCGGCCGATCTTGATGACATCGCTGGCCTTCATTGTCGGTTGCATTCCCTTGATGTTGTCGAGTGGCTCAGGGGCAGCTTCACGAGGCGTCATGGGTACCGCGGTGGTCTTCGGTATGACTTGCGCCACGGTGATCGGGATCTTTCTAGTCCCGGTTTGTTATGTATTCGTACAGCGAATTACTGACCGCGGATGGAGCCGAATTGGCCCAGATAAGGTCTCACCCGAAGCCACAAAAACTCAACAAGGCGACATCGCCAAAAGCGAAGCCTAGTAATGGTGAGGCGAGGCTCCCGATCGTCCTGTAAGTGACTGCGTAGAATGTGCGTTCTGTAGAGTTACCGGATCCTGGAAAGACCGCTGACGCGCCGACTGTCCGACGTAGCCTAGACCAATACCGATCATCTGTGGCGAAGTCGGAGCCGCGCGGCAACGTTTTGCAGCTAGGGTGGGACTCGAGAAATGGTGATGTGCATTAGTCCAACGGCCTAGCAACTTCCTGAGAACAAGCACATCGGAGGCCTAGTTAACATCATGAGGCCAGAAGGGATCGCCCCACCTAAATCGCCCATTCACCGTTTCGCTTTACTCTCCCCAGATCCCACGCAACGGCCCCTCTGCCCCAAACACAGGGTCATTTTCAGGGATCGGTAGCGACGCGATATTTCGATCTGCTTGCGGCCGTTCACCCGGTTTGCCCGTAAGCAGATCCCAATTCCTGCCGTCAGGGTAAGCGCCGACCACACCGAAATCTCCGCTGGCGCCAAGGTTCTTATGTCCGACACCGGCGGGGATGACGATCACGTCGCCTGCCTGCACGTTAAAATCTTTCCCTTGTTCTCCGCCAAGCCGCACCGTCACCGAACCACGGTACACGCCCAAGACTTCGTGGCTGGTGCTGTGATAATGATGAAACGGGTAGATGCCGTTTCGCCACGAGTTAGTCCAATCATTGACGGCGAACAGCTGCACGACTCGCGTTGCCGGGTCTTCCCCACCGATCGGCAGGACCCCTCGATACAAAAGCAAGTGAAGTCGATTGTTCGGAATTACGCCATCGTCTTTAAAGAGCGCGGTTTCAGGTTGTTTCATATTCCTTGCCTGCGCCAAAGCCCGCCGGACCGTCGATACAGATCCAAGAGCAAGCAGAGCCATCATCTTGAATGACCTCGCTAAGAATTGGCGACGATAAGTTCCAAGTTGCTCTTCCATGACAGAGCTAACTTAACGCGATCGCCAAGCGTGGCTAGTGCGGGCGTATGCTGCGAACGGGTGACGCGGGGTTACCCGAATGGGCGATTGAGGCGACACGGCGAATTGGCGAATGGGCGATGGGGCGACGGGCGACTCGGCTCAAAACCGGCGCGGAGACCCGATAGAGCGAATCACGTTTCATATCGCGCCGAGTTTCGCCCTACCAATCACGCGGCGCTCTCGCCCTTTCGCCCTTTCGCCCTTTCGCCCATTCGCCGTGTCGCCGTGTCACCGTCTCACCGTGTCGCCT
>JAFAIO010000402.1 GCA_019236675.1 Verrucomicrobiota bacterium
TCCCAGACGCCAGGCCCTATATCGTTGGGGTACTTGAAGGTCCGGAACGCTTCCAGTAACTCCATTTCAGATCTCGAGCTTTCCATCGAAATGACGTCAGCGTCGAGCTCGGCGATCGCTTCGATGATGTCGTTAAACTCGCAGTAGCACATGTGAGTGTGAATCTGCGTGCGGTCTGCAACACCGGCCGTTGCCAGGCGGAAAGCATCTACGGCCCAACGAAGATAGCTCTTCCAATCCGCACGTCGTAGGGGTAGCCCCTCGCGCAACGCCGGCTCGTCTACCTGAATGACGGAGATACCCGCCGCCTCGAGATCACGAACTTCATCCAGAATGGCTAAGGCGATTTGACGCGCGGTTTCTGCTCGCGGTTGATCGTCGCGAACGAAGCTCCATTGCAGAATCGTGATGGGGCCGGTGAGCATACCCTTCATCGGTTTCTTCGTTTGGGCCTGGGCAAACTTGGACCAGCGTACGGTCATCGGCTGAGTCCTTTCCACGTCGCCAAATAGGATCGGCGGTTTGACGCAACGCGAGCCGTAGCTCTGCACCCAGCCATTTTCGGTGAACACAAAGCCACTGAGCTGTTCGCCGAAATACTCGACCATGTCCGTTCGTTCGAATTCACCATGCACGAGAACGTCGAGGCCGATTTCATCCTGCCAGCCGATAACTCGACTGATCTCGTCCTGCAGGAACGCCTCGTATTCGGCCTCGGTGATCTTCTCTTTGCGATACTGTGCGCGCGCGGACCGGACCTCTTCCGTCTGCGGAAACGAACCGATAGTTGTGGTTGGTAAATCGGGGAGCTTGAGATGTTGTCGCTGAACTTCGATTCGCTTGGCGTAAGGACTTTGGCGTTTGAGGTCAGATTGGACGATTTTAGCGCACCGGGACTTAATCGCTGATTTATGAATCAGAGCGCTAGATTTTCGGCCTTCAATCACGAGGCGATTTTTTACTACGACGTTCGAATTTCCTTCATGAGCTTGGCGTAACTCCGAAATTTCCGTCAGCTTCTCCTCGGCGAAGGCCAGCCAGGATTTGATCTCGGGATTCAGCTTTTGCTCGAAACGCAGAGAGAATGGCGCAAAGAGTAGTGAACAGGAGGGCGCAATCCAGAGCCGTTCATCGCCGAGCTTGGCGACGGCCCGGCTGATCAACTTCAGCGATTGTTGATAATCGTTTCGCCAGATGTTACGGCCGCTGACGAGGCCGAGAGAAAGGATTTGATCCGGTTGCAACAGCTCCAGGAGCTGATCGATTTCTTCCCCAGACCGCGTGGCGTCAAGGTGCAGCGCATGAGCGGGGAGCCTGGCGAAAGTAGCAAGATTTTGTCCCAAGTCGTTAAAATAGGTCGCGACCACGAATTTGAGAGCAGGTGCTGCCTGGTTTAGGCGAGCATAGACTTCCAGTAACAACGCTTGTTCGGATGCGGTGAGGTCAAGACCGAAAGCCGGCTCGTCGAATTGGACCCATTCGGCTCCCGCACTGGTTAGGCGACGCAACACCTCGACATAAACCTCGAGCAAAGCAGGAATTAGCTCATACCGATCGAAACTCTCGCCGTGAATTTTTCCAAGCTTCAGAAAGGTAACCGGCCCGAGGATGACCGGCTTAGTCGTGATGCCCAGTTGGAGTGCTTCCTCGAATTCATCGATGATCTTCGACGAGGCCAAAGTGAATTTTTTGCCCTCGTAAAATTCGGGAACAATGTAGTGATAATTCGTATCAAACCACTTCGTCATTTCCATGGCATGAACGCCGCCATGGTTGCAGTGGCTATGCTCGTCACCGCCAGATTGATCCTCAGTCGTACCCCGCGCCATGACGAAATAAGTCTGAAGATCGATGTTCGCTCCCTTCCAATTGAAGCGGTCGGGAACGGCGCCGACCATGGCGCTGGTGTCGAGGACGTGATCGTAGAAGCTGAAATCGTTGGACGGAATCAGGTCGATGCCTGCTTCCTTTTGCAGCAGCCAATGCGTGCGGCGCAGATCGGAAGCGACTTTTTGCAAATCGGCCTCGGTTTCTTTGCCGCGCCAGTAGGCTTCTAATGACTTCTTGAGCTGTCGATGGGCCCCCACGCGCGGGTAGCCCAGGTTGTGTGTGAGGATGCGTGATCCCATTAGGTCTCCTTGTCATTCTTGCGATGACGGTTGAGGGTTGGAGTATCGCCGAAAAGAGGTGTTCGGACTCCGAGCTAATCGGCTTTAGGCCTGCCTTACCTCCGCCTTCACCGGTTACCCGATTGGCTTTGCCGCGTCCTTTTCCGGACAGAAAAAGAATGCGTGGAGATTCGTTGCTCGCTACCGCAGCGTGACTGTGGCCGGATTTCACGGCCTTCCCTACTTAACGCGACTAAGGCAAAGGCATATGACCTCTACCGGTTGGAAAGAACTAGTTTCAAGCTAAGAAGTTTTCGAAAGCGTGTCAACGGATAAATCTGAATATCTTGATATGTTGATGCATTACCCTTAAGAAGTGGGTTAGCGTTCTTGTCGCCTGCCACCGCCCATCGCCCGGAGGGGAGCCGCTTTGGCCCGTGGTCCGCCGCCCTTGCAATATTCGCAGCCAAAGCTGGTGCCGCCGAAAATTCGTGAAAACAAGCGGCTCCCGCGAAAGTCTCAACGCAATGCATTCACGCGTGACCTCCGAACGTGTTTACAATCGACTCATAGAGCTGCATCGCGCTGAGACGTTCGCGGGAGCCGCCTGCTTTCACGCATTTCGGCCGTATCAGCCTTGAGACGAAGATCGCCGGCTTATCAGGGCACGTGCCAAAGCGGCTCCCCTCCAGGCTTTGGGAGCAAATGCGCCTCGTGAACTTGCCCTCTTTCAACCGGCCCATCTTCTATATTCTCGGGATGGTGATTCCTCGTTGTCTCATGTACTTCCCAGATCGGTCCGCATACGAGATCTCGCACACTTCGTCCCCGCCAAAAACTAGAACCTGGGCGAGACCTTCGTTGGCGTAAATGCGTGCCGGTAGCGGCGTCGTGTTCGAAATCTCTAGGGTGACGTGGCCTTCCCATTCCGGTTCGAATGGCGTGACGTTCACAATGATACCGCACCTGGCGTAAGTGGATTTACCGACACAAATGGTAATAACATCGCGAGGGATCCGAAAGTATTCCACGCTGCGAGCTAGCGCAAAGGAGTTGGGCGGAACAATACAGATATCGGTTTCCAAATTAACAAACGACCTCTCATCAAACGCCTTCGGGTCGACGACCGTGTTGAAGACATTGGTGAAGACCTTGAACTCATTCGAGACGCGCAGGTCGTAACCGTAACTGCAGAGGCCGTAGCTGATGATGGAACGACTCCCTTCTACCCGCCGCACCTGAGCCGGCGAAAAGGGTTCAATCATTCTCTCCTTCTTTACCATGCGGCATATCCAAGCATCCGATTTAATTCCCATGACCTTGTTCCTTACTGGCAGGACTCGCAGACGGTTCCGTTGCGGATGGCCTCGATGGAACAGGCCGCAGAGGCCGACAAAGGCTCTGTCTCCCCCTTGCGACGCTCTCGATTGCTGGAGTCGATGACCGAACGATTAATCGTGCGCAAATAATAGGTGGTCTTCAGCCCACGCTCCCAAGCTTCGCGGTACATGAATGAGGCTCTCCGAGCATCGTTTTCCGCAAGGAACAGATTAACCGATTGCGACTGGTCGAGCCATTTCTGGCGCACGGCTGCGCACTGGAGAAGCCAGGTCGGCTCAATCTCGAACGCGGTTTTATAGAGGCGCTTCACTTCGACAGGAATGCGGTCGATTCGTTGGACAGAGCCGTCGAAATATTTGAGGTCGGAGAGCATCTCCTCGTCCCAGAGGTTCAGCGCCATCAATTCCTTAACCAGATAATCATTGGTCCGAACAAATTCGCCTGAGAGGTTGGATTTGGTGTGGATGTGTTTGTAGGTAGGCTCAATACAGGGCGTGCAGCCCATGATGTTCGAAATGGTCGCAGTTGGCGCGATGGCAAGACAGTTCGAGTTGCGCATGCCTTGGCACCGGATCTTTTGCCTCAGACCGTCCCAGTCAAGGCGGCTTTTACGGTCCACCAGTAGGGGCATTCCGCGTTCCTGCTCGAGCAGCTGCAGGGTATCGAGAGGGAGCAAACCTCGGTCCCACTTCGAGCCTTGGAATGAAGGATAACGACCGCGTTCGGCGGCAAGATCGGCCGAGGCTGAGTAAGCGTAAAATGCCACCGCCTCTGTGATCTCATCGTTAAAGTCGACTGCCTCCGGTGAATCGAAGGGAATACGCTTCAGATAGAGTGCGTCTTGCAGACCCATGATGCCGAGGCCCACGGGTCGATGGCGGGTATTAGCACGCTTTGCCGCCTCTGCCGGATAGTAATTGATATCGATGACATTATCGAGCATCCGCATCAAAACGCAGATCGTGGCCTGTAATTTCTCGTGATCAATGGAACCATCTCCGCGCAAGTGTTGCGGAATGCTGATTGAAGCGAGGTTACAGACAGCCACCTCTTCCATGCTGGTGTTCAGCGTGATTTCCGTGCAAAGATTGGAATTGTGAACCACGCCGGCGTGATCCTGCGGTGACCGGAGATTGCAGGGATCTTTGAAAGTGATCCAGGGATGTCCCGTTTCAAACAACGCCTCGATCATCTTCTTCCAGAGGGCCAATATGCGAATCTTCCGGCCATAGATTCTGCCTTGCTCCGCCAGCGTTTCGTATTGGAGATAACGCTGGTCGAACTTTCGTCCGTACAGGTCCGATAGATCCGGTGTTTCGTTCGAGTGGAAGAGCGTCCAGGTAGCGTCTTTGGGCAGACGACCTTCAGAAATATCGGACAGCCGCTTCATGAAAATATCCGGCACCCAATGGGCCGTGTTCATGTTGTGGGTGCGGCGCCGTTCGTCGCCGGTTTCTTTGCGCAGGTCAATGAAGTCCTCGATGTCGGCGTGCCAAAGCTCGACGTAGCTGCAGAGTGCTCCTGGCCTCTTGCCTCCTTGGTTCACCGCAACGCAAATATCGTTGGCAACTTTTAGGAAGGGAATCACACCGGACGATTCGCCATTAGTCCCATGGATATGCGCACCGCTGCCGCGTACTGCCGTCCAGGAACAGCCAAGTCCGCCTGCCCATTTTGATAGGGAAGAAAAGCGCGCCCAGGTTTCCGCTATCTCTTCGATGGAATCTCCACAGTAAAGCAAATAACAACTCGAAAGCTGAGGACGGTGGGTGCCGGAGTTGAAAAGCGTCGGTGTAGAAGAACAAGCGCGCTTGTTCTGGTAGACGTTATAGAACTCCTTTGCCCGGAGTTCACGCTCCGGCTCCAAAAGCGCCAGTCCCATGGCAACCCGCATCCAGAAAATTTGCGGTGACTCAATCCGGCGCCGGCCGTCGGGCCGGTCAGGATCCTTTACATGAATCAAATACCGATCGTAAAGATTCTGGATACCAACAAAATCGAACGGGAGATCGGCGTACGGATCGATGGCGTCAGCCAATTCGCTTAGCTTGTACTCGGCTAAGCGCGGGTCAAGGCGGCCAATTTCGATGCCGAGCGAGATGTATTTCAGAAAAGCTTTGCGATGCGCATGCTTTAGCTGATCGATCCCATCAGCGATTTTCCACGGTAGCGTTTCCTCATAGATATAGGTCAAGAGAATGCGCCCGGCCAAAAACCGG
>JAFAIO010000438.1 GCA_019236675.1 Verrucomicrobiota bacterium
GACGCGTTTATCGCCATCATCGGACTCGGGGTCACCGAACCGGGGCAACTAGGATTAATCACCGGTTCATCCCATCTACAGTTAGCGGTCACCGATCGGGTATTTCATCGCCCAGGCCTCTGGGGAGCTTATGCAGATTGCGTGTACAAAGGCTCTGCCGTTTTGGAAGGTGGACAAACATCGACCGGTTCCGTGATCAAATGGTTTGCCAGCAACTTTGCCGCCGGGACAGACTATAACGAATTGGATCGGGCAGCGGCCGAGATTCCGCCCGGTGCAGACGGTCTGCTGGCGTTAGATCATTTTCAAGGAAATCGGACGCCGTATACCGACGCGAAATCACGTGGTGCTTTAGTGGGACTAAGCTTGGCTCATCGGCCGCCGCATATTTTCCGGGCGATCATTGAAGGTATCTGTTTTGGTACTGAAGCGATCCTGCGAGTTTTTCAGGGCGAAGATTTTCGCATCAGCGAAGCGGTTGTCTGCGGGGGTGCCGTTCGGTCACCGTTATGGTTACAAATCCACGCGGATGTATCCGGTATACCTTTAACAGTCAACGAGTTGGCCGACGCAACCGCCCTGGGTTCGGGGATTCTGGCGGCTTATGGCGCCGGTCATTACAAATCAATTCCGGATGCCTGCCGCGCGATGGTTCACCGCTCTTCGGTTATCGAGCCCGATGAAAAAAATCATGCCATCTATTCCGAGCTCTTTGCCGGTTACGAGAAACTCTACAGCGCGACTGCTGATGTCCGAAAGGCGATTGAGGAAGGCAAACGATGATGCAGCTCGTCGAAATCGTCCTCGTGCTCGAAGAGGTTTGGTCCCGCCCCAAAGCGTATGAATAACCAAGAACTATCTTTGGAGACGGTTCAGCCCATCTCCTGATCGGGTACGACAGACACTTTTGAGCACGAGGACGAGCACGAGCACGAGGACGACGAAAGAGCGGCTATGACACCAACCCGCGAAAACGGTCTCGACGTTTACCGGAGGATGAGGCGAATCCGAACGTTTGAAGAACGCGTCGGAGAACTGTTCGTCCGGCAGCAGACAGCTGGCAATATGCTGCATCTGTCTATTGCCGAAGAAGCGGCCGCGGTTGGGGTGACTTATCCAATGCGAGAAGGAGATAGTTTTACTACCCATCATCGGGGCCATGGAATTTTCCTTGCTCGAGGAGCAGATCCGAAGCGGATGATGGCTGAAATCGCAGGGAAAGCTCCCGGCTACTGCCGAGGCAAAGGCGGCTCAATGCATATTGCGGACCGGGCCTTAGGACATTTGGGGGCAAACGCGATTGTCGGGGGTGGTATCCCGGCGGTCGTTGGAGCCGGGCTTTCGTATAAAGTTTTGGGCAAACCGAACGTATCAATCGCGTTTTTTGGTGATGGCGCCATGCAACAAGGCATCCTCTACGAGAGCATGAACTTGGCCGCCTTGTGGCGACTGCCGGTCCTGTTTGTGTGCGTGAATAATCAGTGGGGGATGGGCACCAGGATCGATCGCGCCGCGGCGAATACCCAGTTTCATGAGCGAGCAAATGCTTTTGGGCTAATAGGCCGGGTGGTAGACGGCTCCGACGTTTTTGCGGTGAAAGAGGTTGCCGAGGCCCTGGTCCAGGGAGCCAGGGAGGGCATTCCCGCTTATCTGTCAGTGGAGTGTTACCGGTACTATGGTCACGCCCGTATGGACAAGAGTCCGTACCGGACGCCGGAAGAAGAAGCGGAAGGACGCAAACTAGATCCGATCCAGCGAGCGATTACCCGCTTGAGTGAGAGCGACGGGGTTACATCCGCTGAATTCGATGCGATCGATAGAGCGATCGCCCAAGAGATGGATGAAGCAGTGGAATTCGCTATCAATGCTCCACCGCCACCGTTAACTGACCTTTTTCGTGACGTCTACGACGACCGCGACCCCACACCTGAACCGCTAAGAAAGCGCCTGGAGCGCATCTTAGCGGCAAACTTAACCGCGCATGGACCCGAATAAAAACAGAATTCACCACAGAGACACAGAATTCACCGAGACAAATGAAACTTTCTCTAAACTCTGTGTACTCTGTGCCTCTGTGGTGAATTTTTAGGCTTTTTACCGTGATTGAAACTACTTATCGGGAAGCGCTGGGGCTGGCACTGCGACATGCCATGATGGAGGATCCAAC
>JAFAIO010000562.1 GCA_019236675.1 Verrucomicrobiota bacterium
TGGTCGATCGCCTGAAGGAGGAAAATGAAGCGGCCGGCAAAAGCGGATTGTTTAATCACATCCGCGGATTCCTGCTTGAAGGAGAGGAGAGTTCTTACGCTGAAGTGGCGGAGCGGGCCGGTCTCTCGTTGGGTGCAGTGCGACTCGCAATTCACCGGCTTCGCTCGCGTTATCGTGAGCTGCTCAGGGCCGAAATAGCGCGCACTGTAGTCAGTTCCGGCGACTTCGATGAGGAGGTGCGCGCTTTGCGGGCGTCGCTGCAGGGCGGCTATTTGCGAGGCACCTAGCGGAAAGCGGGGCTATGGCGGCAGTTTTTAGTCGCGAACCGGCTGTGTGCCGGCGTTGTGGAGCCAAGATTTCACCAAACGATTCTTACTCCGGCTACTGCTTCAGCTGTCTCTTGGCCCCGGCCCTTGATGACGAGGACCCGCCAACTGAAGCATTCAATGCGGAGTTTGCTCATTACAGAATTATGACCCACTCGGACGGCTCATTGATCGAGCTGGGTCGAGGGTCGATGGGCGTTACCTACAAAGCGACGGATACGACTCTGCGTTTCCCGGTTGCCCTGAAAGTAATCGATCGGCGGATTGCAAATTTAGAAATCAATCGAGAACGGTTCTTACGGGAGGCTCGCGCAGCTGCCAGGCTGCGGCATTCGCATGTTGCCAGTGTTTTTTATTATGGCGTCGGATCCGACGGCCAATGTTTTTACACGATGGAATTCGTGGAAGGCGAGACCTTGGCTACACGGATCAAGCGCAGCGGACCGCTGCCGGCGCCGGACGCATTGGAACTGATCGCCCAGGTCGCCACTGCTCTGGAAGCCGCGGAAAAGCAAGGATTGATTCATCGAGACCTTAAGCCGGCTAATCTGATGTTAGTTGATGGTCCTGGGATTAACATAAAGGTAATTGATTTCGGGCTGGCCAAAGTTGTCACTGGAGCTGAAGCGGATGGCAGCATTACGCTCGGCGGTTTCGTGGGCACACCAGCGTTTGCCAGCCCGGAACAATTCGCTGGCGCCGAGATCGACCAACGATCCGATTTTTTCTCCCTCGGAAGCATACTTTTTTATTGTTTGACCGGGAGAGCTCCTTTCAAGGCCGATCGACTCAGCCATTTAGCTCAACAAATGGCCGATGCGAAATCAGCCGTTGACCAATTAAGAGGAGCCGGCATTCCATCGCCGATCCTGGAACTGGTCGGTTCACTCCTAAGTCCTGACCCTGCGAGCCGTCCGCAAAGCGCAAAGGCCCTGATCGATGCGATTGATAAATGCCGGCGACGGATGTCACAACGAACCGATCAAAAGAAATTCAGCCGGCGACTGACCGGCCCCTTGCTCGCTCTGGTGGGAATTGTAGTCGTTGGCTGGGTGTTATTTGCTATCTATCGGCGAGACGCCGGTCCGGAGCCCTCAACGAAATCCATCGCCGTTCTGCCGTTTGATAACTTGAGCCCGGCGCCGGACCAGTCTTACTTTGCTGAAGGTGTTGAGAATGAGATTCTGACCGCTTTAGCGAAGGTAGTGAATCTGGAGGTGATCAGTGGAGGGAGTGTTCAGGTCTATCGCCATTCTGCTAACCGGCCGATTCCGCGGGAAATCGGACGCGCTTTACAAGTGCGCTACCTTCTTACCGGAAGCGTTCGCCGGGAAGGTGAACACATCCGCGTAACGACTCAGTTGGTGGAAGCAGAGACTGAGCGCGAAATTTGGGGAGAACGCTATGATGGCAGTCTCAGCGATATTTTTGGGATTCAGAGCCAGATTGCGGAGCAGGTTGTCCGGCAGCTAAAAGTAAAGCTGTCAGTGACCGAAAAGACCGAGATCGAACAGGCACCGACCCAGGACGTTATCGCATACGAGCTTTTCTTGAATGCGCGTGATCTCATGCAGCATTCCGATGCACAAACCGGGCCTGACACCTATTACAAGATGGTGGACTTACTGGAGGACGCGACGGCGCGGGACCCGAAGTTTTTTGCGGCCTGGGAGCAATTAGCAGTGGCCGAGGATGACCTCTACTCGATGAGAATCGATCATAGCCCCGGCCGGCGAGCCTTGGCTGAATCAGCGATTGCCACAGCGATGCGCCTGCAGCCGGATAGTCCCGATATCCATCTGGAGATGGCGATTCATTTGTTTTCAACGGATCGTGACTTCAAACGGGCTCTTCAAGAAGCTGAGATCGCGACCCGGTCAAGCGTGCAGGCTCATCGAGCTTACCTTTTGATGGGGGATTTTCAGTCGAGTCTTGGGCAATGGGCCGACGCGCTTAAAAGCTATCAGAAAGCCTACGAACTTAAACCGAAGATGCACACGCTGCTCGAGCCGCAGATCGTGCTGTACCAGCGCCACCGGAATTACGAAGAGGCGCGTCGGCTTCTAGATCAGGCGGCGGCGACAGGCTCATCCTATCCCGATGTGGTCGAGCAAATGAGAGCCGAGATTCTGTGGGAAGAAAAAGGCGATACAACGGCTTATCAGACCATGTTTGACGATCCGAGCGGATCTTTGCATACGAACGGGACAGCAACCCCGCTAAAAATTCAGTGTGCTCTGGCTAACCGTGACTTTGTTGTGGCACAGAAAATTCTGGATGCAGATCCGAGCGAAGAATTCGGAGGACGGTCTCTATCCCGTTATTATTTGCAGGGCTGGATCAAACGCTCCCAGGGCGATGATGCCGGTGCTAAGGCCGCCTACGAGAAGGCCCGGGACTACTATCAAGCCAAGGTGCAGAAATGGGCGGACGATCCTTTTTCCTTGATGTTGCTGGCGAAAACGGATGCCGCTTTGGGCCGGAAAGAGGACGCACTGCAGGAAGCGGGCGGAGCGATCGCGATGCGGTCTCAAAACCAAGACGCTATCGATGGAGTGGCGCTCCTGATCAGCATGGCCCAGGTCGAGGCTTGGATTGGAGAAAACGATGCAGCTCTAAAGCGGTTAGAAGGGCTACAGAATGTTTCCTGCGGTCCCGGTTATGGTGAGCTTAAATTACCGACTTGGGATGCACTTCGTTCGGATCCCCGGTTTCAAAAGTTGTTAGCAAACCTCGGGCCTATTCCGATCCAGAATAGAAGCGGTGTGCAAGTCGAAGGTGAAAAGTAACAGTATTAAACGATGCCAGGACTTTTCTCATCTCCGTTAAGATGATGAAGAAAGTTGTAACGACGCTGGCTCCAACCGGGAGATCCGGATATGCGAAATCCCTTTAGAAAATCATGGTTAACTTTAGTAGTGCTGGCCGGCTTGGTTACTCAGAGCCAGGCGCAGATCGGTTCGACCCTCGATCTGTGCCGGCAGCGATATGGTAAACCGGTATCTGGGCCGGTTAAGAATATTGATCCTGGAGTTGATCAGTATCATTTCAAGTCCGCCAAACTAGAGCTTTACGTTCGGATCTCCGCGGACACGCGTGTAGTAACCGCCGTTTATTATTCTCGGCTGGACCGTGGTCGGTTCTCAGATGGAGAAATCATGCAGCTACTGCAGGAAAACGGCAAGGATATCAGCTGGGTCCCAGTCGGAGGGGAGCAGGCTCAATCTGCCGACCAAAAGAATTGGATGGGGATTCGAAATGGCAACACCGTGATGAGCGCCTCTTACCAGCTTATGGAAGAAGGGGAGGGCTATGTTCTGAATATTCGGGCGGGAACTTAGTGGGCTCGCCCACTGATCCCATTTCAGCGAGGGTTGCGGCCCTTCACTTCTTACCAATCACTTCTCACTTCTCACTGCTGTCTTTTTAGTGCAGGGTTCGCCGATGGGGAGCGAGCAGGAGCCGGATGATTCGGACAATGACGGAATTACGATCGGCTCGATCGTCTTGGCGGCGATTCCATTTTTCGCGTTAACCCTGGCACCTTTCGTGGCCAACCGGCTGGAGCCCATGATTTTCGGGATTCCGTTTCTGTTGGCGTATTGCGTCTTTTGGGTACTAATGACGCCGGTCTTTTTGTTTTGCGTTGATCGGTTGAGGAAGCGCCGATGAATAGCTCGATCGCGCTTCTGATCATTCTTTTCATCATCGTTGGTACGATTGGGTTCGGCATTCTTGGAGTTCGCAGGATCAAGATGAACCCCGCCCAGTTCATCCTGGGTGGACGGTCGTTCGGCGTCGTTTTTCTTTGGTTGCTCAGCGCTGGTGAAGTGTACACGAGCTTCACTTTTCTGGGGGCGGCCGGTTGGGCATACAGCCGCGGGGCGCCTGCTTTTTACATCATCTGTTACCTGACGCTTTCATGCATAACGATCTTCTTTTACATGCCGCCCATCTGGCGAATTGCCCGACAACACGGCCTGCTAACCAACGCCGACTATTTTGCGCACCGATACCAGAGTCGAGCCTTAGGATTTCTAACCGGGTTG
Organism: Verrucomicrobiota bacterium; assembly: GCA_019236675.1. GTDB lineage: Bacteria > Verrucomicrobiota > Verrucomicrobiia > Chthoniobacterales > JAFAMB01 > JAFAVN01. The sequence continues at coordinate 4,376 of JAFAIO010000562.1, forward strand.
GTCGGAGTCGTTTTTATGATTCCATACCTCACGCTGCAGCTGACCGGGATCCAAATCCTGCTCCAGATTGCCGGTTATGGGGCGATCGACTCGATTCGTGCCGCCGGCGTAGCCTTCGCACTGATCATCGGCTTTGTATTAATTTCAGGCCTGCGGGGAGCAGCCTGGGCCAGTCTGATAAAGGATACGCTTGTGCTCGCCGGGGTCGTTTTTGCCGGCATCGTTTTGCCGATACAATTTTTCGGCTCGCCTCAAGCGGTCATCAGCAAGGTCGTGCAGGTACATCCGAACTGGATGACTCTAGTGGGCCCCACGGAGAACTATGGCACCCTTTGGTTTGCGTCCACAGTGCTGCTTTCCGGTCTCGGTGGTTACAGTTGGCCGCAAGAAATTACCTCGCAACTGGCCGCTAAAAGTCCGGACACAATTCGGCGGAACGCCACGATCCTACCTGTTTACCAAATCATGTTGCTGCTAGTTTTCTTTGCCGGTTTCACCGCGCTGCTGGTTAAGCCGGGAATAAAGGGTCAAGACGCCGACCAGTCGTTCATGTTAGTGGTGCAAGAGCATTATCCGGCTTGGTTACTTGGACTCATAGCCGGTGCTGGCTGTTTGGCAGCGCTGGTGCCGGCTTCAGCTCAAATTCTAGCCGCAGCCAGCTTGCTCTCCCGGAATTTGTTTCCGGCCAAAGAAGAGCAGTTGACTCAGCGTACCAGGCTTTGGATCATCGTGCTCGCTCTGCTGGCATTCGGTCTGTGGGTGTACAATCGGGCCAGTTTGGTGGGACTGCTGCTCATCGGGTACAGCGGGATTACTCAACTCTTCCCCGGAGTAGTATTATCGTTGCGTAAACAGCCGCCACATGCCTGGAGCGTGGCAACCGGTATCATAGTTGCCTTGGTTTTGCTCTCAGTATTTGCGCTCCAAGGGACCAGCGTGATCTATGGTGCCCACGCTGGTACGGTGGCCTTAGCGGCAAATGTCGGCTGCGTGTTTTTGATCGATTATTTTGTCGGCGCGCGAAGACGTAAACCGTCACCGTAACGCCAGGAACCTCGCGGCCAGGGCGTTAATCCTTTGTTGGACAAAGAGATCTCTCTCATGGCGGCCGGGTGGTTTCTTTTGTCGGGTGAGCTCCCACTGGTTCTGTTCTGATGCGAGCTTGGCTTTAGCGTCGGCATCGAGTTTTGTCAGAAGCAGATTGTAGATCACGTTCAGCTGATGCTGGAGCGACTGTTCGTAAGCTTCTAGACTCGCATTATCCCAACGTTCATATTCAGGATCCGGGTTGGCGCCGGCGCCAGTTCCTATCGGCGCCACAAAATGTTTGCTTACCGGCACTACTTCTGCCTTAGCCAGTCGATATTCGAGGAACATTTCGTCTGTGTAGATCTTATCATTCTTCTGTCCTCTCCCGGACGCCATGAGAACCAATGTTTCGCCGCTCCAGTAGAGGCCGTAAACAGCGTCGAAGGTGAACTCGGGGCCGGCCGCAGTCTCGAAAAGCGATTTAGCCGTGGCGTTGATGTCGGGGGTGGTTAGCTCTTCGAACCGGCGTTCGGCGCCATGCTTGAACACATGACATTCCGCACCGTGTACACCAATCCCAACATTAACGCAGAGCCATTTTTCGTCCGCTGAAAAGTAAACTCCGGCAAATCCTTTGCCATCGTAATCACCACCGATTGCCGTTTTTTGGTCTGGGTGGGCCGTTTCAATAAAGAAGACACGATGAACCGGGGCAGATTCGTGCGTGTCGATGGTAGCGATTAGATTGTCACCACTCCAGGAAACGACATAATTGGAGAAGTCGTTCTCAGAGGTTGAATCGCTCGCAATCGTTGATCCAGGAACAAACAAAAGCAGGGGCAGAAAGAGAAAGCTGACGACTCTGCTCATGCAAAATAAAGTCGACCCGATGGTATTGCTTGGTTGCTGCTTCTGGTTGGGCATACCTGGTTTTCCCGAGTTGATCCGGCGAAGTTTCACAAAAAGGTCTGTGCCAATGCAAGGGCGCCTCGGCTTTTGGCAAAGAAAACAAAAACCGCTTGCCCAAATCGGGGTCCGAAGACTTCTTGCTGGACCTGGAACTCTTTCACCGAATGGGGCGGCTAATGCGCAAAAATTAAGGGACAAACAAGAAAAAGGATCGGAAACATTCACACGATGAAACTCTCACAAGTTGCTGTCCAGCTTTATACCGTAAGAGATTATCTTAAGAATTCGGCTGACTTCGCCCGGAGCATTGAGCGTCTAAGGGAGATCGGGTATCCCGCCGTCGAGCTGATTCATTCGGACGCTGTCAGCGACAAAGAGATCGCGGCGATTTGCCGGGATGCGGGCGTCACCATTGCTGCGGCTCACGTCCCGGGAAAGACGCTGCTGGAACAACCGCAAGCCATTGTTGAGAAACTGCAAGCGGTCGGCGCGAAATTAGGAGCATACGCTTTCCCAAGTGGAGTGAATTTGGGTTCCGCAACGGAGGTCAATCGCTTAGCCGATGCCCTTCAGAATGCTGCCACGGTCCTGTCCGGCGCCGGGCTGACGCTGGCGTACCATAACCACGCGATGGAGTTCTCGCGGCTGGACGGTGTGCTCGTCTATGAAATTTTGGGTAAAGTCGCCCCGGCTATGTCATTCGAGTTTGACACGTATTGGGCGCAATACGGAGGCGTTAGTCCAGAACGCTGGATCGAGAAACTCGGTACTAAGTTAGTTAGCATGCACATGAAAGATTACGGGGTGTCTCCTAAGCATGACGACCCGCCTTTCATGGCAGAAGTAGGTCATGGTAATCTTGATTTTCCTACCTTGGTTACCGAAGCGGACAAAGTCGGCTGCCAGTGGTTTGTCGTGGAACAGGATTTCACTCCTGGTAATCCATTCGATTCGCTTGAGCTTAGCTTTCGCTATGTGAAAGAGAAGCTGGTAGGAGTTGGTGGGTGAGATTTTCAGTTAGCTAGCGAGTTAGCCGATGCGCCGGTCTTCTGTGTGTGATCGTTGGCATCGTCGCTTGCGCTTTCGTTCCTTTTGCTGGAATTACCCATCGATGTCACTTGATGCCGCCTTTTCTAGCTTCCCTGTCCTTTCTACTCATCGATTCCATCTACGCCAGATTCAGCCGAGCGATGCGGAATCATTCTTTCAAATTAAGTCCGATCCAGAGGTGACAAGTAGCTACGGACGGGAGCCGCATCGTTCCTTGCAGGACACTCAGGCGTGGCTTCAACTTGTTCAAGATAACTATACCCACCACCAAGGAATCATGTGGGCGATAACCTTCAAGACTAGCGACTTTCCCATCGGCTCCTGTACCTACTGGCATCTCGATCCGGAATCCCACTGCGCAGAGATCGGGTACGAACTGAATCGGACTGCTTGGGGACAAGGTATCGTGTCGGAAGTTCTGCCAACTGTCATTTCCTACGGATTCACAGAACTCGAGCTGAATCGAATCGAAGCCATCCCTTTTGCGAAAAACAGTAGGTCGACTAACGTTTTGGTGAAGTTAGGCTTCACTCACGAAGGGACGCTCCGCCAGCGTGATCTCTTTCGGGGCTCTTACGAAGACTTAATGTACTTTGGTCTTCTGAAGCAAGAATGGACCGTCAGGTAGTCGATCGCGCTGGGTCATTCGCGGGTCGTGCGGCCAACTCGTTTTGGACGCTTGTTGATATCCTACTGATATGGTAGGCATTATGTCGCACCCGATGAATCTGTTGAAACGCTTCAGCTCAATACTCCATCAGTCCAATACTCCAACACTCCGTTCCTTCATCACTCCAACCCTCCGTTGTTTCGTCGTCGCTGCGATAGTCCTGGCCCCAATCGCCTGTGAAGCCGCCACTCTCCGCATCGGCTATCAAAAAGCGGCAAGCACATTGGTCTTACTTAAGGCTCACGGCAGCCTGGAGAAGAAGCTCGCGCCGTTAAATATCGAAGTGAAATGGCTTGAGTTCGCGGCGGGTCCGCAACTTCTGGAAGGCTTGAATCTGGGCTCGATTGATTTTGGTTACGTTGGCGAAGTGCCACCCGTTTTTGCCTTAGCGGCCGGTGCGCCTCTGGTTTATAACGCCTACGAGTTGCCAACTCCCGAAGCGGAAGGGATTCTTGTCTCGAAAGATTCACCGATCCGGTCGATTGCCGATCTAAAGGGAAAGAAGGTCGCCTTCAATAAAGGATCGGATGTCCATTGGCTGGTGGTAAAGGCGCTGCAAGATGCCGGACTAAAGTATGGCGACATTCAGCCCGCGTATCTGGCTCCCGCCGATGCGCGCGCGGCTTTTCAGAATGGCGCCGTCGATGCCTGGGCGATTTGGGATCCCTTTTTCGTCGCGGCGCAGAGGCAGCTTGGGGCCCGCGTGCTAACCACTGCGAAAGGGGTCGTCAATCGACATCAATACTTTGTCAGCACCCGCAGTTTTTCCGAGAAGAATCCGGAAGTTATAAAAGTCCTGATGCAAGAACTGGGCGATGTTGGGCAATGGATCAGGGGCAATTACGCGCAAGCCGCGCGAGAGCTGGCGCCGATACAAGGTCTGGAGCCAGACATCATCGAGGCGAGTCTCCGGCATTACGAACACATCTACAAACCGATCGATGACGCTGTACTGGCAGACCAACAACGAATCGCCGATGCGTTTTACGAACTAAAGCTGATCCCACAAAAGCTGTCCGTGCGGGACGCCGTGGTGAACTCGAAATAAGACGGAAAAATCTCACGCAAAGCAGACTTCGTCCCATCGCCCCCGCTAGCTACGTCGGCCAGGGACGCAAAGGCGCAAAGGTTCGGACAAGGTTGGTACAAAGGTCCAGACAACTTTGTTGGGGCGAGGCTCCCGCAGGATCCATGGTTTGTACGAAGCGACCGGACAGAATCCCGCTGGACGGTGCTGTTAGGTCTAGACGTGCTCCGGCCTAATAACATGGTCAGCACGGTGACGGTTTCTGGCTCCGGAGTAATCGGTGGAATGATCGGGAGCAGCCTCGCCCCACCAAAGTTGTCCGAACCTTTGCGCCTTTGCGTGAGAATTTTCTTAGTCTGTGCCTCTAGCCCAGGCCGGGGACTCGCGTAGCCGGAATAACATCTCGCCGGCTTTCGGCACTAACAGGACGCCTTCGTCTTCGCGGTTGGCGAAATCTTCCACTCGAATCTCAGCCGGGTTGCGATAGCCGAAATTGATTCTCCGGCAGAGCTCGGGCGAAAGGCGAGTAGCTAGCGTTACGAGGGCCCGCGCCTTTTCGACTCCATTCTCATAAGTCCCAATGCCATGGACATGGGTGGAATGAGCAAGGACACCCCAAGGGTAGTCCTTAAATCGATCCCACTGTTTCAAGAAATAATCCCGGCAATGATAACCGATCTCCTCTATCGACGTACCGTGGGTGACGGATATCTCGTTGAGATGCGGGGCATAAATAATGAGCTCTCCGCCATCAGCCAAGACCGGCTCTAACTTATACATGCATTTGCCGGCGACCCAGAGCTCGTCGTACATCGGCGGCGCACACGATAAGATGGTGTGAAACGGTCTGTCTTTGTATGTGATATGATACCAGCGCGATAATTCGCTGGCTTCAGACCAAGCTGCTTCCGGTGAGCCCGCAAAGAGGCCGGCAAGTTCTCCGTGATCGACTACCAGGCAGAAACAAAGTTTGCTGACCGGGACCATTCCGGCCGCGCGATCCACGACTCGCCGTACCGGAGTCCACTTGTTGCCGATGATCATTGGATTGGTAATAACGGCGCCGAGCCAATGAAAAAAATTCAAGATCTCAGGTCCGGATACTCCTGGAAAAAGATACTTGTTCCCGCCCGAAAAGCCGACGACCTCATGCGGGAAGACTGGCCCGACGATGATCACCTGATCATAGTCAAACAATCGCCGGTTCACCTTGACTTCAACCGGCATCGAGAACAGACCATTCGAGAGCTGAGCGATTTCCTCTTCAGGAATGATGCCGATTTCCTGAAGAGCATCCGGATTGTCCCACTGATGATTAAAGACGCGGACATTGGCGTATTCGGTCGACCGTTCGCTGCTTGAGATTTCTAATCGTTCGCAGATTGCTTGTTCGCTCATCGGAGGATGGGTCCCGAGCGCGATCAAAACATCAAACGTACTCGTCACGGAGCCGATCTGCGCGTGTAACGCCTTGAAGAGTAAACCAATCGGAGCGGTACGAGTTCCGTCCGGGACGATCAGCAACACGCGTTTACCTCGATAATCTTTAGAGGGGCAGGCGTGCTCTATCAGGCTTTGCACGTCCGTTGCACTGAGAGTGGTTCCCGTCTCGGCTGTTTTTGAAATAACCGCCTTACTCATAGGCCTAATATTCACCACAGAGACACAGAGGACACAAAGAAAACACGACCGCAGCCCCGAAAGCCTCCGGGGTGAAATGAACGCGCGGAAAACTGATTTTTAGATCCGCAGATTACACAGATTACGCAGATTCGGGTTTGAGGTGCGTCCGCAGGTTGGGGCTAAAGACTCGGTAAGTACAGATGAGGTTCGCTCACTTCAGCGTAGGCCACCATGGTGCCAGGAGAATGAGCCTAATTCCTGACGTCGAGTGGTAGATGCGGTCTCTTAGCTCTGCGGCACGACCCACCTCAAACCCGAATCTGCGTAATCTGTGTAATCTGCGGATCTCTTATCTTCTGAATCTGCGTTGGTCTGCGGTTCGTTTTTTCTCTGTGTCCTCTGTGTCCTCGGCCGACGTAGCTGAAAGGGGGAGAGGGGGGCGAAGTCTGCTCTGTGGTGAAGTTTTTGTTTTCGTGATATGGGGGTGCGGCGATGGGATCCCAAGAAATCACGCACAACCCCACATTTTACGTTAGCCTCGGAGTACAAGTCGTAATAGCGCTGGTGTTGCTGGGGCTGGTGGTAGTCGGAATTGTGATTGCAATCCGAGCTAAGACAGCAACCGGTAAGGGCTGCGGCATTGTCATGGCGGTTGCCTTCGCATTGCAATGTTGTCTAGCCGCACTCTGGATTCTGATCTCCTCTTTGGCTGGCCTGGGATCGAACTCGTCGGGTAAAGCGGGCCAGACGCGGACTATTCGCGCCAAAGATGGCTCATGCGAAATATCGGTGCCCAGGTCTTGGGTTGAAAGCCCGGAGCTCAGCCCGGAGGCTGTGCTCGGCACCAAAGACTTTATCGGAAACGAATATGTCGTCGTCTATGTCCACTCTAAGGAGGACTACACCGGAACCCTGAATGACTTTGCCCAGGAGCACACGGATTTGCTGCGAGAGAAAGTCAAGACGCCGCAGGTAGAAGCACCGGTTACAATCTCGGTCAACGGAAAACCCGCCGTGCGCCAAGTCGTGCGCGGTGAAATTGATCACCTGCGGATCACCTACCGCATCACCTATTTCGAGGGCGAAAACAATTTCTATCGGGTATTCTGCTGGAGTCTGGAATCAAAAGCCGCCGGGTTTGCGAGTGGTTTTGATAAGATCGCGGAGTCATTTCAAGAAAGGCAGAGTAATCAGTGATCAGTAGGGCAGTAATCAGTTTAGGAGTTAGGAGCTAGAATCTAGGAGCTAGGAGCTAGGAGAGGCTGGTGTTCCCTATTTGGTGGGGCGAGGCTCCCGAAGCGCCAAACGATTCAACCAAGGGGAAAGCGCAGAAACGTCAACCATCGATCAGCAAGGCCCCTAGACGCGCCGACCTGTCCGACGTAGCTCAATATTCTAAGGAAGCCAGCCACAGAGCCGAGCGAAGTCGGAGCCGTGGACCGCGACGCACCAACGGCTCGGCACGATTTAATGGCCTAATTGAGCAACGCAACGTGCGTCACCCAACACTTCGCTACACGGACCTTGCCATACGGGAGCCTCGCCCCACCAAACATGGCTGACTTCTCCTAGCTCCTAGCTTCTAGCTCCTAAACTGATACTGCCCTACTGATTACTGATTACTTTGTAGGTGCCAGCGTTGCCGCAAACAAGTCGCTATCAATATTGCCGCCGCTTAAAATAAGAGCGACTCGCCGTCCTCGCATCCGGGTTCTTTCTTGCAAAAGGGCAGCCAGGGGTGCGGCTGCGGCTCCTTCAGCGACGTTGTGGGTATCGGCAAAAAAGTAACGGATCGCCGCGCAGATCTCTTCATCAGTTACCGTGACAATCCGAGCGATACCGCTCAAAATAACCTCCAGGGCTAATTGGTCCGGAACCCGGCAGCTTACTCCGTCAGCCATCGTGTTTACGACGTCGGTAGTGATTTGTCGTTTCGCCTCGAAAGAGAGCGCGAAGGCGGGCGCCCCAGTGGCACAAACACCGATGACTTCAGTGCTAAGGCCCAGAGCATTGCGGGCTGCGACCACTCCACAAGCTCCTGATCCCATGCCGATAGGAACGTAAACCGCGTCTAACCCAGAAACACTGTCAAACAGCTCTAGAGCGTAGCTGGCGACGCCGCGCACGAGGGGTTCCGCAAAGGAGGGAACAAAGTGCAGTTTTTCTTTTTCTGCGAGTTCTTGAGCATACTCCAAAGCATCTTGGAAATCGCTGCCTTGCACGACTAACTCGGCGCCGAGCGCCTGCATAGCCGCATTCTTTTCCACGCTGTTTCCGTGTGGCACCACAATCACCGCGCGCAGTCCGGTCCGCCCGGCGGCGAAAGCAATACTCTGGCCATGATTGCCACGCGTAGCTGCGATCACGCCGGGTACGTCCGGCTCTCGCTGCTTCAGCTCGTTCATATATACCAACCCGCCGCGTATTTTAAACGCGCCTACGGGTTGATGATTCTCGTGTTTCACCCAAACCTCGGCGGCAGTCCGTCGGCAGAGCAACGGCCAACGGATTTGCGGCGTCGGCGGCAGAACGCGATGAACAAAATCGGCCGTTGTCCGGAGCTGCTTCAGTGTGGGCGAGATCATGGCACGGATGAACCTCTATGGTCGTCTCGGGATTGGCAAGTTGGGCCGCTGAACAGAGAGTAATCAGTAATCAGTAACTCAGTAATCAGTGGTGCCTCTGCTCTGGATACTGATTACTGTTTCACTGATTACTGATTACTTTCCCTCCACGGGTCTCAGGTCAGCCAGCCCCGTGCCTCCTAGCTCCCTTCCGGATGCACGTCCACAACCGCCTCGATCTCAACCGCGATTCCCTGCGGAAGGCTACTGACTCCGATTGCGGCCCGGGCGTGGCGACCGGCGTCCCCGAGCAACTCAACAAAAAGGTCGGAACAACCATTGATGACTGATGGGTGATCCCGAAATTCTGGTCCGGAATTAACGAATCCGTTGACTTTCAGGATCCGCTTCACGCGATTTAACGAACCGAGTGCACCGTTAATCACGGCCAAGATCTGAATGCCGGTCAATCGGGCGGCTTCATAGCCTTGTTCTACGGTGAGATCTTTACCAACTTGTCCGCGAACCAAATCGCCTTCCTTAGTTTTGGGTCCCTGACCCGAGACATAAAGGAGATTATTGGCGAAAGTGAACGGCACGTAGTTTGCCATCGCCTGCGGCAAAGGCGGTAACGTGATACCAAGCTGAGCTAAACGGTCCTCGATGTTTTGCATGGGGTGGGATGGTGAAGTGGAGTGTTGGAGTAAGGGAGTAGCGGAGTAATGAGGTAGAGTCTGCAGCCAAAACCGTAGCCGTGAATGCCTGCCTTGGACAGGTACAGATCAGCGGAATTTTTGTGGCGCGTTGCAAGCAGCGTAAAAAGATTTCGGAGGGGAGCCACATTAGCGATCTCCCACCTCATGATCAGGATCCGGGCTATGACTAGATCTATCCCAAGACCAAAATCCGGCCGTGGCTCCCAGGCCTGAAACCACCCAGGACGTCATGCCCGACCCAGTGCTGAACGCGCTCCGTACCGCAGGGCGTCGCGGCTAACGGAGCGTGCGGCTGCAAACGATTCCCAGCCCTTAGGGATATCGGCGCGTTCGACAACGCACAATGCAACGCCCCTCCGACCGTGGCCTATTCGCATCCATTCGCGGTTCAGATCCTCTTCTCAAAACAGACCGCGGTATGATCGTTTTCGAACGGCGGGAAGTTCGGGACTCGATAAAAGCCTGACTTGCCGTAGAGAGCGATCGATTCTGGCTGTTTCGTACCGGTCTCAAGACGGATACGATCGTAATCGAACTCCTGGGCAAGACTTTGTAACCGGTCGAGGATTTTCTTGGCGATACCGTGTCCTCGTTCCTGAGGCAGAACGAACATCCGTTTAATTTCAACGATGTCGTCTTCCATTGGAACAAGGGCTCCGCAGCCAACGGCTCGGCCCTCAACCCGCGCGACTAAGAAAGCGCTTTTTGGCGCCGAAACCAGTCCCGGATCGAAATGACCAACATCCGCCGGGGGCGCATCGTACCGGTGTCGAACCTCGTCGACAAATGCATTCAACAGCGCTTGAGCGTCGGGAGCACGGGGATCTTCGGGGGAAACAGTAATCGTCATACTACGAAGGCGTAAAATTCCCCGAAGGTCGCCTGGAGCAATCAAGGTTGCAAGGCCAACAAGAGCGGAGTGATGGAGAAATGGAGTATTGGAGTGATGGCGTCTTGGAGCGGTGGAGTCTTGGAGCAGTGGAGTAGTGTAGTGCGACCGTCGAATGGCCTAGACGGGCGCTAAGGGATTACGACTGGAACGAATTCCACGAATCTTCACACCTATTGCGCGGTAGTGCGCGATCCCCATCGATCACTCCAATACTCCAGGACTCCATTCACTCCACTACTCCGCTGCCTCCATATGTTACTCCATAGTTTACCTTATTCGCCCGAGAAAGTTGGTGCGCTTCTGTCATCAATCGCGCATAGATTGATACCCATGAAGCGTTTCCTAAGCCTGCTTTTCATGCTTTCAGCTTTCCTGCGATTGGTCACGCCGGCTTGCGCAGCCGGGCCGAATGTTTACCAGCTTCAGGAGGGTTTCGTCGATGCGCATGGCACGATGATCTATTATGTCGAGATGGGACATGGTTCACCGCTGCTGATTGTGCACGGCGGCCCCGGCGCCTCCCACGAGTATTTTCTGCCTTGGTTACTACCGTTGGCTCGAACGAACCGTCTCATCTTCATCGATGAGCGTGGATCTGGCCGTTCTGAACGGGTCGAAGACGTCCATCAGTACACCGTGGAAAATATGGTGGAAGACGTCGAAGCGGTCCGAACTGCACTTGGGCTTGGTAAGATCAGTTTACTCGGGCATAGCTACGGCGGGGTACTCGCTCAGGCTTATGCCCTCAAATATCAAAAGAATCTTAGCCATCTCATCCTGGCATCGACTTTCCCGTCGACCAAACAAATGAACGACGTGCTTGCTCATGAAAAGGCGCAGATGCCGGCGGAAAAATTGGCTCGACTCGAGGAATTGGAAAAGGCGGGACTTTATGGGAAGGGCGCGATTTGGGAGCATGGCCGTTATTCTGAGGAGTACGAGAAGCTGGCCTGGGGTGATGGTTATTTCCCGTTTCTATTCGGGGCGCACCCGGATTCGAACTACGATCCGACCACAGATAACGCCGGCATGAACTGGGAGCTCTACCGTGAGATGTGGGGCCCGGACGGTGAATTCGTGGTCGATGGCAACTTGAAGTCGGCCGAGTACGTGGATCGGCTACCGACAATTAAAATACCGACCTTGGTCATCTGCGGCGATCATGATGAATGTGATCCGTCTCTTTCCAAGGAAATGCATGAAAAGATCGCCGGCTCGCAGCTGGTCATTCTACCAAATTCCGGTCATGTGGCTTTTGAAGATCAGCCTGGCCTGTGGATCGGGAGCGTGCGGGATTTTATCAATGGGCCTTCTGGGACGCTATCGAAGGCGCATTGAGTTTAGGGCATCGGGAAAGGCTCCGAGACGTTTCTTTTTCATAATCGTCCTCGTCCTCGAGAAAAAATTTTGGGGTTGCGTTCATGTGATGTGCGATTGCCCACCGCCTGGAGGGGAGCCGCTTTGGCGCGTTACCTCACGACCTCCCGTATTTGTTCTAGCGCTCCATCCGGCCAAGCAATTCTCGCAACAGGCGGCTCCCGGGAACAACCCAGCGCGCTGCAGCTCTATGGTCCGGGTGTAAACAAATCGAAAACCAAGGATGAATTCCTCGCGCTGGGTTATTCGCGGGAGCCGCCTGTTGCCAGACGTTTCGGCCGCACTAACGATGAGAGGAATATTGCGAGGTTGTGAGACAGCGCGCCAAAGCGGCTCCCCTCCAGGCGCTGGGAACAAACATGTCTTATCAACCTGCCAACCTCTCGAGGACGAGGACGATTACGATAGTGTCTGTCCCACGACAGACCGACGCACCGATGCTAACGTGGGCCGTGACTACCACCGCAACGTTATCGGGCACTACCAGCGCGAAGCACGGCTTTTCTCCTCAACGACTTGAACGGCTTCATGGACAAATTGAATCGTTCGTACAGGAAGGGAAACATGGAGGCATCAGCGTTCTGTTGCTCCGCAAAGGCCAGGTAGCGGATTTTTTTGCGGTTGGATTTCGAGACCGGCAGACAGAAAAGCTGATGCAAGCTGATACGATTGTCCGGATTTATTCGCTGACCAAAATTATCACCAGCGTGGCTGCTCTCACCCTGATTGAAGAAGGGAAGCTAGGTTTATCACATCCCGTCAAAGATTACCTTCCTGAGTTCAACGACATGCGGATCTTTGTGGGCGGGAACGCCCAACACCGCGAGCTGATTCCAGCGGAGGTCCCGATAAACGTCCATCATGTATTCACCCATATGTCCGGTTTCACCTATGGGGATAACGAGGAACCAATTGACGAATTCTATCAGACCTCCGGTCTGGAGAAGGCCGATTCACTAGCTGATTTCGTCCGAGAATTGGCGACGCTGCCGTTAAAAAGAGAGCCTGGCACGGCGTACGAGTACGGTTTCTCCACAGACATTTTGGCGCGAGTTGTGGAGGTTGTTAGCGGCAAGCCATTCGATCTCTTTGTCCAAGAACGCATCCTTGAGCCTCTAGGGATGACGGATACCGGTTTTCGTGTTGAGGATGCCAAACGGGATCGCTTGGCCAAGGTTTATGAACATGGAAAGAACGGTGAGCTCCAACAAGTGCAACGTTTCGAATTTGAAGAGGTCGAGGGACAAAAGAAATTTCCCATGGGCGGTTCCGGCCTCTTTTCAACCATCGAGGATTACAGCCGTTTCGCGCAGATGTTGTGCAACGGAGGAGAACTAAACGGAGTCAGGATCCTCAGCCGAAAAGCCTTTGAGCAAATGACGGTTGATCATCTTGGAGGCAAACCGGTAACGAATCGGACCTATACCGAAGGATACGGCTTTGGACTCGGCGTCGCGGTCCGCACCAACAATGGTCTGGCAGGAACTTTGGGAACGCTGGGTGCCTTTGGCTGGAGCGGCAAGGCGACCACTCTTTGCATGATAGATCCAGCGGAAGAACTGGTGATGCTCGTTTTCACCCAACACCTTCCGTACGACGCACACGGTTTGTTCGAACGGTTTACGAACCTGGTCTATCAGGCCTTGGTGTAGGGGAATCTTTTTTTTGAAACATCGGCCGTTTTTCTCCGTTGTACGGCCTGGGCGTGAATCGCCCGTTTTATGATTAACAATAACAACGGTTCGATTTGGTTTACGCTCAGCAGGCCTTTCCTGTTTTGCGCACCTGCCGTTTTCATCGGTTTTTGCCTGATCGCGCAAGCTGGTGCGCAAGAGGATAGTGACAACATCGCAACTAACGCGACTGGCGTGCCGAGAAACACGGTCATCAAGACGATCGACGTGGGGGGAAATCCTTACTCCATTGCTGTTAGCAACAGCTGCAAGTTTGTTTATGCGACGGATCCTCGCAATCAGACGATCATAAAAATTTCGGCAAAGACGAAGAAGGTCGTAAAAAAGTTCCCGGTGACCAACCCATACGCAGTGGTCGTTACCCCGAACGGAAAGCAGCTCTTCGTAACGAATTACCTGCAGGGTTTCGTGTATGAACTGAACGCGAAAACTGGAAAGTTAATTGATACGTTCACAATGCCCGCAAATTCACAACCAAGGTATCTCGCAATTACTCCCGATGGAAGCCAGGTTTGGGTACCAAATGGGAGCTCTGGCAAGGTCTACGTGATAGATACCGCGGATGAAGGAGGTGGCGACTTTACCAGTAAGGATCTCAGAGCACCCTTGGGCGTGGCATTTTCGGCGGACAGCTCGACTGCCTACGTTGCCGATTTGAACAGCTCAGGCGTCGTTGTATTCGACGTAGCAAGCAAATCGGAAACCGGCTTGGTCCCGCTGAGTTACGGACCGACTTGGTGCGCAGTGAATCCTGCCACCGGGACAGCCTATGCCGATCGCCCGTATAACGTCGATAGCGATATCCCGGCGATCTTCCAGTTCACAGTGATCTCAAGCGGCGTCCAAACTGTCACCACATCGCAGATACCCTCGAATTTCGCTGTCACCAGTGACGGTAAATATCTCTACGTTCCTTTCGCGCATGCCTCTACCACAGAGACCGGCAATACCGTCGTGATGTTTGATACGACGACACTCGAGGCTGTTGGGGATCCAATCACTGTTGGTAACGAACCAGAGTACGTGGCAGTGGCTCGAAATGGTAAGCGTGCCTACGTGAGTAATTTTAAGGACGGCACTATCTCCGTGATAAATACGACGCCTGAGCCCTAGGAAAAAGTAGATTCTTGTTTCCTTGTGTACGTCAATTTGCGTATTCCCAGGGGATTCGCGCGTGGCTTAGGCTTTCTCCAGAGACTTCGCGCCTATGCTACATTGCCTTGGGATCGCCTTTATTCTCGCTGCTGTCATTCTTATCGCGATAGGGGGACTCTATCTTCTGTTGCGCAGCGGATTCAGTCTAAATGGAAAACCGATGCGATTTGATCCTGCCGGCACAGAGCCTCTCGGCAACAGCAAAAGCTGGTACATCGAAGGTGTTTCTGCAGCTGGTGTTCCGATCTCCTGTTCGTTTGTGGAGTTCGACGAACGGGGTGATTTTCTCGATTTTAGTCAACACAAGGATTGCCAGGCGCGACTGAAGCATTTTGCCAAAGCAGGCAACTTGCTTGTGGTCATCTATTGCCACGGATGGAAAAACAATTCCCAATCGGATAACGTTCCGGCGTTTAACTGTTTTCTGAGCAAATTTGCTACCGCGATAAAGTCGGATGGCCTTCGCGTGCATGGTATCTATCTTGGGTGGCGCGGTAATGTTTTTCGTCCTTATCTGGACAAAACCCAAGTCAACGGCGCCTACTTGCAAACGGTGCAGGAATTCCGTGGAGCGGTTGTTGATGTCGTCTATCAGCGAACGAAATCGCCGTTTTGGTTTATTCCCGAGAACCTGAGTTATTGGAGCAGGAAGGGGTCCGGAGAATTCAAAACGTCGGGACTACCCATCGCGCGTTCGATTTTTACCTATGCGGCAGCGGCAAAAGACTATGGTGGCCAGCCCGGGAATCGGGTCTCTGTAATCGGCCATTCATTTGGCGCTTTGTTACTTGAACGGTCGCTTGGGCAAGCCATGACGGGAGCCATCACCATGGAATGGTGGGACAAAGAGAGACAGAGCCCCGCTCGCAGAGCAGTCCCTCCGAAACCGAAGGCGAAACTGCCGTTCGATTTCTTACTCTTGGTGAACTCTGCTGCTCCCGCCATCTATGCGAAAGAGTTACGCGACTTTCTGGAAGCCGACCGCGTAGCACTGGAAAATGCCGATGATCCGGATGCGGATGTCCCCGTTGTAGTCTCGGTGACATCCACAGCGGATTGGGCCACCGGTCTGTTTCATCCGATAGGCAACTTTCTGGCGCCGCTGTCACCCAGTCTCCAACGTCGCTACACGACCGGTATATTTGGCGAGAAACGATCGGACCACACACTCCCCACGCATCGGGGGATACGCCAATCGGAGTTTTACATCACAACGCCCGGACATAACCGATACCTGATCAATCATTGGATTGTGAGAGCAGATGCACCCTTGCCACCTGATGTCAGCTCCGATGCTGTGTTCCGCGCCAATTTAGCTTCGACGATCGACGATCAGAATTTGTTCTACACTTCAAAAACGCCGCAACACCCTGCCGCCGCTTGGCGGCTGGTTAATCGCGATCCAGGAACTCCAGTGACTCTCGATGGTCTACCGTTAGCGATGCAGAAATCCAACTACTGGATCGTGAGTTGCGGAAAGGAATTGATCCAGGACCATAACGATATCTGGTCTCAAACGGCGATGGAAATGTACGCCGGTCTCTATCGCGCCGTCCAAAGCCGGCGCCAGGGGATCAAGCCAGACGCTGAACCGCCGAACGGCGCAGCCGCCAAGACCGCAGCGATGGGGACAGATTTCGGGAGAAGCGATGGGACGGGAAGGTGAAAGGCAGGAGCCAGGAGCTAGTGTCCTGTTCACGAAATAGCTGGTCTTTCGCCGCTGGTCAGTTGGCTGTTTTTCAAGGCGCGAACGACGAGCATATCTGAATCGATACGTAAGGAGTGAGCAACGCGGAAAAACAGCCAACTGGCCGCGGC
>JAFAIO010000099.1 GCA_019236675.1 Verrucomicrobiota bacterium
CGGACGACCTACTCCTAACCATTGAGTCACTGCTAGGAGAACTGGATCGCAAGCTGAGTGAGCAAATCAATCTGGTTATCCATCACGAAGACTATCGAAAGTTGGAAGGGACCTGGCGTGGGATCCAGCATCTGGTGAGCAACACGGAAACCGACGAAATGCTGAAGATCCGTGTGATGAATGTCACGAAAAAGGAGCTTGGAAAGACCTTAAAAACCTACAAGGGAACAGCCTGGGACCAGAGTCCAATCTTTAAAAAGGTCTACGAGGACGAGTATGGCTCACCCGGTGGCCAGCCTTACGGCTGCCTGCTCGGTGATTACTACTTTGACCACAGCCCGCCGGATGTTGAGTTGTTAGGAGGCATGTCCCAGATCGCGGCCGCCGCCCACGCTCCGTTTATCGGGGGCGCTGGCCCGACAGTCATGAACATGGATACCTGGCGCGAGCTAAGCGATCCTCGGGATCTAACTAAAATCTTCCAAACACCTGAATACGCCTCCTGGCGCTCTTTGCGGAATTCGGAGGATTCCCGTTACCTTGGTCTGGCCATGCCGCGTTTTCTTTCCCGCCTGCCTTACGGGGTCAAGACTTCCCCGGTAGAGGAGTTCGCATTCGAGGAAGACGTGGAAGGCGCCGACCATAATAAGTATGTCTGGTCGAACTCGGCTTATGCCATGGGAACTAACATTACGCGGGCGTTCAAGCTGTATGGTTGGTGCGCTCAAATCCGCGGAACCGAAAGCGGCGGTATGTTGGAAGGTCTTCCTGTGCATACCTTCCCGACCGATGACGGCGGGGTCGACATGAAGTGTCCTACCGAGATTGCGATAACTGACCGTCGTGAAGCCGAGTTAGCCAAAAACGGGTTCATGCCGCTCTCACACTATAAGAACACCGACTACGCAGTGTTTATCGGAGCACAATCGCTGCAGAAACCGACCGTTTACGATGATCCGGATGCGACGGCTAACGCGAACCTTTCGGCCAGGCTGCCCTACTTATTCGCAACCTGCCGCTTTGCCCACTACCTCAAATGCATGGTCCGTGACAAGATCGGATCGTTTAAGGAGCGCGGTGACATGGAGCGTTGGCTCAACGATTGGATCAAAAAATTCTGCGTCGATGGCAAAACCGCATCCGAAGTGCAGAAAGCCCAACGCCCATTAGCCGACGCGCATGTCGAGGTCGAAGAAGTCGAGGGCAATCCTGGCTACTATTCTGCCAAATTCTACTTGCGGCCGCACTTCCAATTGGAGGGATTAACCGTGTCCCTGCGTCTGGTGTCCAAGCTGCCGTCCGTAAAAGGCAAATAACTCTCCCCAAAAACAATTCCGGATCCGTCGTCGGGTTTCTGCAGCGCCACAGTCAACGCTTCGGCAGGTTCGGAATTAACCCAATCGAAAAGCAAAATCAAAGGCGCAAACAAATTAGAAGGTAATTTAAAGTTATGGCAGTTGACATGTTTATGAAAATAGAAGGCGTCAAGGGTGAGTCGAAAGACAAGACGCACCCAAAAGAAATCGACGTATTGGCTTGGTCCTGGGGAATGAGTAATTCCGGATCGGCCCACGTCGGTGGAGGCGCAGGTATGGGTAAAGTAAACATCCAAGACTTGAGCTTCACAAAATATGTGGATTCATCATCGCCGGTGTTGGCGCTGGCTTGCTGTCAAGGCACCCACTACAAAGAAGCAGACTTGGTTGTGCGCAAGGCCGGTGGCAACCCGGTTGAGTATATTAAGATCAAACTGGAAGAGGTCTTAATCACTTCCATCGGGACCGGTGGATCAGGGGCCGAAGATCGCTTAACCGAAAACGTTACCCTGAACTTCGCGAAAGTGGGCATGGACTACACACCGCAAGACGATAAGGGCGGGGCGCTGACCCCGATTCCGATGGCTTGGGATATTAGCGCAAATTCAAAGGAAAGTTAATCTTTAAAAGCAACGGAGAACGGCTACCCCCCAACCTCCCTCGCTTCTTATGAGATCGCTCAACCGTTGATTCGAGGCTAGTTCTAACATTCAAATTTTGCTAACAAACTCCCCATCTAACGAACGATGACAGCTGAGGAATATCTGAAGGCAGGCCGGCTTGACGAGGCACTCAATACCATTCAGAACGTCGTCAAAAAAGATCCGGCAAATCCCAGACTCCGCATTTTCCTATTTCAGTTGCTCGGCATAGTGGGCGAGTGGCAGCGGGCCGGCACCCAGCTCAGGGTACTTTCCGAAATGGATCCCGATAGTGAAGTGCTGGCCCGTATTTTTGAACCTGTCCTTCTTTGTGAATCGTTTCGGAGAGACGTTTTCGCGGGTGAACTAGCACCGAGCATTCTTGGGAAGCCGCCTGAGTGGCTTGCCCTCTTAGTAAAGGCTTTGGAGCATTCTGGCAAAGGTAACTTTGAGGCCGGCGACCAGTCGCGCCACGAGGCATTCGAGTCCGCTCCCGTAAGCGAAGGCAAGATTAACGGGGAGCCATTTGACTGGATTGCCGACGCCGACGAAAGACTGGGCCCTGTGCTCGAAGTGATTTTGCAAGGCCGTTATTATTGGATTCCGTTTTGCCGCATCCGCCTGGTTATAATCGAGCCCGTTACCGATCTGCGCGATCTGGTTTGGACGCCGGCGCACTTTGTGTGGGCAAACGGAGAGCAAGCTTCCGGGCACATTCCCACGCGCTATCCCGGAACCGAACATTTAACCGATGGTAATTTAAAGTTGGCCCGCAAGACGGAATGGCTGGAACGAAATGGAATTCATCTCGGTCTGGGCCAGCGAGTGTTTGCTACCGATCGGAACGAGTATCCGCTGCTGGAGATTCGAAACATTCACTTCACACCCTCCGGGAGCCGTGTCTGAAAGATCTCCTGCCGGCCTTGGTTTCTGCCTCGCTTTAGGGAAGCTCCCATGAATGAATTTATCACGCCGTTCGATCGACTTCAGCCCTGCTTGCTTGACCGTTTAACGGACGACGATCCGGACAAACGCGAGGAGAGCCGGAATCAGCGCATCATTTCGCTCCAGCGCTATAAAGCAGGAGTGCTTCGCGATCTGGACTGGCTTTTCAATGCCATTGGCCATTCGCCCGACGAACGCGCCGGCGACTTAACCATTGCCGACTACGAAGAGGCATACCGTTCCGTAGTTAACTTTGGCATCCGCCAACTATACGGACGCCTCGCTCCGGATGTTGAAGAAATCGAGCGACAGCTATTCGATGCCCTGACGTTTTTCGAGCCACGAATCAACCGCCATACTTTGAAAGTAAAGGCTACGCTCGAACGGCAGGTGCTATGCTTTGACATCACGGGTGAACTGTGGGTTTACCCCGTTCCGGAAAGACTGTTCATTCGGACCGAGCTCGACCTGGAGTCGTCCGAATGCAATACCAACGAGGTCCGCCATGGATGAGCGGCTCCTGGGGCACTACAATAGCGAGCTGCGTCACCTGCGGGAGATGGCCGGGGAGTTCGCCTATGAATTCCCCAAAATCGCCGGCAGACTGGCGTTAGATCGTGACGCTAAAGAGATTTGTCCCGATCCTTACGTAGAACGATTGCTGGAGGGCTTTGCATTTTTGGCGGCCAGGGTTCATCTGAAGCTAGATGCTGAGTTTCCCCGATTCACCCAGAGCCTACTTGAAACAGTTTATCCGCATTACCTCGCCCCGGTTCCTGCGATGGGAATCGCCCGCTTCGAACCGGATCCCCGTGAACCCGGACCGGAAGATGGTTTTCTCCTGGAACGGGGCACCGCTCTGCGAAGTATTGACGACGGTACACCCTGTCAATATAGAACCGCCCACGAGCTCCGGCTGTGGCCTCTTAGTATTACCGACTCGCGGTACTACACCCGCGACGTCGCCGGACTTGAGTTGCCGAATGCACTGGAGGCCAAAGCAGCTTTTTCCATCAGCCTGCAGACTAACGCCGGCAGAAAGCTAAACGAGCTGAAACTAGACCGTCTGCCAATTTTTATTCGTGGTGCTGATGAGATTCCTATCTCGATTTATGAGCAGATTTTCTCGCGAGCGTCGCACGTCATCCTGCAGGCCCCAAAGGGGCACGGTAAATTTCGGGAAATCCTACCCGCTGCCACCATTCGGCGCGTTGGCTTTCAACCAGAGGAAGCACTCCTACCAAAGGGGCCGCGGAGCTTCGAAGGCTACCGTCTGTTAAAGGAATATTTTGCCTGCCCAGAACGGTTTCTTTTCTTTGAACTCTCTGAACTCGCCGGCGCCCTCCAACGCTGTGACTCGGAGCGATTGGAAATCGTCATCGCTCTGCGCGCTCCGGAGCCCAAACTCGACAATCGCGTCAGCGCCAATACGTTCGCGCTATTTTGTACCCCGGTCATTAATCTCTTTCGGAAACGGCTTGATCCTATCTTGATCTCGGATCGCTTTTCCGAGTTTCACGTCTTACCGGAACGGACTCGACCTATCGATTTCGAAGTTTACCAGGTCGAAGAAGTCGTCGGTGTAACCGCCAGGGCAAATGAAGAACAAAAGTTCGAACCATTTTATCAGGCCAGAAGCGACCGCCAGCAAGGCGGCGCCTACTACAATGTTCATCGTGCACCGAGGGTTCTAACCGCCAAAGAGAAGAAATTCGGGGCGGTTTCATCTTATGCCGGCAGCGAGCTTTTCATTTCCTTAGTAGACGCGAAAGCGGCGCCTTACCCGCGGCGTCTGAGTCAGCTGAATCTAGTCGCGCTGTGTACTAACCGGCATCTCCCTCTGCAGTCCCCGAAGTCAGTTGGGGAAACGGATCTAACTACTGAGCTATACTCGCCGGTAACCTCCATTCGTTGGATGGCTGGCCCGACGGTTCCGGTCCCGTCCACCGCCCAGGGGGATCCCTCCTGGCGAATCATCAGCCATCTTTCCTTAAATTATCTTTCTCTGCTCGATGGAAAAGACGGCGACGGAGCAACCGCCTTACGCGATTTGCTCAAGCTCTATATCAATCCGAATGACACGTTTACCCTTCGTCAGGTTGACGGGATTCGTTCGGCTGTCTCGACGCCTATCATCCGTCGCGTGGCCACTCCCGGCCCCCTAACCTTCGCCCGAGGCTTGGAAATTAGAATCGTTATGGATGAAGGAGCCTTCGAAGGAAGCGGCATCTTCCTCCTCGGCGCGCTACTAGCACAATTTTTCGCGAGATATGTTTCCATTAATTCTTTCACCGAGACCGTTATCGTCTCACAGCGGCGTGGGGAGATCATGCGATGGCCAGCCCTAATCGGCAAACGTCAGATTGCGTAATTGAGCAGATCGCCTCGAGTCCTCACTCGTTCGACTTCTGCCGGGCGGTCCGCCAGCTTGAAGCTGAATTCCCGGATCAGCCCCGGGTAGGAAACTCGACGCGATTGCAGGAGGACTATTTTCGTTTCTGCCAGATGCCCTCGCTGTCATTCGCCGCTTCGACCTTGGAAGCCGCAGAACCGCTGCAGAGAGGCATCCGTTTGTTCGTTAACTTTCTGGGCATGTTTGGGCCGAACGGCCCGTTGCCCCAACACTTAACCGATTTCGCCCGCGATCGATATCGGAACGCACACGACCCGACCTTCGTCCGCTTCATGGACATTTTTCATCACCGGATGTTATCGTTCTTTTACCGGGCGTGGGCGATCAATCGGAAAAGCGTGGATTTCGATCGGCCGGGCGAATCTCGCTACGCCAATTATTTCGGCAGCTTTTTTGGCATCGGGATGCCCGGTTTGCGGGATCGCGACTCAGTACCCGATTGTGCGAAAATTCATTTCTCAGGCCGCTTAAGCGCCCAGACCCGTAACGCGGAAGGCCTGGAAGCGATCGTGGAAGACTTTTTCGGCCTCCCGACTCAGATCGAGGAGTTCACCGGATTCTGGATGAAGATTCCTCCTGAAAATCAGTGCCGGCTGGGAGAGTCGCCAGAGACGGGTAGTCTTGGCGTCAACGCAATCGCGGGATCACGAAAATATGAAACTCAGCTTAAATTTCGGATCCGAATGGGGCCGATGGAACTCCAGGATTTACACAAACTTTTACCCATCGCTGAAAATTTCAAACGGCTCAAAGACTGGGTCCTGAACTATATCAACCAGGAGTTTTTCTGGGACCTGCAGTGCGTCTTGAAAGCTCCTGCTGTTCCTGGCGTCTGTCTCGGACAGCAGGGTCTGTTAGGTTGGACCACTTGGCTCAAAAGTGAGCCATTCATCCGCGATGCTGAGGATCCAATCTTCGACCCAGATAACTACCAATGTTGCTAACCGAGCAATTCTGACTAACACCGAGAAAACCACACTACCGGCTAACGGACATGGCTGAAATCAAACGATCCATCTTATTCGGCAAGTTAAATCCGATTGCCTACAAGGCAGTCGAAAGCGCAACCATTTTCTGCAAGTTGAGAGGTAATCCCTATGTGGAATTGGTTCATTGGCTTCATCAAATGTTTCAGCTCAGCGATTCGGATCAACATCGCATCGTTACGTCATTTGAATTAAATCCCTCTCGCGTCGCGACCGATCTCATCACTGCTCTAGATAAATTGCCCAGGGGCGCAACCTCGATTTCTGACTTTTCTCCCCATCTGGAAGAAGCGGTCGAACGCGGTTGGGTTTTTGGATCCCTGCTTTTCGGCGACACCCAAATTCGCACCGGTCACATCGTGGTTGGCATACTAAAAACACCGCATTTGCGAAACGTGTTTTTGAGCCTTTCGAAGGAGTTTACCAAAATTAAGCTCGATCGGTTCACGGATGAATTCTTCAGGATTCTTTCTGACTCACCAGAACAATTTCTTAGCGCCGCCGATCAAGCCGGCGGTGGAGGCGCAGTTCCGGGTGAAACCAGCGGAGCCATCGCTCCTGCTGCCATGGGTAAGCAAGAGGCGCTCGCGCGCTTTTCTGTCGACCTCACCGACAAGGCTAATAAGGGAGAAATCGATCCGATCCTCGGCCGCGATGATGAGATTCGGCAGATCATTGATATTCTGATGCGACGCCGGCAGAACAATCCCATCCTGACGGGTGAAGCCGGCGTGGGCAAGACTGCGGTCGTAGAAGGTTTCGCGCTTCGGATCGCGGCCGGTGACGTTCCGCCGGCCCTCCGCGGAGTCAGTGTCCGGACTCTGGATCTAGGATTGCTCCAAGCCGGCGCCAGCATGAAGGGAGAATTTGAGAATCGCGTGCGCCAGGTCATCGAGGAAGTTCAGGCCTCGCCGAAACCGATCATTCTATTCATCGACGAAGCCCACACTTTAATTGGGGCTGGTGGCGCGGCCGGACAAGGTGACGCCGCAAATCTCCTCAAGCCCGCGCTTGCCCGCGGCACCTTGCGGACGATCGCTGCCACCACTTGGGCGGAGTACAAAAAGTACATTGAGAAGGATCCGGCTCTGACCCGACGTTTTCAGGTAATTAAAGTCGAGGAACCAAACGAGGCCAAAACCGTTCTGATGATCCGCGGCTTGGCTCCGGTTCTGGAAAAGCACCACCGGGTTCACTTACTGGACGAGGCGCTAGAGGCGGCCGCCCGTCTGTCGCATCGTTATATTCCGTCCCGGCAACTTCCCGATAAAGCGGTCAGCCTGATCGACACGGCCTGCGCTCGAGTTGCGATTAGCCAGTATGCTACGCCCCCGGCTTTGGAAGATTGCCAGCGTCGGATCGCCGCCCTCCAAGACGAACTCGCTATCGTCGAGCGAGAGACCGCGATCGGCATTGATCATCAAATACGCCACGAGCAAATAGAGCGGCTGCTAACGACTGAAAATAAGCGACTCGCCGAACTCGCGGGCCTCTACAAAAAAGAAAAGGGCGTGGTCGATGAGGTCTTGGAAATTCGCAAAAAGCTGCTTCCTGAAGAGAAAGTTCGGGTGGCGACCCCTTCGACCTCGCACGTGTCCGCCACAGCTTTAGCGCCGGAGGAAGCGAGGCAGCGCTCCACGGGTGGCGACCCCTTGGACCAAAATGCTGAGATCGCCGCCGGTATAAGACCAGTGACCAAAGAGGAGCGGGAAGCCTTGCTCTCCAAATTAAAAGACCTCGAGAAAGAGCTTTCATCTATCCAGGGTGAGGCGCCGCTGATCCTGCCCAGCGTTGATGCACAGGCGGTCGCTTCCGTCGTGGCGGACTGGACCGGCATTCCGGTCGGGCGCATGGTAAAGAATGAGATTCAGGCCGTCCTGACGTTGGCGGACAATCTCGAAAGACGGGTTGTTGGTCAACGCCATGGATTGGAAGCGATTGCCAAACGCATTCAGACATCGCGAGCTGGGCTAGATAATCCCAGTAAGCCAATTGGTGTATTCCTGCTGGCTGGTCCCAGCGGAGTCGGCAAAACGGAGACTGCACTCGCTCTCGCAGAAACGTTGTACGGCGGCGAGAGCAACATCATCACCATCAACATGAGCGAGTTCCAGGAGGCACACACGGTTTCCACACTGAAGGGCGCTCCTCCCGGATACGTTGGCTATGGCGAAGGCGGGATACTAACCGAGGCGGTGCGTCGCAAGCCGTATAGCGTTGTGCTGCTCGACGAGGTAGAAAAGGCGCATTCCGATGTGCACGAGATTTTCTTTCAGGTCTTCGACAAAGGCGTGATGGAAGATGGCGAAGGCCGGCTCATCGACTTTAAGAACACGATTATCTTGCTCACTACCAATGCGGGCAGTGATTTGGTCATGAACCTTTGCAAGGAGCCGGAAATGATGCCATCTCCCGAAGGCATCACCAAGGCACTCCGCCCTTCTCTCCTGAAAGTCTTTCCCGCAGCCTTACTCGGACGCCTGGTAGTAATTCCATACTACCCGTTGAGCGATGGAACGCTAAAATCAATCATCCGTCTTCAACTGAGCCGGATTCAGCAGCGGATTAGCGACGGCCGGGATATAACCTTGAACTATGAGGACGCCGTCGTTGATCTGATCGCGAGCCGCTGCACCGAACTTGAGAGCGGCGGCCGTATGGTAGACGCGATTCTGACCCACACCCTGCTCCCGGAAATCAGCCGGGAGCTGCTCAATCGCCTAATTGAAGGAACTCAGCCCAAAGAAATTCAGGTTAGCGTCAAGGAGGGCAATTTTGCGTACGACTATGCCTAGTCGCTTTGCCGGTATCTCATGCAGCGTATTCGTGGAGCGCGCCTCGCTTACGAGACCGATTCTCCAGCGTGTGGCAGACACAACGCATGCTACGGCGGACAAGTTCTGTGAGGCTGACGCGTCGTACATACACTCTGCGGCGGATCCACAACGCGTTTTATCGGCCTCGCAAGCGAGGCACGCTCCACGACTAGCTAACAGCCTCCGTTAACCTACTACAAGAC
>JAFAIO010000140.1 GCA_019236675.1 Verrucomicrobiota bacterium
GACACAGGATTTCATCCTCTTTTCTCGCACTGTTCATAACCGTTTCATACAGGCAGTCCAGAATCCGGATCGATGACTATACGATTTGGTCTGCTTGCTTGCGCGGGGCTCAGTTTGCTGGCATCAGCGGCGCTGGGTGAGAACGAAGCTCCTCGTGCGGACTCGGGCGACAATCTCACGGCCCAGGTCACAATTCCTTATCAAGAGTTCAAACGGCTGCTCGATGCCACCACTGCGGCCGGCAAAACTGAGGATAGCCCGGAGTTGCCCGGTGCAGTCACTCGAGCGGTGATCAAACTGTCGTTTGATCAAGGCCACCCTGCCGGAGAAGCAGAATTCGAGATCAACACATTCGGGCACAAATGGGTTTTTGTTCCGTTCTTCGGCCTCAACTTGCCAATCACGAACGTCGTTTGCGAAAATGCAGTGGTTGTTCCTCGCGACAGCGTCCTGTGTTTGTTAACGAATCGTCCAGGACCGACCAAAGTAACGCTTGATTTCGATATTCCGAGCTCACTCTTGAACGGACGAGGGGAATCGTTCTCGATGCAGTTGGCTCCAGTGACTTCGGGGCAGTTGGAATTCACTAATATACCTTCAGATAAGCGGATTCTGGTTGCCGGCAATACACTCGATACAACTAAACCGCTACCGTTGCTGCCTGAGGGCGGTGAGCTCAAGATCAAGTGCGTCGCAGACAACGCGGAGGTATCTACTGTCTGGTCACAGACGACACAGACACTCGTTAAGCCAACCCTCGAGTCGATCCAGATCGAAAGCCATATTCATTTGTCTAGCGAATCCGGCGGCGGACTTTCAGCGGTGGCGGAATTGCCGATGACCGCCTCGAGAATTCAGGTGGTAGGAGCCGATCTCCAGCCCGCGCAGACCGACTTCTCCGGATCCGGGCGCAGAAAAATCACGCTTACTTGGGAGACGCCCGGGATCCTCGATCGGAATATTATCGTCTGCTACGAACTTGCGAATCCGGAACCTGGCCGCCCTTGGGAAATCGAGAATCCGCGCTTTGGCAAAGAGTTAGATCCAGAAGCTAGCCTGACCGTAATCGCCTCTTTGGCCGGCTCAACCATTCAAAGCGACAACGCACAGACCGGATCTGACGTCTCGCAATTGCCCTATTGGATGCAGGCAAAGCTGATAACGACTGATTTTTACGTGGTCCGTTCTGTCACTCCAGTCACTGCATCGATTCGCATGCTGCCGGTGTTGAAACCTGATAACGCCAGGATTCTAGCAGCATCCTATCAGACTGGGTTGGTTCCGGACGGTTCTTTAAAATGCGAGGCTGGGTTCAAGATCGAATACCGGAACGCGTTCTCCTGGCGCTTCCGATTACCGGATGGCAGCGCCCTCTTGGATTGCCAAGTCAACTCGAATCCGACTAGTCCAATCGTCCGGGCGGATGGCGAACTGGAACTTCCTGTCCCGGCACCGAACCAGGCGGCGAGCGTCAACTCCCTCCAGGTCCTGATTTCCTACACCGCACGCGGTTCAAAGTTTGAACCGGTGGAAGGGAAACTTGTGCTTTCACTGCCTTCAACCCAGCTCTTTATCGAACGACTCGAATGGCGGCTCAATCTGCCGGATAATTATGAAGCCACGGCATTCGAAGGGAACGTTGAACCCGGCTCAGGAGACGAGGCCTCGATCGTTTTCAGTAAACGTCTCGTGCGTGCAGAAACTCCTAACTTGGAAGTCTATTACCGACGGAAGGAAGGAGCCAGGAAAGCGCCGTGAACGCCGGGATCGCCGGGAACGAATCTGCGATTCCTCGAGGATTGTCCCGGAGGAACAGAACGAAAGTAGCCAGGCATGAAATGCCTGGAAGTGCGGCATTGAGAACCCGTCCCGTCTTGTCCGCCATAGCCAGGATCGCGACGGAGGAAGGGTACGGTCTGATCGGTTGGCGAGGGTATTCCACTCTCGGACGATGGAAAAAGCCTGGATTCACGGTTCCAACCGCATCGGCCTCGTCCGGCCTTGCCGGATCGCACCATAGCGAAGCGGAGGCGGAAGCGAGGCAGGGCTCCACGGTTTCAAAATAAATCTTATCTTTTATGAAAAGCTCTAACTATTCATTCCCGAAATTGTTAGTGATTGGGTTCATCATCGTTTGTACCAGCATCGCCTGGGCGCTGCTGGCCGCGGCGCTAGTGCATCGCACCGATGAGGCCGCGTTCACTCTTGGCAACGCCGTTCAAAATGGCTGGGGCAGCCCGCTGGCCCAAGCGCATCCCTGGGCTTGGTACGAGTCTCCCGCCGGTAAAGACGGAAGAAAAACAATTAACCCGGAAAGCTCCCAAGTTACCGTGCATCTTCTGTCTACTCCGAAACAGAAAGGGCTACTCTGGTTTCGAACTTATGATGTCGATTTCGCGGGCGTTTATGAAATTGCTAACCCGACACCGATCGAGCAGATGATCTACGTCTCGTTTCAACTGCCACACAATAGCGGAGGCTGTTATGATGTCTCCTTTGTATTGGGTGACAGGAGCCATATCGTCAACCCATCCGAAAATGGCCTGCTCTCCGATGCTATCGTGGTTCCGGCGGGTAAATCGCAAACCCTTAAAGTGGCGTTCAAAACGCGCGGGCTTGATCAATGGTCGTACGATTTCCCAAATGGGAACCGGGTTCGGAATTTCGTTCTGACGATGAGTACCGATTTCCGGGAAATCAATTTCCCATCCGGAACAGGTTCTCCGACCAAGGAGATTCAAACTGAAACCGGTTGGCAGTTTGAATGGAAATATCCCGATGTAATCGGCGCCCAAGCGATAGGAATGAGCATGCCGGATGTGCTGAATCCGGGGCCAGTAGCGGAGCGAGTCACCTTCTATGCGCCGGTTTCTCTGCTTTTCTTTGCTACTGTGTTTCTGGTGTTAGCCATGGCTCGAGATATACCGATCCATCCCATGAATTTCTTTTTTATCGCCGCTGGTTTCTTTTCGTTCCATCTGCTGTTTGCTTACCTCGTCGACGTGCTTCCGCTCCACGCCAGTTTCACGATCGCGGCCGGCGTTTCGCTGTTACTCGTCTGCGGATACATTTACGCGTTTGCGGGAAAAGCGTTGTCGTTGTGGGCCGTCGGCGCACAGTTCGCCTACATGGTGCTGTTCAGTTACAGCTTTTTTATCGACGGTTATAGCGGATTGACTATCGCGATCGGGTCGGTGTTAACTTTAGCATTCCTGATGGCGACGACCGCTAAAATCGACTGGTCAAAAAGATTCGCTCGCAATGCCGTAGCGCCGCCGCCTATCCCTGCCCAATGAAGCCCTTTGGTGCCGGACCTAGAATCTTGATCGTTGAAGATGAGCCTTCGATCGTAGACACCATCCAGTTTCCACTGGAAACCGACGGTTGCATCACAGAGTCTTGCGGCACAGGAGGAGAAGCCCTCAGCCTTCTTGCAAAAGATAGGTTCGACTTGGTGGTGTTGGATGTTGGCTTGCCAGACATGACCGGGTTTGAGGTGTGTCGCCGGATACGAACGACATCAAACGTACCGATTCTCTTTCTGACCGCCCGATCCGAGGAGATTGATCGGGTGGTAGGCCTGGAGATCGGAGGTGACGATTATGTCTCGAAGCCGTTTCGGCCTCGGGAGTTGAGCGCCCGCATCCGAGCGATCTTGCGACGAGCTTCGATTGAACCTGCGCCCTTGAACCTGACGGTCCCGACCGATTCGGCCTCGTCCGGCCTTGCCGGATCGCGCCATAGCGAAGCGGAGGCGGAAGCGAGGGAGCGCTCCACGGAACGAGCGCTGTCGATCGATCAGCAGCGCAAGGTCGTCCTGTATTTCGGCGAACGGCTAACCCTTTCGCGCTATGAGTTTCGTTTGCTCGAAATTTTGGCTGGCGCGCCCGGGCGTGTGTATTCCCGCTCCCAACTCATGGAAGCGGCTTGGGAAGAACCAGAGGCTTCGATGGAACGAACAGTAGACGCGCATATTAAGAGTCTGAGATCAAAGCTGCGTCAGGTGCGGCCGGAAATCGACGCTATCCGAACCCACCGCGGCTTCGGCTATTCGCTGTTCGAAGAATTGTGAGCATCAGCGCACGTATCCTTCTGGGGTCCCTGGTTCTATCTATCGCTGGAGTACTATTATTCCTAAGTCTCGTATCCAAGAGAGTCGGACAGGCTTATCGCGAAGCGGTGGAAGAACCGATGGTTGATACCGCCGAAGTGACCGCCGCGGTGATTGCAAAAGAGATCGAGTCGACTGGGAGTTTCAGCGGTTCGTGGGAACGCGGCTTTCAAGCCGCCAACCAAAGAACGTTGCACGCGCAAATCTACAATCTTTTAAAGACCCGGATCTCGATGGATCTTTATGTCACGGATTCAGGCGGAATTGTGCAATTCGATTCCGGGCACCCGGAAAATATGGGACGCAATTTCAAGTCTTTTCGGGATGTCGCCATGACCTTGCAAGGCCATTATGGGGCCCGGGCTACCCTGCAAGAAGCCAATCCCCCGGGAATGATTTTGTATGTGGCGGCTCCGATTTTAGTTAACCAGCGGATCTGGGGAGTTGTGACTGTTTACAAACCTCAACGCGACGTGGACGAGTTCTTGGCCGACACTGAACGCACCTTGACCCTGGTTGGATTGAGCGTCGTGGTGGTGTGCACGGTCATCGGAGCAGTGTTGTCCCGTTGGGTTACAGCGCCATTGGCTCAACTGACTCGCCACGCCATCGCAATTTCCGAGGGTGATAGGCCAGCGCCTTTGCGACTTCCGGGACGGCATTTGCGGGTGCTGGGAGAATCACTGGAGCAGATGCGCGACGCTCTAGAGGGACGGAAATATGTCCAAACCTACGTTCAGTCGTTAAGCCACGAAATGAAAGCGCCGGTAGCAGCTATTGGTGGCGCATCAGAACTGCTTCAAGAAGAAATGCCAGAGGAACAGCGAACTCGCTTCCTAACGAACATCCGGACGGAGTCCGCCCGCTTGCAACGTCTGATCGATGAGTTGGTTGCCCTTTCGGTGATTGAAAACCGCAAGAAATTGGATGAACCGCACCGGATCGATTTATCGGCTGTCGTCGATCGCACGGTCAGACAGGTTCGAGAAAGATCGTCCACGGTTAAAATCAAATTCCGGCCGGCACCGCAAGCATTTGTGAACGGAGATGAATTTCTCTTGGAGAATGCCGTAACTAACTTGCTCCAGAACGCGATCGAATTTTCGCCGCCGGACGCAACCGTCACGGTG
>JAFAIO010000320.1 GCA_019236675.1 Verrucomicrobiota bacterium
ACTCATTCTAAAATGGTATGGGAGTGTGGTCGATTTTCACGATTGGAAACAGGCGCAAGAAACATTGCGTTCGAAAGACGCAGAACTCGCCCATACAACCCGAGTTATGACCATGGGCGAGATAACTAGCTCAATTGCCCATGAAATAAATCAGCCGCTCGGGGCGATACTTAATTATGGAAGGGCGTGCCTGAGACTGATCAAAACTGGGTCTGCTGATTTAACGGAGATAGCGGCCGCTTTGTCTGCGATAGTAAACGATGCTGAACGAGCGAGCGCCATCATTGTGCGAGTCCGGGCGCTTTCCAAGAAAGCTCCTCCGGAAATAACGACTTTGCACGTTGCGGATCTGGTTACAGACATTCTGTCGCTGCTTAGACACGAATTAACCAGGCAGGGAATAATGCTAAAGATCGATCTGGCTCCAAACCTGTCCGGAGTCCTGGGAGACCGCATCCAGTTGCAGCAGGTCCTTTTAAATCTGGTGATTAACAGCATCGACGCGATGAAAAAGGTTCCGGAAGATCGACGCACACTCTCTATCGAAGCGCGCTCCCATGTCTCGGAGGAGAAGCCATTTGTCCTAATCGCGGTGACAGATTCCGGAGCCGGCCTGGAGACGGACGAACTGCCGAGACTTTTCGAAGCCTTTTATACGACAAAACCGGAAGGTATGGGCATGGGCTTAGCGATTAGTCGTACGATCGTCGAAGGGCACGGCGGACGGCTTTGGGCGACTAGGAATGCCGAACTCGGAGCAACTTTCCAGTTTACCTTGCCGCTGCAGAATTGAAGCGCATCCTTCTTCGCTGAACCATCGACAGTAGCTGGTTATGGAAAACACAGAAAACATGGTGTTCCTCATTGAGGATGATCCGTCGTTTCGCCGTTCCACCCAGATGTTCATTGAATCGGCGGGTTGGAGTGTCCAGGCCTTCGCTTCGGCAGAGGAGTTTTTGCGAAGCCCACGCCCGGACATACCCGCTTGCCTGGTGCTGGATGTGCGCCTGCCTCACTTAAGCGGCTTGGATTTGCAACGGCAACTGACCAAAACCGGCGTTGAAATCCCGATCATTTTCCTTACCGGTCATGGGGACATCCCGATGACGGTCCAGGCAATGAAGGCCGGCGCGACTGAGTTTCTAACCAAGCCATTCCGCGAACAGGATTTTTTGGACGCCATCCATAAAGCAATTAATTTCGATCGCGCAGGCCGGCTACAACGGGCCAAGCTCGAAAACCTGCGCGAACGCTACCAATCTCTTACGCCGAGGGAGCGTGAAGTCATGGCGCGCGTTGTTAAGGGCATGCTCAACAAGCAAGTGGCCGATGAGCTGGGCACAACTGAAAAAACTGTTAAGGTTCATCGGGGGCACGTCATGCAAAAGATGGGGATGCAATCTTTTGCCGACCTCGTCCGGGCGGCGGAGAAATTGGGACTTTTGAGCCGTATGTCTTAGTGTTATTGGACTAAGATCCAATAGAATGACGGTCATTTCGGGGTCTTCATTCATTCGCCAAAGGAGGCACCGTGAGTGGAAGCTATCTAGCGCACGATAACCGCCCGCTTGTCTGTGTAGTTGACGATGAATTGTCGATCCGGGAAAGCCTGAGCAGTCTCCTTCGCTCGGCTGGCTTGAATGTCGAAACATTTTCATCGGCAGAAGAGTTCCTAACCAACGCTCGTTTCGAAGCACTGAGCTGCCTGCTGGTTGATGTACAACTTCCGGGAATAACCGGTCTTGATCTGCAGCAGAAGCTACTGATCAGCGAGATTAAGGTCCCAATTATCTTTCTCACCGGTCATGGTGATGTTCCCATTGCCGTGCGGGCAGTGAAGGCCGGCGCAGTCGAGTTTTTAACCAAGCCTTTTGACGACGAGTATCTGTTGGAGACTACCCGGAGCGCGATCGCCCGTTACACAATCAGCCGGCAAACTCGGGAAAAAAACGCCAACGGCGGGTTATTGGAGTCTGCTCGAAAGGAGGGAGCATTGTCGGCCCTACGGCATGAACCCGAAATCGTGATGTCTTTGCAGGGTGGCGTAGGCGGGACAACGGCTTCTGAATTTGGGGGAATCATTGGGCAGGGTCGAGCGTGGCGTGAGATCGTGAGTCAGATCGAGCTAGTGGCGCCGACCGATGCTACTGTGCTGGTACTGGGCGAGACCGGCACCGGGAAGGAACTGATTGCACGAGAACTTCATCGTCATAGTCTCCGCAAAGCTAAACCGTTAGTATTAGTGAATTGCGCTTGTATTCCGAAGGAATTGTATGAAAGCGAGTTCTTCGGTCACGCCAAGGGCGCGTTTACCAGCGCCGTGAGAGACCGAATCGGCCGTTTCGAAGCGGCTGACGGCGGGACCTTGTTCTTAGATGAGGTTGGTGAAATTCCGCTGGAATTGCAGAGTAAATTGCTGCGGGTTCTGCAGGAGAAGTCTTACGAACGGGTAGGGGAGACTCGAACCAGGACCGCGGACGTGCGGGTGGTCGCAGCAACCAATCGAGATCTTAAAAAAGAGATGGCGGCCCACCGGTTCCGCGAAGATTTGTACTATCGATTGAATGTTTTTCCAATCAAGGTGGCGCCGCTTAGGGATCGAAAAGAAGATATCCCGCTGCTCACCTCACATTTTGTCGAGGTAGCGGTAAGAGAACTGGGATGCCAAAGACCGAGGCTGACGAGAGCCGGATTAGAAACATTGCTGAACTACGACTGGCCTGGCAATGTTCGCGAACTAGGCAATGTGATTCACCGCAGCGCTATTTTTGCTCAGGGCGGCGCTCTGGAATTTGATCTGCCAATAGCCGGCACGCCCGCGGACTTAACCTCACCGAGGTCAGTGCCCACCGATCATGAACAGGGCGAATATTTGACCGACGCGGAAATGCGCCGTCGCGAACGGGAAAATCTTTTTGTCGTGCTCCAAAAAACGGGCTGGAAAATCAAAGGTGTCCATGGCGCCGCGGAGCTTTTAGGAGTCAGGCCGACCACTTTAATGTCGCGGATCGAAAAGCTGGGTTTGAGACGGCCTCCCGCCCCGGAATAGCTCTCCGCTGTCCGATCCGCAGAACTCGTTAGAGTGTCAACGCAGGGGTCGCAGCGAGCCTAGGGGCTACCCTTCAGCTTGTTTTCGCCAGATTTGGCGGGCAAAGGTTGGGCTGGGTTCTTGGTCGAGCTTGAGGGTATAAGTAGCCACCAAGGCATTCCCTTGCTCAATCAGGTTCCTTTTGATGGTCAGTTGGCCGGCTTTTCCCTGTTTGGTTTTGATATCGTGAGTCTCAATGATCTGCTTGTGGTCCTTGGACCAGACCGTCTTGGCGTTGACGGAAGTCGCTCCCAAGATTTGTAGGTGGCTGGTGTCATTGCGTCCGTCGAGGTAGAGGGTTTGATTGAAGGCGAAGCCGGGGCCGTGGGCAGCGATCGTCAAGACATCTGCAGTTTGCTGCAACGTAGCTTTAAGCTTGACGTGGGCGGCATATTTTCGATCGAGGAAACCGGCTCCGATTTGCGTCATCAGCGGGTCGAGTGAAGTCGATGCCTGGAGATCCACGACCCAGGCGCCGCTCAAATTCGCTTTGTCGTGTTGATCCGGTTTGGTTGCCGCGGAAGCGCAGGGGAGGCTGCAAATACCGAGGCCGGCGATGGCGGCTAGCAAGCGCAGCAGGAGGTTTCTCATGAGACCCAATCCGTTTGGACGAGCCGACAGAAGGGGCGCTCCAAGTACAACGTCGGCTCGATTTGGCGGATTGATTGTACTCAGCTTTCCATCATAAGAACAGCACGAAAGCGCGCCTTGCCGCTGTACATTCGTTCGTAGGCGTCTGTCACCCGGCTAAAAGGGAATTTCTCGATCATCGGATGTACGTCGCTCAGTGCGCTGAATTCCAAGGTATCCTGCGAGTCACGAGCGCTGCCGGAATACCAGCCCGAGATTCGCCGGCGCCCCATCAATAACGGAAAAACGCTTAGAGTGATCGGATCGTTGGGTGCAGCCGGAATCAAGAGATTGCCATCTATACCCAGGCCATCAACTACCGCAGAGATCGCTTTCGCGCTCGGCGCAGTCGCCAGAATCACTCGTGCGCCGCCGAGCTTTTGCAATTCAGCCGCCGCATCGACGGTTGACGAGTCGATGTAATGATGGGCACCGAGTTTTTTCGCGAGCGGTTCTGTGTCTTTGCCGCGTCCCAGCGCGACGGTTTCAAATCCCATTTCGCGAGCGTACTGCACACCGAGATGCCCTAGGCCACCAATTCCCTGGACCGCGACGAGCTCGCCGGGACGCGCACCTGAGTGGCGCAAGGCATTGAAGACGGTCACACCCGCGCACATGAATGGTCCAGCTTCTTCCGCTGGCAATTGGTCAGGAATAACCGCGAGGGTTTCTGCAGGTACAATCACGTATTCGGCGTAACCGCCGTCGTAGTCGATACCGGTTACCTTGCGATTAACGCACATGGTAAAGTCGCCTCGCCGGCACGACTCACATACGAAGTCGTGGCCACCGTGCCAGCCAACGCCAACTCGTTGACCGATTTCCCAGGCCGTGACTCCCGCTCCCAGAGCATCGAGACGGCCGGCGATTTCGTGGCCCGGGACGCGTGGATATT
This sequence comes from Verrucomicrobiota bacterium, assembly GCA_019236675.1. Taxonomy (GTDB): domain Bacteria; phylum Verrucomicrobiota; class Verrucomicrobiia; order Chthoniobacterales; family JAFAMB01; genus JAFAVN01. The sequence continues at coordinate 4,614 of JAFAIO010000320.1, forward strand.
GGAGACCCGGCCAGAGCCCTTCTTTTACGAACACATCGCTATGGCAGACCCCGCAGGCTTCCACCTTTATGCGAACCTGGCCCGGGCCTGGTTCGGGAATGTCGCGTTCAACCAACTCAAAGTCGCCGCCTGCTTTGCTGATCTGGGCGACTGTCATTTTCGTGTTCATGAGGTGCTTAATGACTTTCCTTTCTTGTTTAACTTTTCAGAGAAGAGATCGATTCGATGACTTCACCTCGAGGCAAGAGCTTTTCGTAATCGTCCTCGTCATCGATAGTTGTATTGTTTCCACGCTGGGCTTCGTTCTGCCAGTCGATCGGTGGAGCAACATGCGCCCGCCCATGGCCACACAACACCCCGCTATCGAGGACGAGGACGACGACGAGGACGATTACGATACGCTAACACCACCCTAGCTCTTTCGACTGACTGTTAAGTTAAGCGAAGTCGTAGTAGTCAGGCCGATGTTGCCCCTATCAGGCCCACGTAGTGTCCAAGCCGATTTTCAACATCACCGGCTCGGTGAAAGCCGCGCTCCATCAATGCTTTGAACCTCGCCTGATGAGCGGGGCGTCCGACTGAGGCAATAAAAGCGTCCCACTCGGGCACGATTTCCGCGTCGGTTGGCAGGCTGGCGATATTGACTAGACGTTTTGTTTCCGCGATAGCCTGTTTGTCGAAGGTAGCGATCCGCGTGGCCAGCGCTTCGACAAAAGAATCGAGTTCAGAGTCCGGCAACGCACGATTAACATACCCGTACCGCTCGGCGAGATCGCCTGGAATATCGTCCGCCCCCAGCAGCACTTCCAAGGCGCGTCCTCGACCGATAAGTCTGGGCAGGCGTGCCATGGGGCCGCCGCCTGGAACTAAGCCGGCGCCCACTTCCCATTGCGAAAAGAGCGCTTTCTCTCGACTCGCAAACCGCATATCGCTTGCGAGTGCCAGTTCGCTTCCGCATCCCGTGGCGCGCCCGCGCACTGAGACAATGGACACGACCGGAGCGCGGCTGAGCCGTGCCAGCATGTCAGGAAACGGTTGCAGACCGGTCGAGCCAGGAGGCAGACCTGGATCGTCTTCCGGCTTGGCCAGGAAATCCCAGTGCGTTAGGAAGAAACCTTCGACCGCGCTGTCAAAGACCACTACCTTTAGCTGCTCATCAGTTTCGATTTTTGTGATAATCTCGTTGAATGGGACAACATTTTTTGGGCCGAAGATGTTCACCGGCGGAAGATCGAAGGTAACTCGCCAGTAGAAGGGCGAGCGCTGTTCGAGGCGGATCTGCCCCGCGTTCGCGATAGGTGTCGTGTCCATGTGCGCAATCAAGCCTGAAAGCTTAACCGGGTCTATTAGACCAACGTATTGGTGGACGATTTTCTATCGGGGTGGATTTTCTCACTAGCCAAGTAGGGACGAAGGACGTCGATTATTTCTCCGCCTGGATGAGCTACACGTTTTAGATCAATGTAGGAATTCCGATTACATATGCGAGCACTCAAGTTTCATCAGACCGGCAGCTTGGATAATCTGCGTATCGAGGAAGTTTCGTCTCCAACTCCTAAATCGGGAGAAGTTCTGGTACAGGTAAAGGCGGCGGCCATCAACCCAAGCGACGTGAAAAATGTGCAAGGGAAGATGCATGAAACCAGCGTTCCCCGGATCCCGGGACGAGATTTCGCGGGTCTTATTGTCGAAGGGCCGGAAAAACTCGTGGGTCAGGCGGTTTTCGGTTCCGGCGGAAATCTTGGGTTCGGCCGTGACGGCAGTCACGCGGAATATGTGACCGTACCCGAGACAGCCGTGCTGCCTTTGCCAAAGAATCTGAGTTTTGAGCAATCGGCGGCGATGGGTGTCGCTTATATCACAGCGTGGGCTGCGCTGTTCAATGCCGCCCAAATTAAAGCGGGAGAGACGGCGCTAATCATCGGTACGGCGGGCGCGGTTGGGAGCGCCGCGGCTCGTATTGCGCACAAGCTCGGGGCTCGCGTGATTGGTACCGCTCAAAAAGCTTCTGGCATACCGGCAGCCGGTCTCCTACCGGTTGACGATTGGATTGATCTTCAGTCCGTTGATCTTCCAGCCGGAGTAAGGAAAGTAACCGACGGGCGAGGAGCAGACGTTGTATTCGACGTGGTCGGTGGCGGCATATTTGAGAAATGTCTTGCCGCCCTGGCTTGGCGTGGACGGCAGGTGGCCATCGCGTCTAACCCGGAGCCACGGGTAAGCTTTAACCTCGTGGATTTCTATCACAACGAATCGCGGCTGTTCGGAGTGGATTCGCTCAAACTCAGTTTCGAGGAAACCGCCGAAATTCTTCGTCAACTCACACCTGGAATTGAGGCCGGCATCTTTCCGCCGCCGCAGGTCGAAACCTTTCCGTTGGAGGAAGGGCCTCGGCTTTTTCGGGATATAGCTGAGTCCAAGACCAAGGTGAAACCGATCCTGGTTCCATCCGCGGGCGGCGTTTAGCCGGCGGTCGAGCCGCCCTTGTGAGAAATTTGGGTCGAAGGGTAAGAGGTGATTAGTGATTGGTGATGACGCTCACGCCTCCGCCACGCTGCCACAGCTCCCTAATCCATAAGTCCTATTTGTCCCATCAGTCCCATTCGTTGCCGTTCATTTTTGGAGCCCGCGAAGCGTGAATTGAAAAGTTGCGCCCGGACCGTCGTTGGAGGTCGCCCAGAGCCGGCCGCCATGCCAATTAACGATGGAGCGGCTGATCGCGAGCCCCAGCCCCAGCCCACCTGTTTTGGTGGTATGGAATGCATTAAACATTCGTTCAGAATCGAGCGGATCAAAGCCGATTCCTGAGTCTCGTACAACGACCCGGATTTCATTATGTTCATCTTGTTGGGTCGCGATAACGAGGTTTCGCTCGCGGTCGTCTACGGTGCTCATTGACTCAATGGCATTGAGGACGAGGTTCAGTGTTACCTGCTGTAGTTGTACGCGGTCACCTATAGTCGGGGCCAGGTTGGTGGCCAACTGCACCCTCAATGAAACCTTGTTTCTCTTGATTTCGCTTTTTGCCAGGGTCACAACTTCTTCAATGGCCTGGTTTATGTCGACCTGATCCTTGGCCGGGTCAGCCTTCTTGAAGAGGGCTCGCAACCGGGCGATGACATCGCCGGCTCTAGTTCCATCGCGGACAATGCGAGCGATCGCTTCGCGGGCCTCGGCTAGGTCAGGCGATTCCCCAGTCAGCCAGCGCAGGCTTGCATTCGCGTTAGTTACCATGCCCGCCAGGGGCTGATTAAGTTCGTGGGCAATGGAGGCCGCCATTTCTCCCATCGTGGTTAACCGGCTGACGTGGGCCAGTTCCGTTTGGGCTTCACGTAGTGAAGTTTCCTTTTGGCTCAAGGCTTCTTCGGCCCGTCTGCGCTCAGCGATCTCGGCAGTCAGTTCCTCATTGGCGCGGGTTAGCTCGCCGTATAGCATAGCTTGTTCTAGCGAGATCGCAGCCTGGGATGCGATTAGCTCCAATGCCGCCAGCCGATTGGGAGCGAAAACGTTGGGTGCTAAGTTATTCTCCAGATAGAGCGTGCCAATCAATCTGCGCTGCTTGATCAATGGAAGGCAGAGCACTGATCTAGGGCGTTTTTGGCGGACGTATTCGTCTTCCAAGAAGATATTGTCGATGGAAGCGTCACTCAGAATGACTCGCTCTTGAGTTCGGATGACGTAACGGATTAGCGATTCTGGTAGCTCGGAAGACGTTAGGGTCGATTCACGAAAATTAACCGCAATCTTGTTCCGAACACTTCTTGCCTCTGCTGCAATCTGCTGATTATCGCCTCGCTGCAGAATCAGGATAGCCCGCTCGGCAGCACCATGCTGAAGCGCAATAGTCAGGAGTGTCTCGATCAGCTTTTCGACGACGATCTCGCTGGAGATCGCCTGTGACGCTTTCATCACAGTCTCTAAATCCACTCGCGTAACGGGTTGCGCGATATGGGCGGTGGAACGCAGCGATGTCTCTTCGGCGGTTAGCTGGTAGCGCTTATCGAGCTGTTTAACCTTACCGGCTGCTCCCCAACGAAGATAGCAGTAACGAGCGTTTCGCAGACAGGCGTTAGCGATCGTCTCGATGCCGCGAGCCGAGTAGAATCGCGCAGCAACTTCGTGGGCGATGGCCTCGTTCTGGATGAAGCCATGTTCCCGAGCTGATTCGATGGCTTTTTCGTAAAGGATTTCAGCATCCGGGAGCCGGCCCTCGATCCGCGCAATCTCGGCGTTGATCAACGCTGCCCGGTTCCCGAAATTCTCGGGGCAGTTCTCCGCCAATATTGCGATCTGTTGGCGGCGGGAGGCAAGTGTCGCTTGAAATTGTGCTTTTTGTTCGGGTGATGCAGAGTCGTAATGGGCTGCCTTGGCAAGCGCGCTATAGAAAGTGTATTCGGCCCACTCGAAGTGTCCTGGGCCGGTTTGTAACAGCGGCTCAGCCATGGAAGCCGCTTCAAGCGCGGCCTCGTAATCGCCCGCGTGAAAGAACGCTTGTAGCTTTCGGATCCAGTACCAGCATCGAGCGAAGACAAAGTTCGGATTGGTTCTCAAGCTCTGCTCGAATCGGCTCTCATCAAATTCCGCATCGTCAAACGACGACAAGCTGGCGGTCAGACCCCGCAGAGCCCGGATGAATCTAAGGTGTCCGATGATGATATCGGACACGAAGCCAAACTTTGCCTTTCTTGCGAATTCGAGCCCGGTCTCAGCCTCGGCCTGCACTTCGCTCAGCGTATCGCCAGCACCTAAAAGCAGGATGACCAGGCGATCGCAAGCAAAGACCGCGTACTTTAAATCGCCGGTCTCCAGAGCTGTGAAGAAAGAGCGTCGCACCAATTCAATGCTGCTGCGCAACGGCCGGGACCACGGACTAATAAAGTAAGCGAAGTTTTGAGAGACGCGGGTT
>JAFAIO010000372.1 GCA_019236675.1 Verrucomicrobiota bacterium
GCTTGGTTCGTTTTCCAATCGACCACAACCAGAGTCTTATCCGAGCGCGCGATCATCAGGTCGACCACCCCTTCGTACCACTCACCCGATGTTTTTGGCCACGAAAACGGGAACTCAGCTTGAAACCAGGCCGCACCGGCACAGAATTCCCCCAGTTTTCGGTTCGCCAGCAGAGCGGCAATCTCGTTCCTGGCCCGCTCATCATAAATCTCCGGTGGTTCAGCCCGGTCTGCGTACTCCTTCCACTTGGCGTAATCAGCATCCCAAGGAAAGCTCTCGATCCAGGTATGCCACCATCGCCCGTAATCGTAAGCACCTGCGGCCTCGGCAAACTGGAGATGGAGTACCGGAGAATCATCGGCTAACTGAAAGGGGCGCACCAGATTTACAACGCCGACAACGCCGGGAGCGCCGGGAACGCCGGGAACGTCGGGCAAGTTGGGGACGGCGGCCGGTAGCTCGTCCCCTTCCCGTTCCACAGTGACTAGCATTTCATCGGCAGCAGGAAGCTCGAGGGCATGGTCGGGTACCACCTCACTAAATGCGATCCCTTGCCTACCTGGCCGATATTCGCCGTCAGGAGTCGGTAAGACGATTCCGCGTTTTGCTCGCGTCAGCATGACATAGAGCAAACGTTTGATATTGGCTTTCTCGGCGTCTTCGTCGCGGGCCGCTCGTTCGCTGACGTTGGACCAGACAACTCGGTTAATCTCCAGATTTTGAACCCGAGGATAAGGCTGGCTGGGACTGGAAAATTTCTTTCTGAGGCCGATCGGAATTACCCAATCCCACTCCAAGCCTTTAGCAGAAAAGATTGTAATTAGCTCGACTCCTTTTGCCGGGGCCTTGGTAGGTTCAGCCGAGTCTTGCAACCAGACCAGCAATTCCTCCACGAACTGTTCAAGGCTCAAGCAGCGTTCATCAGCCTTGGCTGCTTCCCACCGGAGTTGGTCCAGGCCAACCGTACTCTCACCAACGGCAATGAGCCGGTCCATCAGCTGAACCCGCTCCAGCAAACGATCCACAAAGTACAATAACGAACCCGATTCCTGGCAAAGTTTACGCGACTCGTTCAAAAGCTTTTCCGCTTCGTGATAAGCGGAGCCAGGATCAGCTATTCCTTTGGCCGCTCGTAACAAGTCGGTATCCGCAACCCCAAAGATTTCTCTGAGGACCCCGTAGCGCTCGAACTTATCCCACGGGTTCATCAACGTATAAATCAGTGACACCGGCCAAGCAAAAGCAGCAATACCCGAGCGGGAAACTTTTGGCCGGAAAAAGCTAAACGGGACCCGATGCTTCTTCAGCGCGTCACCGGCGATTATCAACCAGTCGTGCCGAGGAGCGATGATGGCTAGATCACTCCAGGCGTCCGCCCCCAGACCAGCAGGCCCTACTCCGGCTAACCATTGGGCAACTGCATCGCATTCGACTAACAGCGGCTCGATCTCATCTTCACTATCTATTGGCTTTCCGGGATTGAACAACAGCCGTCCGACCGCGCCTTGCGGCGCCTCGGCCTGAGCCGCCAGATCGTCCAGCGGTACTTCCTCCACTTCATGTTCGGAAAATAAATCGTTGATACGGCGGGCGACCGTTTCTGCGCATCGATAAGTCACGTTAAAACGGAGCAATTCACCGCCATCGCCATCTCCGAAATATTTACAGAGCTTAGCGAACCGGCTGGTCACTCCTCTCTCAAAAATGGTTTGCCGCGGATCGCCCACTAAACAGAATCGGCCTGCCATGGGAGGCTTCCCGGCTTCAGGCCAGCTCCCAAAACGTTCGTTTTGCGGCCTGGTTAGTTCCACAAAAATCTGGAACATGCGGGAGTCGGTATCCTGCGCTTCATCGACAATCACGATAAATTCACGACCCCGTAATTGATCAAGGATATCCGATTGTTGTAACAGCTCGAGACAAACGTCGATCTGGTTGTTAAAGCTTAAAACGCCTTCTTGCAGACAGCGGTTACGGAAACTCCTAGCCAACCGATCGGCAAACCATTCAGCCGCTTCCTGCAGCCACTTTATCAGCGGAGCCATGTCGTCTTTGAACGCTTCCTTTAGTTTTGGCCCGGTACTATCACAAACCGGCAAAAGGCTGAATCCGGCATCGGCTGACATGGTGGCGGCAAACGCATCCAGTGACGCGACGGTTCTCTTCCTAACCCCATCGGATTTTTTATTGTTAACGATGACCGCTTTCGTTCTAGCGCCATCCGGAATCGGCATGCGTTTGGCCGGCGCGCTGCGCGGCATGCTCGGCCGAAACCGTTTTGCGATGGATAACAGTTCGGACAACGTACAGACCCTAAGCAAAGAGTGAGTGACCGGATGCTGAAGCAATTCATTCAACTCGTGGGAATCGGTCACAAAGGTTTCCCACAATACGTCTTGTTCGTCTTCGCTCGGCACTCGTGGCTGTTCCGGAATCAGGAGCCGGCTACGAAACTCACGAATCAAATTGAAGCAGAATCCGTGGATGGTGCCGAAATAGGCTTGTTCCAGGGCTCGCAAATAATCGAGCGCATCCGTCTCCGAAGCCGTGCGCAATAACTTTTGCCGGGACCGGCTCTTGAACTCGATGGCGGCACTCTTCGTGTAGGTGACCACAACCAGACGCCGCAACGCATTTCGGTCACTCATCGCTAACCGGCAAATGCGTTCCACGATGGCGGTAGTCTTGCCGGATCCTGCTCCTGCAACGACGCAGAAGTTCCTGTCGAGTTCGGAATGAAACCTCTGCCGGGCTTCCTGGTCAGCGGAAATGCTCATGAGTGTGGTGTGCTCCCCGTCTTATCGTCCTCGTCCTCGATGTCTCGTCCTCGATGGGTTCGCCATCACCCGGCGCGTCTTCCCCTTCCCTGACGCGATACAGGTCCGGATCAAACCTCTCGACCAACTTCGACAACATCGCGACGATACGTTCTAACAGGTCTTTTCCCGGTCGGATCCTCGCGACATTCGAAAGCTTCTTCGCCACTGACGCGTCCAAACACGCCGCGCATTCAATCGCCGA
>JAFAIO010000420.1 GCA_019236675.1 Verrucomicrobiota bacterium
TTAGTGACCACGTCCACGCTGTATCGTGTCGGCGCTCCCGTAAAAGGGTTGTCGCTTGCTTGAGCCCAGGCTGAAAAGTCGACACCAAGCAAGAGGAAAGCGAACGCGCTGAGTAAGAATGACAATTTCATTGGGAGGCTCTTTTTGAGCGTATTAGACGAAGCGCGAATAAATAGCGACCGCTAATGTTGGTAGACCGACGGCGCCTTCTGTGCGACCACGCCGTAGGAAAGGTCTGAAAAACGCGCGGTGCTGACCCGGAAGCCAAGACGCTCCAAGACGCTGATCGCAAAGTCGAGTGACCAAAAAAATTCTTCGCTTATGGCTTGGGCTGTGGCTCGATCACCGTTTGCCAAGTACTGCTGAATCTTTTCTTCCTTATCCGAATTGTTCAGAACCATCAGATCTCCGAAAACAGCCCGGCCGCCAGGCAAGAGTTTGGCGAACACAAGCGCGAACAATTGCTGCTTCTCTTCATCCGTCAAATGATGCACCGTGTAGGTGCTAATAACCGCGTCGAAGTTGCCGAGCTCTTGAGCAAATACCTCCAGAATATCTGCTTTGATAAACCGTCGATGGGTAAGGTGCCGCAACTTGAGTTTCGCGATCGCCTCCATGTTCTCGGAAACGTCTACAGAAACGAGCTCTCGACAATCGGTGATCAACGCCGAAAGATTACCGGTACCTGATCCTAGCTCTAGCACGCGTGAGGTGGGAGTAATGTTTGCCTGTTGAACTACCCAGCCAAGGAGGTTCCGATACCCGGCGCGGATTGGATCGGCTTCATTGCGGACGTCATTATCATAATCCGCAGCATCGGCATCGTGATTAAAAACGTGGGCATTTGCACTTCTCATTGTCTCCATTTGCAACCTCGGTTAAAGATCAACGGTAGAACCAAAGCTGGGGTCGAAGAGTCGTTTATAAGTTCGGGTAGCAAACAGATCCGTCATCCCGGCGACGTAATCACAAAGGACGCGCGCTCGTCCCAGTTCACCGTCGGCATTTCGGACAAGAAAATCGTACGACTCCGGCAGCAGTCTCAGAGGTGCATTCTTGGCTTCAAGATAGGCTTCAGCGAATGCTCTGAAAATTGCTTCCAGGATCATTCGCGCCTTACGCTCGAGCTGATGCAGTTGCGAATGGCGAAAGACCAAATCTCGGCAAAGCCGTTTGTAAATATCGACTTCAGCCCGAATCTCCGGTTCGACCACTAAGCTAAAACGGTAGCGCTGGCTAACATCGGAAAGGGCGCCGACCCTTGACACCAATGATGTTGCCCGGATAAATGCACCGATCTTCCGGCTAAAACGCGCTTCCACCTTACGCTCTTTAATTGCGGAAAGAACCGTTTCGATCGGTTTCGCCTCGTCCGGTTTCAAACTCTGATTTGCCGCCCAGTCCTCGACCCGTTCAAACCTGAGAAACCCGGCGTTGATACTGTCGACAATATCGCTTAACCCGTAAGCCGTATCGTCAGCCCAGTCCATAATCTGACACTCCAAAGACCGAAGCTTCGTATAGTCCAGCCCGTCGTCAGAGATAGCGTCTCCTAGCGTAAACTGACGCAGGGACTCCTGGTCGTCGTAAAGGAAATGGTTTTCGGCGGTCCGATCTTCCCGAAGAAGTCGCTTGTATTTTTGGACGCCATCAATCAAAGCCCGCGTTGGATTCATACCGCGGCGCTCCCGGGTCCCAGAATAAATGGTTTTGGTGATCAACCGCAGGCTCTGCGCGTTCCCTTCAAAACCACCCAGATCACGCATCAGATGATGCAATGCGCGTTCTCCGGCATGGCCAAACGGCGAGTGCCCTAGATCATGGGCCAGACAAACCGCCTCTACCAAATCGGGGTCAATACCAAAATCCGTCGTTAGAAATGAGGATGTTTGATTCTGAAACGAGCAAATCGACCTGCCGATTTGCGCGACCTCCAGCGAGTGGGTCAGCCTAGTCCGGTAGAAATCGAATTCACCGCTAACGAACACTTGAGTCTTTGACTGCAACCGGCGAAAGGCCGAGCTATAGATGATCCGATCACGATCGATTTGGAAAGGCGACCGGTGCGGGTCCGTCTCCCGCGCTTCCAGGGATTCGTAATCGAATTGATTATAAAACTGATTTTGCGGGCTCCGCATGAACAGGGTTTAGTCTGCTGACGGAGCACGGCGACGTCAACCGGTTGGGGTGATGGGGTTGTTCCTTCGACCGTTTGCTAGGCAAGAGAATGCTCCGTAGGAGCAAAATCTTTATAGTAGCCGGACCCAAATTACCAATGAGCTCCAGAGGAGCGGCATATTCTGGAGCATTTCATCCATAGAATGGTTGGCCGTACCGGTCATTTATACGAGGCCTCTATGTCCGGACAACCCTGATCGCAACGAGATATCGCTCCTACAGAGCTTTCGGCGATTTTGCCATGCTGCTGGTATAAAGATTTTGCTCCTACGGAGCGCGGTCTCGTCCGAAGTGCATCAAGCATAAAGCGAGGGCCCCAACTCCCACTAAGTTCCTGGCGTCGCTGACGGACTAGGTAGACCCGTTGGCACGGATTCAGGACTTGGAGTCGTTTCGGGCGTCGGCAAACTCTCAGGACTTGGAGTTGTTTCAGGCGTCGGCAAACTCTCGGGACTTAGAGTTGCTTCAGGCGTCGGCAAACCCTCAGGATTTGGAGTTGTTTCAGGCGTCGGCGAGCTCTCAGGACTTGGAGCCGGAAATACCGGCCCGGGGGAGATCGTCGGGGTCGGCGTCGCCGCGAGCGGAAGGGGAACCGGTGCTTTAGGAAGTATACCGGTATTAACAGCAGGGCGTGGCGACGGTGTTGGCGAAGCCTCCTTTAGGATATCCTTACGAGGTTTCAAGAACGTCTCTAAACTGTAGCTCTCGACTTCGAAGATCCAATTCTGCAACTTTTGCTCCGCAGCCAGTCGTGTTTTAAGCGTTTCTTGCTGTTTGTTGAATTCGTCGTCTTTCTTTTTCTTGTCGTCGGGAGACTCGTTAGGCTCCGCGGTGCGCTTCGTTGGTAGGTCGGCCGAAACTTTAAACCGGAAGAAGCGGCTTTGCTCCGGCGCTTCACCCCCGATTTCCAGCGCGTATTTGAAGCCGTCAAAGGTTTCCAGATTAACAGTGACGGCCTTGTTAAGACCCGTTTCAGAATCTGGTGTATTGGCCGGCTTCACATCTTCGAAGTTAGGAGAAAAATTCCCGAGGCTGGCTACGGCTTCACTCTTTAGGGTTTCACCAGGCTTCGCATCGACGAACGCCCAAGCTGCTTTCTCGTCCTTCTTGCTGATCTTCCAGCCTTCGCTGTCAGGGGATGAGATACGTTCGACCTCTTTGACGCCCTCGGCCTTGATGAAATCCTTGTCTAGCCAGTTCTTTGGGGCGGCATCTACGGTATAAAAGTTTTCCTTGCTAAGGTAAACTTTATCCTTGTCCGAAGGATCATAGACAAATCGGCCATTCCCACTGGGAGCCTCTTCTTCCTCATCTCCACTACTGTTTTCACCGCCAAAAGCTTTGCCGAAGATCAAACTTTTAATGGACTTACCACCGGCGTCACTCAGATCGAGCTCGACCCCGGAATGGTCGCCCTGGCCCGGGGCTACAATGTTAAGCCGGCCGAATTGAGACGGGCCGACGTCTAACTGGCGAACGACTTTGAATTCCCAAAGCGCCGTGATTAGTTCGCGGATCTTGCTGAAGTCAGCGGGATAACCGTTTCGCTCCGCCACCGTCCAGATATCGCTTACCTTTTGAAGCGTAACTTTGTCCTTTGACGACTTGATGACCAGCTTTTCAACGTTGTTAACCGGAAGTTTCGCGAACGGCTCTAGATCGGCGGCCTCCCCCTTCCATCCGGCAGACCGGACAACTTGAAAGATGATTCCGGCAATGGCGAGGACCAGTGCTGCGCCTAGCAGTAAATAGACTTGTTGTCGTTTCATCGAGCGGCTCGACTTCGTTTCTTGAAGAAAGCTAGGCCGAGACCGATACCGGTCACGACCAATGGCATGAGTGCGATGTTTAGCCACTTCAGCCAGTTCTGGAGAGAATCGATTTCTTGTCGAAGTTCTTTTCGAACTTGCTTCAACTGCTTGTCAATCTGAGCCTCGTTTTCTTGAAACTTCTTAATCTCGGCTTGTTGTTCGGGCGAAAGGACGCTTCTCTGGTCGGCCTGTTTGGCGCTTTGTAACTCTGAAAGCTTTTGCCGGGCCTGCGACAAGCCGTTCTCGAGTTCGTCGATCTTGCTTTGATATTTGTCTTGAGCCGCAGCCTCCATCTTATTGACCACCACAAACGGCCGGTTCGCGGACGTGCGGCTACGAATCGACATCAGATTCGAATCCCCGGCAAGCAGCTCGACGCTGCTTTCGATTAGATTGAGGTTGCCGTTGTTCGGGGTAAACACGACCTGGTTCATCATCTGTTGTTCGCGCCCGGCGATCTGATCGTAAGCAAAGTCCGAGTCGCCGATCAGTACCGCCACACCTTCATTCGTGGCTTCTTTAAGATAGGTCGGGGTCGGGGTAGCAGAAGGTGCCGGCGAGGCTGTAGGCGTAGGAGTGGGGCTAGCCGCAGGTTTCCCATCAGGAAACGCGGTCTTGAATTTGCCAGACAACCGAACCACCATGGCTAGCGGCGTATTTCCAGGCTTATAAAATTTCCTGGCTCCTTCGGCTCCCAGCATGATCATGGTGGCGTCAACTAACCCGGCTTGAGGTGTTGACGAAACCAAGACTTCCTCCTTTAAGCCGCCGGCCGGCGTACCTGTAAACGCTCCTGCGAACGGCAATAGCAGATCCGTGGTAGATGCGCCCAAAGGATCAGACTTGTTAATCGTGTCTCCGTTAATCGTGAGTACGGTCATATCGGAGTCTACCGAGCCGGTCTGTCGCTGGATTTTAGTCGCCAGGTTCGGATCAGCCACAATCTTGTCCGCAGTGAACTGCAGGCCCCACGTCTTCAGCAGTTTGTCCAAATTTGCCGAATAGGTTTCACCGCGCATCATCGCTTGCTGTCCGCCGCTCAACTGCGAATCAACAAAAGAGAATGGGTCCAGCAACGCGACCATCTTACCGCCGCGAAGCATGAATTGATCGATGGCGAATTGAGCGGATTCATTGATGCCCTTCGGATAAGCAACCAGCAGGACCGAGATATCATCATCGATTTTGTCCGTGGTCAAAGGAACCTCGCGCACAGTGTAATTCTGTTTCAATTCCTGGACGAAAACCCAAGGATCGCTCCCACGCTGCCTTTGCATCATCATCATTGGGTTGGCAGCCCGGCCCAGGACCGGTAATGCGCTCATCACACCGATGACCGCCTTTTTCGGATTTACCACGCTCGAAATGGCGCGGGAAATGTCATATTCAAGCAGGGTCTCGCGGTCCGGGCTTAAGAAAGAAATCGCCGTCTTAGCATCAAGGCAGCTGACCGCCAATCCCAGATAGATCCGGTCCCCGGTTAGATTAGCAGCGGTAGTCTGCCCTTGAACACCGTCCAACCGGGCAGAATCTTCCGCGTCCGAGTCCGGCTTAGGATCGAGCTTTACAACTTGGATCTTGCCGTGACCAGCCTGCTGATATTCCGAGAGGAGATCTTCAACTTCCTGCGCGTAAGTGCGCAGGGGCACTGGCATGGAGGAATTATCTTTGCTGTAGTAAAACCGGATTTCGACGGGTGTATCCAGTTTATCCAGGATTCGTTTTGTGCCCGGCGACAACGTGTAAATCTTATTCTCAGTCAGGTCACTTCTGAACTTCAGAAAATTTCCGAGCACATTTACTGCGACCAATATGACCAAAACCGCTACCACAGCGGCGACGGGGAACAGCCAAGTCTCGACTTTCTTCATAACTATCAAGCGCGATGTGCGCGGAGAACAACACTGTTGGCGAATAGACAAAATACGATGACGCTCCCAAAGAAGAGCAGGTCACGGCTATCGAGCACGCCGCGTTGCAGACTGTCGAAGTGCGTCATCACGCCGATTGACGCCAAACCGTCTACCACCCAGGCGGGGGCCCAGTTGGAGACTGCATCCGTGACAGGTGGCCATCCGCAAAGGATGAGAAAGAGACAGACCACGACCGCGAGGATGAAGCTGACAACCTGATTTCTAGTGAAAGACGAAGTCAACAACGCGATGGAGAGGAATGCTCCGGCCAGCATTAGGCTTCCCAAGTAGCCGCAAAAGATTCTGCCGTAATCGGGATGTCCCAGGTAGCCGACGGTAATAACGATTGGGAAGGTCAAAAACAACGCAATCGCCAAAAAGATCCAGCTCGCGAGGTATTTACCTAAAATTGCTTGCCAGGGGGTAACCGGCATCGTCAGAAGCAACTCCATCGTGCCTAAACGCAGTTCCTCCGACCAGAGGCGCATTCCCGCGGCCGGCACCAGAAAAAGGTAAAGCCAAGGATGCCAAAGAAAAAACGGAAGCAAATCCGCGACGCCGCGATCAAAAAAACGTCCCACCATGAAGGTGAAAGCTCCAGCGAGAAACAGAAAGATTACGATGAAAACGTACGCTACTGGAGATGTAAAATAGGTGCCAAGCTCTCGCTTGGCGATAGTCCAAATGGTCTTCATGCCGCTGGTTTAGTATCGGGGAGTGTAATGGAGCGGAAAACGTCATCCAGTCGACCTTCTTCCACATCGAGATGTTCAATTTTCCACGCATTGCGAGTTCCGGCTTCGAGTAGCTCCGGCAATACGTTTCCTCGCGGAACCACCTGGAAAGTCACGTGTTCTGGCTTTTCCGCCACGATCCAAACTTTCTCTACCCCTTTTAACGCCTCGATTTGTGGTAGGAGTTGAGCCTTCGAAACATTTCCCACCGTAACAATCACATTGCCGGCGAACGGAGATTGCGCCTTCAATTCGTCTGGCGTTCCATTCGCGACGATCTTCCCTTGATCGATGATGATCGCCCGGCTGCAAGCTGCCTCGACCTCTTCGAGAATATGGGTGGAAAAAATAATCGCCTTCTCTGAACCCATGCGCCGGATTAGTGTTCGCACTTCGTATTTCTGATTTGGATCCAGACCATCTGTTGGCTCATCGAGGATCAGAACCTCGGGATCATGGATCAGGGCCTGCGCCAGACATGTTCGGTGCCGAAAACCTTTGGAGAGTGTATCCACGCTCTGGTGCAGCACACGTTCGAGGAAACAGAGTTGGACGACTCGATCAATCGCATCCTTTTTTGCCGATCCGAACAAGCCGCGCATTTCCGCGCAGAAACTCAGAAATCCGAGGACCGACATGTCCGAATAAATCGGAGCGTTCTCCGGCAGGTAACCGATGCGGCGCCGTGCTTCCAAGGGTTGATCCGCTACGTTAAAGCCGGCGACAGTGATGGTGCCGGAAGTGGGTGGTAAATAACCAGTGATCATTCGCATACTGGTGGATTTCCCGGCGCCGTTGGGGCCGAGAAATCCGAGGACTTCGCCTTTGCTGACGGAGAAAGTCACGTCGTCAACCGCGCACTTCGCTCCAAACGTTTTGGTCAAGTGCTCGACGTTGATCATGGGTGAAAGGTCATCATGAAATGGTGTAGGGGAGGGGCGGCTTAGAAAAAGCGCGACCGATCGGTTTTGTCAAGCGCGGGAGATATTTGTCGGACCTAAACGTGTGCGAATTGTCCAAGCGCGGGTAGAGCGGAAACCTCGACGTGACCAGGGTGTAACTGACACGTTTTCAATAGATCACGCCGGGGATTCAGCCGCGCCGTGCACCGGCGAGCTCCGTAGGAGCAAAATATTTATAGGGTCTCCAACGCTGCGGCAATGATGTGGAGCCGAAAATGTCGACAGGTGTCGGACTAGCTTGTTGTCCCGAAGGGGGGAATGATAGTAGCCAGGCAATTTATTGCCTGGCTACTATCATTTGGTCCCTTCGGGGCAAAATCCATTCCTCAGACCTATCCACGAAATCGCCTCCACTTTACCAACACTCCGGCCGGATTCGAGGAGGAGAACGAAGCTCCTCGCGCGGTTCGGAGCTAACGACATTGCGCCCAACCCTCCCTTTCGCTAATGTTGGAACAGTATTTCGACCATGGTTCCCACCCCCAAACCTGAAGTTTTATGGCGACCGAATGCCAGTGTCGCCGAGAGGAGTAACCTCACTCGTTATCTCCAATGGTTATCGAAAACGTACGACGTTCGGTTTCAAACCTACCGAGAAATTTACGAATGGTCCGTCACCGAAATAGACGATTTCTGGCGATCCATTGCCCAGTTTTTCGACGTCCAGTTTCATACCCCCTCGGATCGAGCAGTCATTTGGCATCAGACGGACGATGCTCGCTGGTTCCCCGGTGCGACGTTGAATTATGCTGAACAAGTTTTACGAACCATCCGGCAACGACCGGAGGAGGTCGCGATTCTTTCTGGTTTCGAAGGACAAGACCAATCACAACGGCGCCGGATCAAGGGTAGCGAATTGCTCTCTCAAGTGGCAGCGGTCGCGGCTGCGCTGAAAGCGGCTGGAGTCGAAAAAGGGGACCGGGTAGCCGGTTATCTACCGAATTGTGTAGAAACCGTGGTCGTGTTTCTAGCCAGCGCGTCCATTGGCGCCATCTGGTCCAGTTGTCCTCCGGAGCTTTCCAGCAAAGGTGTTCTGGAGCGGTGGCAACAGATCGCGCCGAAAATTTTCTTGGCGGTAAGCGGTTATTACTACGCGGGCAAATATCACGATCGCAGCGAACCGCTACGCGAGATCATTGATGGACTTCCCTCGCTAAAGACTGTCGTGATGGTTGGCGCCCACCCTGTCCCAAGCGGGCTCTCGAACCCGGTGCTGCTCACACCGTGGGCCGATTTCATTCGCGACGCCGATCCGAGTTCATTTTCTATACTGCCGGTCGAGTTCGAACATCCGCTCTGGATCTTGTTTTCATCCGGAACCACCGGCATCCCCAAGCCGATCGTGCAAAGCCACGGAGGAATTCTATTGGAACACCTCAAAGCTTTGGGCTTGCAACTGGACCTGCAACCTGGAGACCGATTCTTTTGGTTCACCACTTCCGGATGGATGATGTGGAATTTCCTCGTCACCGGATTGGCTCTTGGTACCTGTATCGTGCTGTATGACGGCAGCCCAAAGCACCCGGATTTGTCGGTTCTCTGGCGTTTTGTGGATGAAGAGCGGATAACCTACTTTGGCACCAGCGCGCCGTTCCTGCTCGCCTGCGAAAAAGCAGGTTTAAGCCCGCGCGCCGATTTCTCGTTCAGCCATTTGCGGTCGATCGGGTCGACTGGCGCGCCCTTACCGCCCGAAGGATTTGATTGGGTTTACCAACACGTCAAATCGGACGTTTGGTTGGGTTCAGCGAGCGGCGGTACCGATGTCTGCACCGCATTTGTTCTGTCGAATCCGTTAGATCCCGTGATCCGCGGCAAACTTCAGTGTCGGGGGCTCGGAGCTCGCATCGAAGCGTGGAACGACAACGGTGAGGCGGTTTGGAACGAGGTGGGAGAATTAGTATTAACTGCTCCTTTTCCATCGATGCCGGTTTTTTTCTGGAATGATCCGGATGGCAGCCGGCTTCGAGCGAGTTATTTCGATTATTTCCCCGGTATCTGGCGGCACGGCGATTGGATCGAGATCAACTCGAAGGACGGCCAATGTGTTATCTACGGCAGATCCGATTCGACCCTGAACCGGGGCGGTGTTCGCATGGGTACCAGCGAGTTTTATCGGGTGGTGGAGGCGTTCCCCGAGGTCCAAGAAGCGCTGGTGATCGACACTACCGGGCTGAAACCTGGGGCCGAAGAATCCAGTGGAAAGCTGATTTTATTCGTGGTCTTAACTCCAGGCGTGGACTTCACTCCAGCGCTGAAAGAGGAGATTTGCGGCCGGGTCCGAACGCAGCTTTCGCCTCGGTACGCACCGGATGACGTCTGCGTAGTCCAAGAGGTCCCTCACACCCTGAATGGAAAAAAACTCGAGGTCCCGGTTAAGCGAATATTTCAAGGGGTGCCTTTGGTCAAAGCCGTCAGCCGGGAAGCGCTTAGTAACCCCCAAGTACTCAGCGAATACATCGAGCTGGCGCGGAGAATGGATCTAAAGGCTTCAGCATGACGTGCTCGGCGCCGGAAGACTTTAGAGGAACTGCACGGTGCGCGGCGCTGGCTCCGTGGGAGCCCAATCTTTATAGCCACCGGTCGTAAGATAGTGACGTAGAGGAACTGCACGGTGCGCGGCGCTGGCTCCGTAGGAGCCCAATCTTTATAGCCACCGGTCGTAAAATAGTGACGAGCTCCGTTAGGAGCGGCATCTAGTAACGTGTAGCGGCAGTTGCCTGTCGGCATTTGCTTAGGTCGATAAAACGTTTCTCTCCCTAGCCGTCCGTTCCGGATAAGAAGACGCACCTACGCGGCTGGTCGCGTTTTTTGGGACGATGGCTATGAAGATTTCACTCCTACGGAGCTGATTAATCAAGCGTGTACGGAGCTTGGCTCTGAAAAACAGAGAGCATTCTGAGCCTCCTCCAGCGCGCCATGCTTGCTCAGGTCGCCTCGAGACGGTACACATTGATCCTTCATGCCTAAGAATCACCTTTCACGGTTGATATTCGCCTCGAGTGACCTGTCTGCAGATATGCTTTATGCCACCGGTTTTTCCGTACCGGACCCGTTCCTTTATCTGGAACAGAACGGCAAGAAGACGATTTTGCTATCTGATCTCGAGCTTGGCCGTGGCCGTAAAGAGGCAACCGTGGACGAAGTCGCTTCTCTATCCGCGATTCAGGATCCGCTTGAAAAACGCTTGAAGAAAAAGCCGACAATCGAGCAAAGCGTAACTCAATTCTTGCGCAAAAGAAGAGTCAAACGGGCCGAAGTGCCTGCGGACTTTCCATTAGGACTTGCAGTTGCTCTTCGCGAGGCGGGCATTGAAGTCGCACCGGTCGATGGTTTGTTTCATAGCGCTCGGGAGTTTAAGGTCGCAGCCGAGGTAAAGAAGCTGGAACGCGCGATCCAGCTTACTGAGATCGGTTTAGCGCGTGCTTATGAAGTCTTACGCGCGGCGGAAATCAAGCCGGGCCGGAAACTCGTCTGGGGTGGTAAACTGCTGACTTCGGAAATTTTGCGAGCCGAAATCGATTGCGCGATTCTTCGGGCCGGTGGCACCCCGACCAACCCAATCGTCGCGGGTGGCGATCAAGCCTGTGACCCACACAATCGTGGCAGTGGACCGCTAAAAGCGAATTCTTTGATTATACTCGATGTGTTTCCGCGCGATAGTGTCAGCGGTTTCTATGGCGATTTAACTCGCACGGTTGTCCGCGGCAGGGCGAGCACAGCGCAAAGGAAGCTCTGGGAAACGGTATTAGAGGCCGAGGAATCGGCTTTCCAGGGTATTGCCCCTGGGAAATCTGGTCAGGAATTGCAGGATAGCATAAAGACCTTCTTCAAAGACCGCGGCTATCCCACGGAAGAAAAAGACGGCCAATGGACCGGTTTTTTTCATGGTCTTGGCCACGGCCTAGGCCTTGAGGTTCATGAATTCCTGCGAATTGGCTCAACAGAATTCAAGGTGGGTCAAGTGCTGACCGTAGAGCCGGGTCTCTACTTCCCTGGGATCGGCGGAGCCAGACACGAGGACGATGGAATCGTGACTGAGACCGGCTTCAAAGTGTTGTCGAAGTTCCCGAAGGTGCTGGAGCTGTAGTCGCTGGCGGTTTGCAGTTTGGGAGCGGCTGCTGGCTCGTAGTTCGACGGTGTTAACTATCCGCGGATGGAACCTATGGGGCTCATTTGTCGCGGCGCGCCCCAACCGCCCAACCGCTAACCCTTTAGCGCAAAGCCGAGGATCAGGGCGCCCCAGACTACGCCGAGGACGGTCGCGATTCTCCAGCGCAGGACGGACTTCGTCACCCAAGTGATTTGGTCTCGCAGCAGATAAGGTTTTCCGACCCAGAACATGCCCAGGGTAAGCCAGACATAAGCCATCAGCACGATTAACAGCCTCCACAGTTCCGGACGCAGAAATGCGGAAGAAATCATCGGCTCCGCGATCAGCATCGCGAAAATACCGAGCGCTCGGGCAGCTAGTAATTCATCGACAAAAATGATGGTGAGGAAGAATAGCACTGGGATCGCAAATTGGACGTAAGGCCGGAGCCAGGCGAACTCTTCAAGATCCATGGTGGAGATCAGCCAGAAACACCATACCGCATCGATTGCCAAAAGGATGATCCCCGCCGTTTTGGACCGAGGAAGCTTCAGCAACAATTTCTGAGAATCAGCCGGACGCAGTAGCGCATAAAGATGCGCCAAAAAAACGACTGCTCCAATCGTCAAGCCGACGACATGGAGACTGAGGTAATAAATCCGAGGAGGGTAGTCCATTTAATAATCAGGAAAAAATAGCCGGGTCACCGTAAAGAGTGTAACCGGTGGAACGATTGATCCGAACCGGGAGCAGTTGCCCTAGATGTCGTTCAGACCCTTCGAAAACGACAATCTTATTCCCGCGAGTTCTCCCCATGAGCCGGTCTGGGTTAGTCTTGCTCGGCCCTTCGCAGAGGATCTCAATCTCGCGGCCAACAAAAGCTTCGCCCCGTCGCCGCGCCCAGGAGTTGACCAGGTTTAATAGGTTGTGGTTGCGCTCTTCTTTGACAGGCTCCGGCACCTGATCCGCCATTTCGGCGGCCGGAGTGTCCTTTCGGGTTGAATACTTAAATACAAAGGCGTTATCGAATCCCACTTGGTCGACCAATTCGCTGGTCTTAGAAAAATCCTCATCGGTTTCGCCCGGGAAGCCGACAATGATATCGGTGGTTATCGCCATATCCGGGCACCGGTCACGAATTGCGTCCACTAGTGCCAGGTATTTTTCTGCGGTGTAAGTCCGGTGCATCCGTTTCAGGATGGGGTTCGACCCGGACTGGAGCGGCAGGTGGATGTGTTCAACGAGTTTCGGTAGCCGCGCAAACGCCTCGACCAAATCACGCTTGAATCCGATCGGATGTGGAGACGTAAAACGAATCCGTTCCAAACCGGGAACGTCATGCACGGCTTCCAAGAGTTGAACGAAGGGCGACTTGCCATCTTGCGGGGGAAACTCGTGCCGCCCGTACAAGTTAACGATTTGCCCGAGGAGCGTCACTTCTTTTACCCCTCGGCTGACCAACGAACGAACTTCTTCGACAATTTCCTGGATTGGACGACTGCGTTCCGGACCCCGGGTATAGGGCACGATGCAGAAAGTGCAATGCATGTTACAGCCCTGCATGATGGAGACGAAGCTCGTTACCTGCGCGGATGCCAAAGAGTGGTCGCGAATCGAGTTCTGAGAGCCGGCTTCTTCGTCAACGTCAACAATCGAGAAACGAAGGTCATCGGTTCGATTGAATTCGCCAAACTCCTGGCCTTGCACTGCTTGCTGAGAAAGCGCCCGGTCCACATATTCGGCGACCCGGTGAAACTTCTGTGTACCCACCACTAAATTAAGATGAGGTACGCTTTGGAGTAGCGATTCTCCGCGACTCTGCGCCATGCAACCCAGGAAGCCGTAAACAACCGGGCGCTGACGGGAAAGGGCGCCCAACATCCCCATTTTTCCGAGAGCCTTTTGTTCCGCTAAATCACGGACGCTGCACGTATTCAGCAAAACCACATCGGCTTCCTCTTCGTGCACAGTCAACACATGCCCACGCGCGACCAGCATCTGGGCGACCTGCTCGGAGTCGCGCTCATTCATCTGGCATCCGTAGGTTTTGATGTAAATCCTGGCCATTTGCGATCGGGAAGGCGGGTAAGCTACCGTGAATTTGGCATTGCGCGACGAAAAAGTCTTGCCTGGGAGCCAGGAGCCAGAATCTAGGAGCTAGTAGGCGGACACGCATTCCAAAACGGCCTCATTAGTCTCATAAGTCGTATACGTGCCATCGGTTGAAGCACCGACGTTGCCCTACGGAATGCCATCGTCCTCGTACTCGTCGTCGTCCTCGTCCTCGATCAGGTCCGTGTGGAGTACTGGACTACGGAAAAAGAGTCATGCGGTCTTTCGAATTTCGCCGCGGGTGTCAGGCGCAAATCCGAAGTAGCAGGGTAGTGCGAAACTCCGGTACTCCATCACTCCACACCTGGCCAGATCGAAGACGACGACGAGGCCTGTCGGCGGGCCGTGTCTCTCTTTTCAACCAAATCGCACGCAAGGGCTTGAAACAGATCTTGGACTGGGAGAAAGCCTAGGGAGAGAGTTCGAACCGGACTCTTTGAAAGGTGACTTCCATGAAAAGTTTCTTCGCATCGTTCTTCGGTACGATCGCCGGTATCTGCGTGCTGGTGGGCCTCAGCCTGGTCATTTTGGTTTTTCTACTCATCGGCATTGCCTCTTCGAACAAAGGCGACGTGATCCCAAACCGGAGTTTGCTTGTCCTGGATCTATCGTACGGAATTACGGATGCTCCGCCTCAGTTTAATCCGTCCGATCTCCTTGATTCGGTGACGAGTGGAGAAGAAAAACGGGTAACCCTACACGAAACGCTTCGAGCGATTGCTTCAGCAGCCAGCGACAGCCGGATCTCCGGAATATTGATCAGCGGCAACGCGTTTCCTACCGATTGGGCTTCCGGCTATGCGGCGTTACGAGAAGTACGAGACGCCTTAATGGCTTTCAAGGCTTCCAAAAAGCCAATCTACGCATACTTGGCGGCGCCGAGTACACGGGCATTTTACGTCGCTTCAGTCGCCGACAAGATCTATCTGGATCCTGAAGATCCGATGCTCTTGCATGGGCTGTCATCAGGGCGTCTCTACTTTGCCGATGCCTTCCAGAAGTACGGAATTGAAGTGCAGGTCTCCAGAGTCGGTAAATATAAGTCGGCAGTGGAGCCTTACATCCTGGATAAGATGAGTCCTGAGAGCCGGGAGCAAACGGAGGCATTGCTAGGTGACATTTGGCGAGCGATCACGTCTGAGATTGAGGATGCACGTCACTTAGAACCTGGTTCCCTACAGAAAATCTTGTCGGAATCCGGTCTCATCGACCCGAAAACCGCGTTGCAGCAGAAGTTGGCGACTGGGCTAAAATCGCTCACGGACTTAATCGATGAGCTAAAAAATGAGTACGGAACGGACACCGCGAACCGCACATTCCGCCAGGTTTCTGTTACGAAATATATTAACTCACTCGACCGAAACCTGCCGACGAGCGAACCACGCGGAGCAAAAATCGCGGTCGTTTATGCTGAGGGAACGATCATCGATGGAGAGGGAGGTGGAGACTATCTCGGGGGCGATAGGCTCGCAAGAGCGATCCGTAAGTTCAGACTCGATCCCGATGTTAAGGCCATCGTTCTCCGCGTAAATAGCCCCGGAGGCAGCGGCGCAGCCTCAGAAGTGATTTGGCGAGAACTTGCGGCCGCCCACAAGGTCAAGCCGGTGGTTATTTCTATGGGAACAGTGGCTGCTTCCGGCGGATATTATATAGCCACGGCATCGAATCGCATCTTTAGCGAACCCACGACGATCACCGGTAGCATTGGCGTTTTCGGATTGTTCCCGAACGTTCAAAAGCTCTTTAGTAATATCGGCATCACCTGGGATTCTGTAGAGACAACCCCTTATTCAGATCTAGCGACGCCGTTTCGACAAAAGACTCCCGATGAGATGGGAGTCATCCAGAAGTACATCGACCAATTCTATCAGGAATTCTTAGAGCATGTGTCACAGGCCCGAAATATTCCTGTAGATCAGGTAAACGAGATCGCCCAGGGGCGTGTGTGGTCCGGCGAACAGGCCTTAAAGCTGCATTTGGTTGATCAGATCGGCGGTCTCCAGACCGCGATCGAGTATGCCGCCCAACTCGCTCACCAAGCGCCACATCCAAAGATCGCAGAGTATCCCGCAAGACAATCTGTCGGTGAAGCGATTCAAAAAGCTTTAAGCGGAACCGAACGTCCACCGGTTTCGAAGGTGGACCCGATTAGTCGTCAGTTACAGTTGTTAGAGAAGAATCTGCGCCAGTTCGCGGGTTTCAATGATCCCATGGGGATCTACGCGTTGCTGCCGATGGGGATTGAGTTGAATTAAGGTTCGGCAGACAAATGGCCTGGAGGGGGCCGCTTTCGGGTGTGCGAATTTCATCGCGCGTTGACAAAGCCCAGCGTCGGCCAGGCCTTGTGGTGAGATTAGCAAGCGGCTCCCGCGAACGTCTGCTGGTGTCGCTGGCAACATGGGTTGAATCGGTCAACGAATGGGTACTGCGATTAGCAATTCGTACCCTGAGTCGTTTGCGGGAGCCGCCTGCTAAATAGCGACTCGACAATACGACGGTTGTTTGCGTGATCAGGTCAGGTTTCGGACGCGCGCAAAAGCGGCTCCCCTCCAGGCCGGCGGCCTATGATCTGTCACTTTTCGCGGCTAATCCTGGTAGCTAGGCTTTCGCCGCGGGTGCACGTCCAATCAGTTCCAAATACACTGACTCCAGTTTTTGGATCTGCGTTTCTGAGTCGAACTCCTGGCTGATGGTTTCAGCAGCCCGCTGACCAAGGTCTACTGCAAGTTGCCAGTCTTCCGCCAACCGGTTCATCCAATAATGAACACCTTCGACGTCGCGTTCCTCTACGAGAACTCCATTCTGTAAATGCTCTATGGCTTCTGGAATACCGCCATGCCGGGTGGCGATGCTGCCTAGGCCGGTTGCCATCGCTTCCAGCAGGCTGTTCGGAATCCCTTCGTTGTCACCAGCCGAAGTTGTTTCGCTCGGATGAACGAAGACATGGCTCTGGTAATAGACATTTAAGAGCTGCTCCTTGGTCAGAAATCCGGTAAACGCAACTCTGCCGCCGATGTCGAGCTGTTGTGCCAATTGCTCTAACGGCTTGCGTAGTGGCCCGTCGCCGGCGATCACCAAATTTGAGTTGGGCCATCGTTGCAACAATTTGGCGTATGCCTTCAGGGTGATTTCGACACCCTTTTTCTCGATTAGGCGGCAAGCTTGCAGAAACTGAAGCCGGCCGTCGTCTGGAAAACTTCGCGGCCGGTACCTGAAATCGGAACCGGGTATACCGGTTCTCTGTATCCGAATCCTATCCTGGGTACATCCAGCTGCGATCATCGACTGCCGGATCGAGAGCGACCGGGCCAACAGCAGGTCGGCAGCCTCGAAAACTTGTTGCAAGCGGCGCTGACCAGGAGGCGTGTTGAAGCCGACAGCGACATCAGCGCCATGGAAGGAGACGATTATCGGAATCGCGCGTTTGCGAAACAATGGCAGCCAGAAAACGCCATTGTTACCGAAGTAAATGTGCAGAAGGCTGATCTTGTTGGCGCGAACTAGTTTCGAAAACGCCGAGCACTCAGACGGCGATGCCAACTGCGGACTATTGAGGATCTGCTTTTGCCAGATCCGGCGAGCCCAGCGGAGCTTTGATCGGCTGAGCACATGGACTAGCGGATAGGGAAACCGATCCAAGTTTTCGCGTTTAAATGCAAAGGCGTGAATTTTTACCCGTTTCGGCCCCACGACCTGCCGATAGACATGCCACATTTCCGGTTTCAAGAAGGTCGGGCAAAAAATGCCGATGTTCGGGGCGTCCGATTGCACGCGATTAGTAAAAGGACCGTAACAGCCTAGCTGTAGCACGAAATCTAGACATAAAAAAAGGCCGGCTTAGCCGGCCTTCCTGATACTTCAAACGGGTTGATCTTTGCTTAGAACGTGAATGAAAACAACTTCCACACGTTAGGTCGTTCTTGCTTATTATTGAGAGCGTCTATCGGATTGGACAAGATGACCTGTTGGCCGCTGCCGTAGCTGGCGGGAGCACCTGGGTTTAGGAGCTGGTACTTTCTAGGGGCGGTAAACCACTTGTGCACCATGCTTGAGCCTGAACCCTCTTCAACGGCCGGCCTCGGCGGAATCGGTTGAGGCCTAACTCTTGGCGTCGTTGTAAACTCCTGAGCGAACGCCCCGCCAGCGGAAAGACAAAAAAGAATCAACCCTAGCAGGAATCCTTTTTTCATATGCGCATTCTTTCTTACTTTTACGGATGTGCCGTAACCTCTGTTGCGGGAACCTAAGCCCTTCTTTACCGATTTACTAGCACAATACATGCAGTTTACGCGTGATTGGGCGCTATCTTCGTTGAAACGGGAAGCTAGTGCGTTCTGCAATGGTCTGCAGGCGTGACCCGAACCCCGTGACCGCATACGTCAGCCCGTCCGCGATCCGCCGAGCGGAGCCGATGACTAGCTCCGTAGGAGCGAGATCTTTATAGCTCGTTAGATCAAGAAAAGGGTGTAGCTCCATAGGAGCGGCATCTGAATTTGGCACCGCTGGCTAGCCGTTTGGGGAAACGAATTTCGATGTCGCTCCTAACGGAGCTGCGCGCATATAGATTGCCCTAGCTATAAAGATGTGACTCCTACGGAGCCGCCTTTGACAGCCTGCTAGGCAGCGACTTCGCAGGTTTGCCCATTTGTACGTCTTTTCAGGCAACCGACTTCGCCGTCACCGTCGTTTCGCCCAATCCGGGATCGTATACCCGCGATGGAGCAGATCGATGATGGTAAACGACTCCACCTTTGGTGTTTCGCGGCTCTTTCGGTTTGGTCCGAAAAAGAAGTCGTAGGTTCCCTTTTGGTCGGGATCATCTCGATCTAAGGGACCTGCGCTCTGTTGCACCAGGGTCCCGTTGTCCACATAGTAGTATTCCACGTCGCTCAACAGATTTGATTGATCGCGATCCTTATTATCCAGTTCGAGGCTATAACCCTGGACCAGGCCTTGCCGCTGCAGCTCGGGTATCTCGCCGACATAGATATTATCGAAATCCATCAGGACGTCTGAATCTGCCGGTGTGACCCGGCGGTACCCATCGCCATCCTTTTGGTAACCGGCCCAGAGCCAGGTATTCGGGCCCGATTTGCGATACCACGTTCCTACAAAAACGTCGGGGCTACCGGTTCCGCCGATATCCACCTCAACCTTTTTGATAACCCAAAGGCCGCCACTGTTTTCGATCCTGTCGGGCACCTTCATTGCCAGGTAATCAGCGATTGGGTCTTTTATGTCCTGGCCATTGGCGAACCCGCAGAGCCAGGCACTTAGCCAGACCAATAGCGCAAGCCGCCAATGGATCAGGCGTTGAACGCTCCGGCGGAGCCGGGCCAAACGCGAAACGAGTTGCCTGTCAGACATCCTGTCCATAGAAACACAATCTTAGCGCCTGGCTGGATGTTTAGCGTTCTTTTTGCCACTATCCATAGTAGCCAGAATCTCGGAAAAGCCGATCCGATTGGAGGAATCACGTACCACCAGTTTTGGTTCGGTTAAAACTGCTTTTGGACGCAATCGCTTCTTGTCCATGGACGCAAGGAGTAGCTCTGCCGCCAGGTGTCCGATCTGCGACCGTTGCTGGTCCACGGTGCTCAGCGGCACCTTTAAAAAGCGTCCGTACCGGTGATTTCCAACCCCGATTAAGCCGAACTTGGCCGGCAGATCGAGATCGGCCTCCAACGCTGCCTGCAGCGCCCCGATAGCAATCGGATCGCTGGCAGCGAACACGGCATCCGGCGGTGACCCCAGTTTCAAGAGCCGTTGCATGGCTTCGTAGCCTCCCGACTCTTCGTGATAATGTGACTCGATCACCAGATCTTCTTCTGACGGAAGTTTTAACGCGGCTAGGGCCCGGCGATACCCGCTCAGTCTCCCAACTGCGGTCGTCACCGTCCGAGGGCCGGCGATGTGCGCGATCCTCCGGTACCCTTGGGCATAAAGATGCCGGGTCGCTTCAAAGCCGATTCCGGTGTCGTCGCCTCCTACAAAGTTGAGCCCGGGTAAACGGCGATCGATCAAAACCAGTGGGACTGACAATTCCAACAAAGTCTTACGCCAAGCAGTGTCGTTAGGTTCATGGGCCGAAGCCAGTAGAACGCCGTCGACTTGGTTGGAAAGCAGCATCCTGAACATGTCTTCCTCTCGGGAGGCGTTTTCCTCAGTATTGCACACCAGCAAGTTGTAACCGGCAGCGCTGGTAACCGAATCGATCCCTTTGAGGACCTCAGCGAAGAACGACCGCGACAAGTCGGGCACCAGAACGCCTAAGACATGGGTTTTTCTGGTGACCAGGCTGCGAGCTAGCGAATTGGGGTGATAGCCGAACTTTTTAACCGCGGCAAAAACTCTGAGGCGAGTCGCTTCGCTGATATCATCGCGATTTTGCAGGGCGGCGCTGATGGTCGATACCGACAGGTTGAGATGGTGAGCAAGATCCTTCAGGCGGATAGCCATGGTGTCCGAGTTCCGGAGTAAAGTCAGCCGGACCAGCGGAACCAGTCTGCCGCAAAAAGGCATCGAAAAAAAGGTCGAATTTGTAGGCGCAGCGAGCGACAGCTGACATCGGTAGGATGAGACAATACCTAGTTAGAACCAGCAATGCAGTAGGGGCCGCGATCGAAGGTCTGCAGGCAACCAGCCCGTTTCCGATCGAACGAGTGGGTTCTCACTTTGGGGTTGTTTACCGAGGCAATCTGAAACGCAAAGTCAAACTGCTGGCTGGCGGTGGTAGCGGGCACGAGCCCCTGTTCCTGGGTGCGGTTGGGCCGGGAATGGCCGACGGCGCGATTGCCGGGGAGATCTTTACGGCGCCCAATCCCTTTTCCATCCTGGCTGTGACGGAAGCACTCCAGCCGTGCGAAGCGGTAATTTACCTTTATGGTAACTATACCGGTGATGTCTTGAATTTCGGCATCGCAGCCGAAGAAGCACGCGCCAAGGGGATTAATGTGGAGGAGATCCGGGTTCATGATGATGTCGCGTCTGCGTCTTCCAACGGCGCTGCGGATCGTCGCGGAATTGCGGGGGATATTTTCGTCCTCAGATGTGTCGCGGCGGCTGCTGACCGAGGAAACAGCCTTTCCGATGTGCTAGCTGTGGGAGCAAGAGCTTCCAACTGGACCCGATCTATTGGCGTCGCATTGAGAGCGGCTTCCTCGATCGACAGCGGTCAACCCATGTTCGAGTTGCCGGCTGGCGAAATCGAGATTGGCATGGGTTTGCATGGAGAAATGGGGGTGCAGCGGTCGAGCTTTGAGCCGGTGGAAACTTTGGTTCCAAGAATGCTGGCTCTGATCCTGGCTGACTTCCAGAGCACCGGGATCAAGCTGGAGCGCGCCGCAGTAATGGTGAACGGGCTGGGCAGTACAACAGTGTTGGAACTGCTTGCCGTAGCCGGTCAGACAAAGATCAGTCTCGGGAAGAATGGAATTGAAACCCCGATTTTGGCGACCGGTCAATTTGCCACCTCCCTGGATATGGCCGGTTTCTCGATAACCCTAATTAGGCTGGATGACGATCTGCAAGAGCTACTGACTGCCGCCGCCAGTTCCTTTGCTTATTCAACGGGCCGCTCGTGAGCGCGACCCGGCAACTAAGGCGAGCTATATTTGCTGGAGAAAGAAGAGAGAGAAACAAAAGACATGGACATGAAGTCAATTGCGGTCGGCGCGGATGACGCCGCAGTGGAACTGAAGGCACAGATTGTCAAACATCTGGAGAGCAAAGGGATCCCGGTTCACGATTACGGAGTTTTTTCCAATGACCCGATGCTCTACCCGGATATCGCCCTTGAGGTTGCGCAGGCTGTCGGTGACGGCAAACATGAACGTGGAATTTTGATGTGCGGAACGGGAATCGGAGTTT
>JAFAIO010000512.1 GCA_019236675.1 Verrucomicrobiota bacterium
TGACATGGCCACCGAGTCGCTGAGTTATCGCAGCCGTTTGATTAAGCTGGCGGGACCCTGGCTGGTTCCGCTTGGGTTGCTTATCGCTTGGCAGATTTTTGCCGGGAGCGGTTTGATCCCACGTCGCATCCTGCCGTCGCCCTTAGAGGTGATGCAGGCCGGCATTCATCTGACTCTAACTGGGGAGTTGCCCTTACATCTTTGGGAAAGTTTCCAGCGTGCGCTTCTCGGCTTGGTGATAGGGGGATCGATCGGCTTTGTCTTTGGGTTATTAAACGGCTTAATAGGTCCGGCGAATCTCCTGTTTGATTCGTCTCTGCAAATGCTCCGTAATATCCCGCACCTGGCCATGATTCCATTGGTCATCCTTTGGTTTGGGATCGGAGAGCCGGCGAAGCTATTTCTTATCGTAGTCGGTGTGTTCTTTCCTATTTATGTTAACACCATCCACGGAATCCGATCGACCGATCCGAAGTTAATCGAGATGGGACGAATCTATGGCCTCAGTCCGTGGGAACTGCTGGTCACAGTAGTGTTGCCGAGTGCGTTGCCTTCGATATTGGTCGGGCTTCGCTATGCGCTCGGGATTATGTGGGTAACGCTGATCGTGGCGGAAACGATCGCGTGTACCAATGGGATCGGTTACATGACGATGAATGCGCGTGAGTTTTTGCAAACCGATATCGTTCTGGTGGGTATTCTGCTTTACGCGCTTCTAGGCAAGTCCGCCGACGCTATCACTCGTGCGTTAGAAGCTTGGTTGCTGCGTTGGAATCCTGCTTACAGATGACAAGGCAATGGGGTACTGCAGTGACGGAGTGCTGGAGTAGTGCGTGTCTTAATCGTACTCGTCCTCGTCGTCGTCCTCGTCCTCGGAAAGGTGTTCTTAGCAGGTGCAGATTGGAAAAATCAAAGACGTACTCCAAAGAACGCATCCGTCGATTCTCGAACATGCTCGGTGAGAACACCATAAGGACGACGACGAGGACGAGTACGATTAAGACACGCTAAGGAGCGTCTATGCCGAATAACTCATTATTAGAAGGGGGGCCGGCATCGCCTGCGGATCACATAGCCGCCGTCGCGGTTCGTACCCACTCCCTAAGCAAGGAGTTCGGGGGCCGGTTAGTCTTACAGTCGGTGGATTTTCGGGTCGAGCCCGGAGAATTGATCACAGTTGTGGGTAAGAGCGGCTGTGGAAAATCGACCTTGTTGCGTCTGATCTGCGGGTTAGAGACACCGTCCAGCGGTTGGGTCGAGGTTGGGGGCGAACGATTGACTGGCCTGAGCCGCCACGCACGCCTGATGTTTCAAGATGCTGCTTTGCTGCCATGGAAATCGGTCAAAGCAAATGTGGCTCTGGCGGCCCCCCGTAACGGTCTGCGTGATCGAATCGCCGACGACGCGCTTGAGCATGTCGGGTTAAGAGATCGCGCTCATGAATGGCCTTCGATTTTATCCGGGGGTCAAAGACAACGAGTCGCTTTAGCGCGGGCCTTGGCCAGCAACGCCGATTTACTGCTCTTCGATGAGCCGCTGGGAGCGCTCGATGCCTTGACCCGTCTCGAGATGCAAATGCTGATTGAACGGCTTTGGCTCGAGCGGCGATTCAGCGCCATTTTAGTGACCCATGACGTTGAGGAAGCGGTCGCATTGGCGGATCGAATCCTTCTAATGGAAGACGGGCGGGTTACTTTCGAAACGGTGGTATCGCTCGACCGCCCGCGGGATCGCGGCACCGCCGAATTTACCGCGCTCAAGGAAGCGATACTGGAGAGGATTCTCGGGCGACATGTTTAGGGTAGGGCGCACCTGGAGGGGAGCCGCTTTTGCCCGTCCTGAGTTGAACCGACGTTCTTGGAAGAAATGCGTGTGCCAGACTGCGCGTATGCCTGGCAGGCGGCTCCCGCGAACGTCACCGGATCTTGCCAAAAGCCCTGGTGTCTAAGTCTGCTCCCTAACGATCAAACACCGTCCGGGTGATTCACGCGTCGAGACGTTTCCGGGAGCCGCCTGTTACGGAACGTCGAAGTACATACCACGATTCTTCGCGCGATTATGCGGTTTGAACTGGCAACGTTCAAAAGCGGCTCCCCTCCAGGGGCCTGCGGCTATTACGCCCTTAACACTTCCATCGCTGCATGCGCGGCTGCTGTACGGTTCTCGACCATGAGCTTGGCGAATACGCGTTCGAGATGTTTCGCGATCGTACGGACTTTGGTGGTGAGGATGATCGCGATCTCGGAGTTGCTTTTTCCTTGGCTTAGCCAGAGAAGGACCTCCGCTTCACGGGTAGTTAGCCCTAGACTCTGAAGGGGACGAGCATCTAACGGCCGCGCGGTCTCGCGCAACAATAGCCGATATTCGGCCCCTTCGCTGTCAGCAACGGATTGTATCGTCAGAGCTCGCTGGTCCGAACCAACGCTCAAATCTGGCACGGGTGGTTCGGCGGCCGACCTTGAGCGCAACTTTTCCTGAAGCCAACAACCGATGCGGGCGGGTAACGTATGGACCGGTTCCTGGCCGAAGAAGTCCTTCAACAGCGCCAACCCGCGAGCGTTCACGTAGCGAATCCTCCAGGCTCGATCGACAACAATAAACCCATCATTAGAAATCCCGGCTGCCTGGTTCAGGTAAGAAAAGACCCGGCTCTCCCGGTATGCCTGAATGAAATGCGGGCGGAGGAGGTTTAGCAAAGACCGTTCTTCCTGGGTAAAGTTGGTACCGGCGCGGTTAAGAGACACCGCCAGCTTGGGCAACTGCTCCGCGCTAACAAACGTTAGCTGATATTTTTGATTGCGGAGCCGGAAAAACTCATCGTGTAGCCGCACCTGGCGCCATTGAGTGAGGCTAACAAAATCTGAGACTTTGACGGCGCTCTTCAGGCGTTTCTGATAGATTGCAGCAATTGAGGGGTGTTCGTTGAGGTAGTCTTTGAATAGCTTCAGACTTACGTCCCAATTGGGATAGATTTCTATACGTTCGACGTTCTTGTCGGTCCACTCATTGAAAGAATAGAAATCGCAGGCAAAACAGAGGCGCAGGCTCGCGAATAAGCGAGCGGGAAAGTCGGCATGCGGACCAGGGTTATGTAACTCAAGCAGCGCCCTGGATAGGTTCTGAGTGAGGGAGCAATTCTGCATGTTGGCTTCTGGTTCAGGTTGATTCGCTGGGAGCTACGTCCTGAAGAAATGGCCAATCCCTTAACGTCCACTCAGTAATAATGGAATTCTACAGTGGAGTTTCTAACCGAAATTAGATTTTCTATAGATTTTTCGCAACTAGCCCTATGCGAATGGAATACGGGCTTTTGTGCCTGCGAGCAGGTCGGCGGCGCAGCGGCTAGAAATGGAGGGAAATCATCGATCCACGAGCGTGTCTGACTATCGTTGGGTTTGGGTGATCGGTCTCGAGGTCAAACCAAACCTGCGGGCCTCCGGCGATGCCTCCGAAAAACATGCAAGCTCTGACTCCGAACCATTCGGTTGTCTTGCCGTCCGGCAATGTGAAAACGAATAACCTTGGTCCGTCTATCGAGGCATGAGCGGCCTTCAACATAGTGATTGCATCTTGAATCGAGGTTCCCGGAGGGAGGTAGGCGGAAACAATCTCGTCGATACTGCGAGGCCCATTGTTTTGTGCGGCCAACTTTTGTGCTTCATCGCGGAGCTCAACGCGGCGTTTAACCGATGGACATGAGCGATCAAGTCCCAAGGTCCTGCAAGTCATAGAAAATGGCGGAAAGAGCACCGCCGAGCGCAAACACGCAAACCGTGAACACCACGAGCAGTACTCTGTGGAAAACAAGGCAGATCGCCACCACGGCAGCTATCCCGGCCCATAGGTATACGTCGTCCCTCCTTATTTTATGACGATTCCAGGATCCCAGCGTGAGCGTTGATCGATTAATTTTTTTCACTTTATCGACGTGAAAGGCAGCTCCATCTGCAGTTTAGTTTGTCTTCATTTTTGCGCTTTTTGCGCCTCTTTGCGGCTATTCCGATTGACCCGGCCGCCTCCTTGTCCCGCGGCCCGAAAACGCCAGCGCGCCACGGCGCCGACTGCATCGGCCTCGGCACCCGTCGCGCCGTAGGACATTCGGCGAGCTCAGTCGAGTCGCTTGGCGAAGGCGGAAGCGAGGCAGCGCTCCACGCGTGACGGCGGGAAATGGCGCGGCGGTAAGGAGTTCCTGGCGATTTTGCTCGTTTTCAGGTCGGGGCCTTGAGATGATCACATCCCCTCGCGAAGCAATTATGCTGAAGCTGCCTGGATCGTTCTTTGTAACCCTATCGTGCTTTTCGATCATGTCGGCCGCGCTTGCCGCGGAAAAGGAAGTAGAATTGATAACCGATGCTGAGTTTTTGCAGCCGACCAGCACGTTCGAGTTTCGGTTTGCTAGACCGGTGGCGAGCCGCGAAGAGGTTGGCACTATCGCGGGTAATGCGCCGATCAGGATCGAGCCGGCGGTTCCTGGCACCTTCACTTGGTTAAGCCAGCGAAGCGGCGTTTTTGTTCCGACGGCGCCTCCACCTTTGGGTGCCGGGTTGGTGGTTACGATCCGATCCGATTTTCGAGGCCTGGATGGCAAGCCAATCGGCCAGGCGTTTCGAGCGGTTTTGAAGACTCCGCCATACGGGATTACCTCGGTCGTTGCTCCTGAAGAGAACGAGATTACTCCCAGACCGGTAGTTCGGCTCGCTTTCAATCTGGACACCGCTTTAGACCCAAGCCGGTTCCGATTTATCAGCGGAAGCGGCCAAGAAACTGCCGCCGAAGTCCGCTACGCAACCGAGGACGACTATTTCGAAGTACCCGTTGAGAATCTTGATTGGAACCGGCGCTGGAACGAGTCAGGGCGTGTTCGGACCAGTGAACCGGCCAACGCTGATGCTGCGGAGGGCAAGCCGTTGATGGACCGGATGATGGTGACTCCCGTGGGTCCACTTGAGGCGGGCGAAGACTGGCGTTTGGAAATTGCGGCAGGACTGAAGTCCATTTCTGGCGGCCAAAAGATTGGTGAACCGAAGACGGTTCCGATCGGGGTAGTGCCTCTGTTCACAATAAATAAAGTAACAGCGGCCAACTATATCCATTCAGGTAAAGCGATCCGAGCCGAGTTTAGCGACAATTTCGGGCCTGATATTCTTACTTCGACTGCCAGCAAATTCTTTAAGGTCGAACCTGCGGTCGAGCATTTGCGTTACGAGGTAGACGGATCTGAAGTCGACGTCTTTGGCGATTTCGCGCTCGGGCAATCTTACCGGCTTATCATTGGGCCTGAAGTTGTCGACGAATACGGTGCTTCCTACTCTGGTGACCGGTCCAGGAGCGTGCAGTTCTCGCCAGTTAAACCGCGGGTTTACCTACCCGTTGTCGCCGGGGACCAGTTCCGAGGCGGTGCTCGCGAATTCGAAGCTCTTTCGATCAATGTTCGCCGGCTCCATATCCGGGCTTTGCTGGTAGATCCAGCCAGTGGACCCGCAGCGAGGACTGCCTTTGCCGGTTACGAACACAACGACAAGGAGAATGAAGACGAACCGAATCAACGGATCTCCGAGGCCAAGCTTAACGGCAAACCCATTTTCGACCGTGCGATTGAGTTAACGGACGCAGCCGTAGACAAGCGAATCAGGACACAGATCGACTGGAACCAGGTAGTTGGTGTCGATCGAGGTGGGATGGTGCTGCTAACGATTGAGGGCGATCCTATCCCGGAAGCAGGCAAGCAGAAAATCGGAGCCCAGGCTCTTATTCAGTTAACAGACATCGGTGCGCTCTGGGTTCGGCAGTTAGATAAACTCCGCTTCTCTGTTTTCTCGTTGACTTCCGGCTTACCGATTCCGTCGGCCGTTATTTGTTTGTTAGACGCGAATTTCCAAGAGATTGCCAAGGTTTCCGGCGATGAAACGGGTACGGCAACCATTCCGTTCACGCATGAAATTGAGTGGGCCGTAATCACGGAGCATAATGATGCGTACACCTTGCGCCTGGGTGAGACCGCCTCCACGCTAAGCGCCTCTGGGTTCGGCGTTGATATTCTCGATTCGTTACGTTGGGCTGAACATCCCAAACTGTTTGATGCCCGCTGCTTCATGTTCACAGACCGCCCGCTCTATCGGCCCGGTGAAACCGTTCATGTCAAAGGTTTAGCCCGAGATCTCAAACAATCTGGTCTGGTGCCGGCCGGCGGCTTGAAAGGAAAGCTTGTTGTGACCGGTCCACAGGGACAAACGGCTTACTCTGCCGAAGTCACTACCGATGGCGATGGTGAGTTCGACACGGACATCCCGCTGAATGAAACTTCGGTTGGACGAAATGAGGTGAGACTAGGATTCCGAGACACGGGCTCTACGCCTAGCGCTAACGCCGAGTTCGAGGTAGCGAACTACGAGCCGAATGCCTTTGAACTGAATTTGGCGATGCCGGAGGAGTTGAATCCGGGCACGGAAGCCCGGGCCGAAGTGACAGCTAAATACCTTTTTGGAGCGCCCTTAACGCAAGCAAAGCTCCGTTGGACACTACAGGCGGCTCCTACCAGTTTCTCCCCGGCGGATTTTCCTGAATATACGTTCTCGCTGGAAGAGGAGCAGACGAAAACCACTACTGTGACCGGCTCGGCATCTTATGATGGCGTTAATCCGGTCATAATCCAGCCGACGATGCCGGTTCCGAATGGGAGACCGATTCGCGGGGTTCTTACCGTCGAAATGACGGACTTAAACCAGCAAACCGTGACGGAATCTCGCATCTTCCAGAAGGCGCCTGCCGCTTTCTATCTGGGAATAGGCGGGCCAGAATCGTGGGTTGTCCGTTCCGGCGTACCACTTCCAATTCAATGCATTGCTGTGACTCCTGACGGAAAACCGCTGGATCAGCCGGTCGAAGTTCAGCTGGAACTATTCAAAAAACGTTCCCAGACTGTCCGCGTTCAGACTGCGGGCAAGGGCGTTTCGTTTCGTACCAACTCATTCGAAGAGAAAGCTGGGGAATGGAGCGGCCAGACTTTGCAGCCTGTGTTTGAGGGTGGAAAATGGGTGATTCCGGACGGTAAAACAGCCGAAGTGACGTTACCCGTAGCGGGTGAGTATGTCTTAAGGGCCCGCGCTCAAGACAAGGATGGCAGACAGGTCTCGACCGAGTATTCGCTCTATGACAGTGGCAACGAAGCCGTCACCTGGAATTACCGGAATGCCTCCCAAATCGATCTGGTTCCGGACAAGGCTGAATATAATCCTGGAGATGTTGCTCATGTGCTGGTTAAGAGCCCGTTTACCGGCGAAGCGATCGTCGATATTGGTCGCGGCAGCGACATTCTAAGATCAGAAAGGGTGAAACTGGAAGGTAACACGCCAACCCTGGAGATTCCGCTCACGGCCAACGATGTGCCGGACGTTTTTGTTTCGGCCGTACTCATTCGAGGAGCGACGGACAGTACGCGGAAAATAAAGACGCCCGAATTTCGTTATGGGTATGCCAAATTGAGCGTAAGTGATCCCGCGACAGAACTTGGGATCGAGATTAGACCGAGCAAGACGACCTTTGAACCGGGTCAGTCAATCGAAGTCAAATTATTAGTTACAGACGGCCTCGACCAGCCGGTTCCTAACGGTCACCTCGCATTCTTCGGTGTCGACGATGGTGTACTGGCGCTCACGGATTATTCGCCACCGGACCCTTACAGTACCTTTTTCCGCGACGTTCCGTTGTACGTTCTGATGGGTATGAGTCTGGATTCGTTGGTAGCGGATGAGCTGCAAGACCTACAATTTACTAACAAGGGATACTTGATCGGCGGCGGCGGTGTCGAGGGGCCAGGGATCAAGCTGCGGACGAATTTTCCCGGAACTTTGTGTTGGCTGCCGTCGGTTCGCACGGATTCGATGGGGCAAGCAATCGTGAAATTCGTCGCGCCCGATGCAATCACCCGATACCGGTTAGTTGCTGTCGCCTGGGCAGGAGGAAGCCAGTTTGGTTCGGCGGAGTCTGCCATAACCATTAAGAAACCATTGTTGATCATTCCAAGTATGGCTCAGTTTGCTCGATCGGGTGACAAACTGTTGGCGCGCGCAGTGATCAGAAATGATGCCGGGCACTCCGAAAACGTGCGAGTGCAATTGCATGTCGACGGCGGCTTGTCCAGCCCGGAATCAACGGAGGTCGCTCTAACCGTGGAGAACGGCGTTGCCCAGACGGTAGACTTCCCGCTAGTGGCCGGTAGTCCTGGTTCGAGCCATTGGCAATGGGTGGCCCAAGCAGAAGATCACTCGGATGGAGTTGCAGCTGATACCGTGGTTGGGCCGGCGGGAACTCCGCTCCGCGAGATTTATCTGAGCGATCTACAGCAAAAACAGCAGGACTTATTTGCAGGCATCAATCCTCAGTTATTGGAAGGCCAGGGCGTGGTGAATGTTACTTTGTCGAACACGCGTCTAACCTCGTTGCAAGAGGCGGTCGCTGCTCTGCGGGCGTACCCGTACGATTGCTCGGAACAGCTGACATCGAGTTTGGTTCCCTGGCTAATTAGCGAGCAATTGAAATCGTCTATACCAAGTTTATTGGCTAATGAAACCGGCCGGCGCGAGAGTGTCAGCAGCACAGTGAACGAATTGTTCAAACGGCAAACCGGTTCCGGAGGACTCGCTCTCTGGCCTGGGGGGGATGATCCATCTCTATTCGCGAGTGCATATGCTGCCTGGGTGATGGCCGGTTTGCACCAACAGGGAATCGACTTACCGGAAAAAAAGTGGCAGTCGCTATTATCCTATCTCAGCGACAGCCTGCGGGGTTTGCCACAGATCCGAGACGATGGCCGGTTGCAAGAGTTGGCATTTGCGGCCTGGGCTTTGGCGGCTGCCGGCAAACCAGAAGCGGCCTATAATGAGGCGCTGTTTCAAGCCAGGGATCTGCTTTCGCATGAAACGCGCGCGCTGGTGGCTCTCGCTTTCCTAGCGAGCGGGAAGGTGCCGCGGGACGTGGTTGACACCCTGCTCAATGCTAAGGCAAGCGCGCCGGACACTGTCTGGTTGTACGGAAGAGCCGCCCGGGAGGACGCGCTCCGTTTGTTAGCCTGGACGCGCTACCGGCCTCGTTCCAACGAGATAGGTCCCCTGGTGAAGGAGCTGCTGGGAGAGCGGCACAACGGATGCTGGGATACGACTCAGGAAAATGCTTGGTCGCTGTTGGCCTTGGCAAATTATTACCAGAGCTCGGAGAGCGCCGGTCAACCGGTAGACGGTTCAGTGGTCTCCGGTTCGAGATCGTTGCCTTTTGCGCTCGATCGGAGAACGCCGTCTTGGAGTACGGGGTTCGCCTTAGATCAAACGAACCCGATGAAAGATCTTTTGGTGCAAAAGAACGGATCGGGAGCACTTTTCGGAGAGGCGCGGTTTGAAGTTTATCCAGTGGTGACCGAGCAGCCGCGCCAAGACCGTGGATATTCTGTTTCCCGGACTTATCAAAAGGTCGCTGATGATGGTAAATTGCTGCCGGCCGATAACCTGAAGGTGGGCGATAGGATCCTGGTAACGATTAACATCAAAGCAAACCGGGCTGGAAGGTTAGTAGCGATCGATGATCCAGTCCCGTCTATATTTGAACCAATCAATCCAGACTTCAAAGCGGAAACCGGGAGCGAATCTACGGCTGATGAGAGTTATGCGGATTACCGCGCGATCCGGGGCGATCGTGTCGAGCTTTTCCGTAATCAGTTTGCGGCCGGCGAATACAACTTCACTTATCTAAGCCGGGTACGTTTTGCTGGTGAAGCGGTCGCCCCGGGAACAAAAGTGCTGGAAATGTATCGACCGGATCGATTTGGGTTAGGCGAGGCGGTGCGACTTACAAGTGAAAGGTGAAAAGCCTGCCCTGAGCAAGCGTCGAGCGCGTCGAAGGGTGAAAAGTGAAAGGTGAAAGGTGAGAAGACGGTTGGAACCGTGGAGCGCTACCTCGCTTACGCCTTCTCCCGCGGCCGCGGGACTACGGCGCGACCAGTTGCGAGGCCGAAGGGGTGGCCACCAAAATCGGGCAGTCCATTTCTAAGTGCAGGTTTGTGACAACTGTCCATAAATGAAAATCAGACCGGCTGCGTTATTCTTTATTTTTTTAGTCGGACCGGCTTTGAGTTGGGTGATTTTAGAAATTGCTTGGCGGCTAACACCTGTGCCTTTAGGGCTGACTAGATCGCTGCCGGAGAGCGTTGAATTTGTGGATCGAACGGGAAAACCGTTGCGGCGGATTCTGCAAGAGCAACGGATTTATCGATCGCGTTGTTCTTTATCTGATGTGTCTCCGAATGCGATCGCTGCGACTCTGAGTGCGGAAGACAAAAGGTTTAGGGTTCACACCGGTATTGACGCTGTCGCGATCGTAAGAGCTTTATCGGAGGCGATTCGTACGGGTCAAATCCGGTCGGGAGCTTCTACTATCACGCAACAGTTAGTTAAGCTGAGTTATCCGGAATCGTGCCGCGGCGCATGGGGGAAGCTAACCGAGG
Organism: Verrucomicrobiota bacterium; assembly: GCA_019236675.1. Classification (GTDB taxonomy): domain Bacteria; phylum Verrucomicrobiota; class Verrucomicrobiia; order Chthoniobacterales; family JAFAMB01; genus JAFAVN01. The sequence continues at coordinate 10,493 of JAFAIO010000512.1, forward strand.
GCTGGGCCGCTCTTAGCTTGGAACGGCATTGGAGTAAGGATCGAATTCTTGAAGAATATTTAAATCGACTAGACTACGGCGATCTCCAGGTAGGGTTGGCTTCCGCCAGCTGGGACTACTTCGAGAAACCGCCCACTGACTTGAGCGCGGCCGAAGCGGCGTTCTTAGCGGGAATCCCGCAAGCTCCATCACGCCTCGATCCGCTTAGACATTTTGATGCGGCGAAAGCGCGCCAGCTCTGGGTCCTCCGACGGATGCACCTAAATGGTTTTCTGGCTGATGCCGACTATGCCAGGGCGCTGGTGGAGCCGCTCAGGTTGCGCCAGCATGACCGCGATTTCGAGGCGCCGCTATTTGTCGATCTCTTGTTGGAGAGACGCGGGACGCTTCCTCCTGAGGGAGGCATCGTAAAAACGACCGTTGATCTCTCCCTGAACCGATGGATCGACGACGTTATTGTGCGCCAGCTACAGAGGTTAGGGGATAAGCATGTCACGGCTGCTGCTGCGGTAGTGATAGATAACGTGAAAGGCGAAGTGCTCGCCCTATCCGGATCGGGCGACTATTTTGAGCCTGGAGTTGGTCAGGTTAATGGTGCGTGGAATCCTCGTTCCGCTGGTTCTGCGTTAAAGCCTTTCACCTATGTGCGGGCACTGGAACAGGGGGCGTTTCCCGGCACCGTGGTCGCTGATGTGCCAACAGATTTTCCCACTGAGACCGGGCTCTATCATCCGAACAATTATAATCACCGTTTCTACGGACCCGTCACCCTGCGGTTCGCGCTCGCGAATTCCTTGAATGTTGCGGCGATCAAAGTGCTGGAACAGGAAGGTGGACCGGAGACTTTGTATTCTACCCTTCGACGCGCTGGAATAACGACGTTCGGACACCCGGCCGCTTATTACGGTCTGGGACTGACCATCGGCAACGGAGAGGTCCGTTTGTTGGAATTGACAAACGCCTATGCAGCATTGGCCCGTCTTGGTGTGTATGAGCCGTTCCGGTTGATAACGCCGGCAACGCCGACAGCGCCGGGAACGGAGAGAGGTCGCATTTTTGATGAGCGAGCGGCTTATCTCTTGGCGGATATGCTGAGCGATAATCAGGCCAGGGCTGGGACGTTTGGGTTGAATTCTTATCTCGCTTTCGATTTCCCGGTAGCGTGCAAAACGGGGACTAGCTCTAACTATCGCGACAACTGGACATTCGGTTTTACGCCGGAATTTACGGTGGGTGTTTGGGTAGGGAACCTGGATAACTCACCGATGCACGGCATTACCGGTGTCACGGGGGCTGCTCCTATCTTTCACGAAATTATGGTGAAACTGCGAGACCGTTACGGCGCCAGCTGGTATCACGAGCCCTCCGGGATTGAGCATTGCTACATTGATCAACTCACCGGTCGCAGCGTCTCTTCCGATCGGCCCCGAGCGGTTCAGGAAATCTACGCCTTTGCACCTGAACCCGCTCGCCCGGAGGGTTACGATTCTGCCGGTCGAGTTCGTCTGACGGAAGAATATCGAGCCTGGGTAGAGAGCAACCAGAACACATTGGGTGACCTATTAGCAGGTAACAGGCAGGTGAAGCATTTGCGAATCCTCGAACCCGCGGCTGGTGCTCTCTATTATTTTGATCGAGACCTGCCGGCGAACGACCAAAGACTTTTGTTACGGGCTGAATCGACCGGGCAAGTTGAATGGAGTTCGCCAACGTTGGATATTCATTCCCAAGGCAGTCAGGCCAGCATCGGATTAAAGGAAGGACGACACGAAATTGCGGCTCGCGATACTCTTACGGGTGAGACTGGCAAGATCTGGATTGAGGTAGAGCCGTGGTAACCGATTCCTGGCAACGATGATCTTCGCCAGTGACGGCCGTCCGGAAAAACTAACGTTCGTTGCCCGGATCCTCGAGGCTCGACCGGGTAATCGCAAGCCTCGCGCTACCGATTTAACAATCCAGAAATGTGTTATGGAGTCAGAGTAAACTTAAACACTGTACCTAGGCCTGCTGAACCACCATTGTAGGTTGTCCCGTAAAGGTTGCCATCCTTACCAAGGAGCAAACCGCCGTTCGGCTTAGACCCGTCATTGGGAACAGTCCCGTCTCCGAAATTGTGTACGACTTTAGAAACAGATCCGTCTGTCGAAATTTCGAAAATGGTCCCTTCTCCCGCTGCTCCGCCGGCCGTGGTAACCCCGTACAAGTTCCCATCTGGTCCCTGAACTAGAGCTCCAACAGGATTTATTCCATCAGGGAAGCTGAAGGAATGGATTATCGCCCCGCAACAACTCGTTCCAACTCTTAATATGCTCCCA
>JAFAIO010000516.1 GCA_019236675.1 Verrucomicrobiota bacterium
AGGTTTCACCCCTGCTAGCGACTTGGGCGAAAGGCGCCACAACGGTCTCGCTCTACAACGGCCAGGAAGCCGTCGTCATTGGCCAGGTCCAGATCCAGGATAACGCGCCCATTCTTCAAATCGCTAGTATCATTACAGATAAAGATGCGATACGGCGGTTCACCCGGCCATCAGAGCGAAGACCGCGTCCAGGAGACAATCTCGGACACGACGCCCAGCCCAGTAAATCGCTCTCGGACTAAAGACTGCGAGTCGGAACCGCGAATGGACGCGAATAAAGAGTTTAACCGCGGATGAACGCAGATTGACGCAGATAGAGGTTTGAGACCGGCAAGCGCTGTGGAGCAAAGGAGAGCGCCGTGGCGGGAAAAATTTTCAACTGAGTGACCGCCTGCCTGCCTAGCAAGGTTGGTCAGGCGGTTCTTTTTGTCCCGGTGTCGACCGCGCTCGAAAGTTTTAAGGTAGACAATTTGCTGCCCGCCTTGTTATCAAGGCGTTTTAAACCGCGGGTGATTGCCTCCTCATTCGCCGAGTTTTCACCCTTGTTTCCCTTATGAATCATCCTTGTCATCGATTGACGAAAAGAGCGCGAACTTGTTCCAAGCGCTTAGTTTCCATCGCCGGGCTGGCCACGGTGATGACCAGCTTATGGCTCTGTTTACCGGTTCGAGCGATCGATCCGGCTCGACTACATATGAAACCGTTCGGTCACCCGGCAGAGCTAGACCGGGTCCTTGGCCCCTTGCAGCCGAAGACGCCTAGCCGGCCGGAACGATCGGTCATCCCGATCTTGGTGCCCGAAAAATTGGCGACTCCTCAATGGATCGCGCTCGGTCCGGACCCAATCCCGAACGGCCAGACTTATACTGCTTCTCACGGCACCGCGCCGCCATCCGAGGAAGTGCCGGTCAGCGGACGCGTTTCGGCGATCGCGGTTGATCCCAAAGATCCTAAAATTGTCTATGTCGGCGGCGCCCAGGGTGGCGTTTACCGATCCCTGAATAGCGGGAAGACTTGGGAACAGCTTATTAAAGGCCCCAACGCTCTGAATTTTGCCATCGGAAGCATCACCGTTGATCCGGTGGACTCAACCAAGGTACTCATCGGCACGGGGGAAGGTAACCTGTCGGCCGACAGTTATTTCGGCGTTGGGGTTTACTTGGTTACCGAAGCTAAATCCAAAACCCCGGTGCTGAACGGTCCGTACAACCTAACTTCCACGAGTGCCAATGCATTCGTGAATCGAAGCATCGTCAAGATTCTGGTTGATCCTTCGAACGATAGTATCGTGTTCTGTGCGACATCATCCGGAGTCGGCGGCTTAGGCGCCCAGACCGGAACTACATTACCGCCCCGAGGTCTTTATCGCTCGACGAACTTCATGAGCGACAATCCCACGTTCGATCGGTTGGCAGTCGGTCCTGGTACAAACGTGATTTGCACGAGCGCGGCAATGGATCCGACGAATCCTGATCACGTGGTCTGCAGCCTCTTTGGCCAGGTCGCGGGCACAACCGGGAACGAAGATCCTCAAGGTGGCCTTTACTATTCGACCAACGCCACGGCTACGACGCCGACCTTTACCCGCGCAACCGTTACGGGCCTGACACCTGACGGCAATCTGGCGCTGTTCATCAATGTGAAGCTCGACATTTCAGCGGACGGCCACACGATTCTGGCGGCAACCGACGAGTATGACACGAACCAGCAGGACCAAGGTGTCCTCCGGCAATCGACTGATGGCGGCGTGACTTACCCGACAATTCTGACCGCGGCGGATGGGTTTGCGGGAGGTCAAGGCTTCTATAACGTGGCCGTCGCCATCGATCAAACCAACGCGCAGAATGTTTACCTGGCCGGAACGTTGAGCTCCACTGGCGTTGATCCCGATGGACCTCCCGGACACGGTTACATGTACATCGATGGGCAGGTGATCGCGAACCCGGGTCCACCGAATCCTCAAGCGACGGGACATGGTCCTGTTAACGGTGGTGGAATTTTCCAATATTCAACCGACGGCGGCACAACTTTCACGCCGAGCGTGGGGAAACTACACGCGGACAGCCACGCGATCGCCATTGCGGCATCCAATCCGAAAGTGGTCTACACCGGCAACGACGGCGGCGTTTGGGCCTCCTCTGACAGCGCAAAAAAATGGGAAGATATCAATACCAAGGGGTTTTCGGCGACGCAGTTCGAAAGTATTGCGGTTCATCCTACGAACAAAAACTTCAGCATCGGCGGCACCCAGGATAACGGAACCATTTTCTTCAAACCGGACGGCACCATTGTGCGCGCGGACTTCGGTGACGGCGGCTACGCCTTGATCGATCAGAGTGCAACCAATACGAAGGAGGTCACGATGTATCACACCTACTTCAACGTGACGAACGATCTGATTGGATTCTCTCGCGTGCTCAAAACGAGCTGCGCCGAGGAAGGAGAGTGGTCGTTCCTGGGCCGGTACACCGGCGACGTTGATCCGACAGTCCATTGCGACGGGTCAACGGATCGGTTCAACGGCATCCAGCTCACAGACAGCGTCAACTTCTACGCGCCGATCGCCCTTGGCCCGGGCACACCGAATACTGTCTATTTCGGTACGGACACGCTGTATTGGTCCAATGACCAGGGCAATACGATGTTCCCTGTCAGCGCTTCGCCGATCGAATTGGTCGGCACGACTCGAGTCCCGATCAGCGCCATCGGCATCTCTCCAACGAGCGACAACATCCGGGTTGTTGGGCTGAATGACGGTTCGGTCTACGCGACGGTCACAGGCGGGGCTCTCGTTGATATTAGTCCGGGAGTCCCAGCGTATGTCACGCGCATCGTCATGGATCCGAAGAATCCTGACGTTGTGTATATCTGCTACAACGGTTACCAGATCACGGGCGCGTTCAATACTTACACGGTCCTTGAACTCACGAACCTTTCGGCAACAGTGGCTAACCCGATTGCGGCGAATTTTCTAACCATCGGGCCACCGACTTCGTTTGCGACCTCGGTAAACGGTTTTGTCGTGGATCCGCTCAACGACCAGCTCAACGCCCAACATCTATTCGCTTCCACCGATCAAGGTGTTTATGCCTCCTTGGACGGCGGTACGACCTGGGCTTTGTTTGGGACCGGGTTACCCGATGTTGAGATTTTCGATCTGAAGTTGCAGAGCCCGGGGAGAGTTCTCAGGGCGGCGACCCACGGTCTGGGCGTTTTCGAGATCTCAATCTCCGGCCTGTAGGCCGCCAGATTTTATACCTGCATCGTTTGACCTTACCCGCCTGCTCGCTGAAAAACGCGAGCAGGCGTTTTTCTTGTGGAGCGCTGCCTCGCTTGCGAGGCCGGCGCGGTCGGCACCCGTGGAGCGTTGCCTCGCTTGCGAGGCCGGCGCGGTCGGCACCCGTGGAGTGCTGCCTCGCTTGCGAGGCCATGGTGAGCAGCGGAGGCACGGTGTAATGCCCTTGTTCGTGCAGCGCTCGATCACCCGATGATCGGGACACCAAAATGATGCTATGCCCGAATAATAGGCGGTGGACTGTCTTCAATTTAATCATTCGATGCAGAGCGTGGACAACGGAAGCGCGTGACAGACGATATCCCTTTGCTCACCACGGCCTCGCAAGCGAGGCAGCGCTCCACGGCTTTGCCGGATTGCCTCGTCACTCAATCAGCCTCTTCAACTTGGCGTGTTGCAGCAACATGATTGTTTTTCCGTCTTGGATTTCCCCGGTCTCAATCATCTGCAGGGCTTGATCTAAACCGATCTCCACTAGGTCTATTTCTTCGCCGTGATCGACGACACCGCCACCGTCACTTTTCCGTTGTGCCGAGGTATATGGGGCCGCAAAAAAATGCAACTTCTCGGTGACAGATCCTGGACTCATATAAGCCGCGAAGAGCTTAGTTACAGGTCCGAGGTGATAACCGGTCTCTTCTTCGGTTTCTCTACGGATCGCGCTTTCCGGGTCGTCATTTTCTAAGAGACCGGCACAAGCTTCGATTAGCATTCCATCCTGGCAGCCGTTCACGAAAGCCGGAAACCGGAACTGGCGCGTAAGTAAGACGGTTCGTTGCTCACGATTAAAAAGGAGAATCGCCGCTCCGTTTCCGCGATCATAGGTTTCCCGAGTGACCGTTTGCCACGAACCATCTTGGCGGCGGATATCCAAGGTTGTCTTCTTAAGAATAGCCCAATCGTCCGCGAGAACTTTTACCTCTTTTATTCTAATTCTGTCTTCCATTGTAATATTGGTAGGTGTATTTGCGTGCCCGTCGCGGCAGGTTAGAAGCGTCTCAAGCTTAATCCCGTTATCGAAGGCAAGCTCCGTCGGAGCAAAATTTTTATAGCAACGTCACCACAAAATCCCCGTAGCTCCGTAGGAGCGACATCTAGATGGCTCTTCGGGTGGCAGTCAACCATATGCCGCTCCTCCGGAGCTTGACGCAATTTGCATACGCATAGCTATAAAGATTTCGCTCCTTCGGAGCTGATTTCGAAGTCGATCCAGAAGGCTCCGTCCTTGCTAGTCCTCAGCCCTTTCAACTTCATCAATTGCCATATAGACCAATTTGCCGGCCACGCGCGCTAATGTGACCATTTCATCCGCGCCGGAAGACGGCCCACCGATCCTCAGAACCGCATCCACGCGCTCAATTAGTCTTCGCGCGATCGGATGGAATATCTCGTTGAAAATTTCGTCTCCGATCTGTTTGGAGCCTGCAACCGCAATCAACGGCAGCGCCAGCGCTTCTCCGGTGACCGGGATATGCCCCAAAGCGAACAGCTCCAAACCGGCCTCATTCATTGTCCGGAGGTTGTTAGCGATCTTTTCCGGGTCATCGCCGGTATTTGATCGATATGGCCCGGCCACCAAGATTAGGAGCGGTCTATTTTTCTGCGACATAGTTGAGATGGCCTCATCATGATGCGCAGTTAGCCGCTCGCATAATGATTTCTTGGTATCAGAGCCATCATTGTGGATGATGGCTAGCTATGGACGCTCATTTGCTGCCCGATGTACTCGTTTTCCTCAATGTCGCTCGCTGTGGTTCCATTACGAAGGCGGCCAACCGGCTGAACATGGTGCAGTCCAATGTCACCGCCAGAATCAAAAAATTGGAAGACGCTCTCGGAGTAACGTTGCTCCGCCGGCACGCCCGCGGAGTTAAGCTTTCCAGCGGCGGAGAAGCGGTTTTGCCGATGGCGATACGCCTCGATGCTGTTCTCAATGATCTCGGGTACGCTTTTGGTCGGGGTAAACCCGCTAAAGAGGCGAGCCTTCGGGTGGGCGCGATTGAAACCGTCGCTGCTGTTCAGCTACCCGGTTTGATATCCCGGTTTCTTGAAAAATCGCCGCACGTCGATGTCTCAGTTCAGGTGGGCAGCTCGGCGAATTTGGTCGACCAAGTTAAACGAGGCGAACTTGATGCTGCTTTTGTGTCGCGTTCGTTCGCATTGCCCGGCCTCCGCGAAGAGCACGTCTTCCTAGACAAACTGGTCGTTCTCGCGCCGGACAAGGTGAAGGGGAGAAACGATCTCTTTGCATTGAACAGAATCGGACTAAAGGTCCTGGTCCAACGTTTAGGTTGTTCCTACACAGAAAGACTGTTGGCGTTTCTGGAAACAAAGAAAGTTCGTCCGGAGCGCATCATGGAAATGGGAAGCCTGGAAGGCGTGCTCGGCTTCGTTGAAGCCGGTGTCGGCATCGCGGCGATGCCGGAAAGTTTCATCGGCCCAATCAGCAAAGGGAGAAAAGTGGTAATGATTCGGTTGCCCAGAGAAGTTGATACGTTGCGGACATATGTGGTCTCACAGCAACATTCCGCATCGCCGTTGGTAAATGATTTTCTGGATCATTGCATTCGACCGCGAAGCGGTCCAACAGAACAGCCCAGGTGCTTTAGCCCTGGGTAGGCATGATATAAAGTGACACGCTCTGAAAGGGCGTTCGACCGTCGAGCGTTTAATACCAAATATGGCGTCCGTCAAGGCGACTCGCGTGGAGTGCACAACTGCAACAATGCCACCGCCCTGACGATGTCCCATAGCCACATCAGAGACCTGAATGTCGGACGCCCTTTCAGGGCGAGTCCGTCCTTTAACGGTTTACCCAGGGCTAAAGCACCTGGGCTATTCTGTTGGACCGCTTCGCGGTCGGAGACGCCGAACGCAAAACGCCAAACGCGGCCTCACCCAACCCGCTGGCGCGATTTCGCGAACGTATCGAATGCTACGGCGAGGACGATAATGATACCGATAATGATCTGCTGGATATACGCAGACACGTTCATCAGCACGAGACCGTTGAGTAGCACCCCGATAAGAATCGTGCCGATGACGGTACCGAAAATTGTGCCGACCCCGCCGAAAAGGCTGGTACCGCCAATCACGACGGAAGCGATGACCGTAAGTTCGTAGCCCGTACCGGCGACAGCTTCCGCCGAGTTTAGTCTTGCATCCAAAACAAATGCCCCCAGTCCGGCGAAGAACCCCATGATTACGTAAACGCTGGTGGTGACAGCGGGAACATTAAGCCCGGAGAGCCGCGCCGCTTCCGGGTTACCGCCAACGGCATAAATCTGGCGACCATAACGCGTGTAGCGAAGGGCGACATGCGCGAGCACGGCAAAGGCTAGAAAGATGACCACGGGAACCGGTATTTGATCGAAGATGCGTCCCTGTCCGATCCAAACGAAGTTCGGTTCAAACCCACTAATGGGACCACCGGCAGCAAACAAGAGGGCAGCGCCTCGCCACGCGGACATACCTCCAAGCGTGACCACAAAAGGGGGAACCTTAAGCTTAGTGATAGCAAAGCCTTGCAAAAACCCACCCAAAACACCCACGGCGATGGCGGCTAGAGCGGCAAAATACCAGCCCATGCTGGCTGCCTCTTGACCGGCCCCGACTGTGAATCGATTGGAGATTCCTCCCTTCGACACTGCCGCAGCCACCAATCCGGCAAACGCGACGAGCGAACCGATCGAAAGGTCGATACCGGCCGTCAATATGACGAAGGTCATCCCGACTGCGAGCAAGCCGTAGATCGATACTTGGCGGAGAATATTAAAAAGGTTAAGCGGCGTAAGAAAACGGGGTTCGAAGATTGCGAAGCCAATCATCAGCACGATCAGAAAGATGAGCGGCGCGAAACGAGCCAGAATACCGAATACGTCCAGCTTAGTTCGTCGCGGTGCTTTTGCGCGAGGGCTATCGGTAGCAGTTTCCATTGTGTGTCTCGAAACTATCTTTATCTCATGGTCCGCACTAACCAGTGATCAGTAATCAGTGATCAGTGTTTCAGTAATCAGTTTCTGATAACCGGCAATTCCGGTCTGATCACTGCTCACTGCTCACTGCTCACTGCTTACTGCTTACTGCTTACTTCCTGTAGCTGCTGCTGGATGATGTTAGTTTCCGTCACAGCCTCCAGTTACGTCAGTTACGCCCCTTATTGTCCAAAGTCATCATCGACATAAGGAGCTCTTCAGTGGCGTCTGCTCGTTTGACCTGACCTGTCACTCGGCCTTCGCGCATGGTGATGATGCGATCGCTGATCGCCAGGACCTCGGGCAGCTCTGACGAGATAGCGATAACGGCGATGCCAGATTGAGCCATTTCGAAAAGAAGATTGTGGACTTCAACTTTAGCGCCGACATCGATACCTCGGGTCGGTTCGTCGACGATGAGCACTTTCGGCCGGAGCGCCAACCACCGGGCGAGTGTCACCTTCTGCTGGTTGCCGCCGGAGAGACTGGCAATCAATTGTTCCGGAGTCGCCATCCGAATATTGAGCTTCTGGCGATATTCCTCGACCATCGCACGTTCGGCGGTTTCATCGATAAACACTCCCCAGCGCAGGATTTGCCGATGCGAGGCCATACTGAGATTGATGCGCACTGCGAGCGCCAGGAACAGCGCCTGTTGTTTGCGATCCTCGGGTACTAGTCCGATTCCGTGACGGATAGCATCCTTGGGCGAGCGGATGCGGATGGCTTGGCCGTCAATAACGATGCGACCGGAATCGAATTTGTCCGCTCCAAATACGGACCGCGCCATTTCCGTTCGTCCGGCCCCTACCAATCCGGCTACGCCCAGGATTTCGCCTTGCCGCACTACGAAACTGACGTCTGCTAAAACGGTCGCGCTTTGGTCTCGGGCATTACCCAGGCGATTCAAGCCCTCGACTCGCAGCACGACATCATTGCCCACTTCCCGGTCTCGATGAGAAAACAGTTCTTTCAGTTCACGGCCGACCATGAGCCGGATGATGCCGTCGATAGTAATATCAGCGATGGAGCCGCTGCCCATCAGACGTCCGTCCCGAAGAACGGTGTATCGGTCACAAATCTGCATTACTTCTTCCAGCCGGTGCGTGACGAAGATAATGCTGAGGCCTTGCGCTTTGAGCTCCCGAGCGATGCGAAAGAGTTTATCGACCTCAGCTAGAGATAGGGCTGAAGTCGGCTCATCCATGACGATCAATCGCGACTTCATCGACAACGCGCGCGCGATCTCGACCATTTGTTGCTCGGCAACACTCAACCCGCGCACAACAGCCAACGGCTGCATCTCGAGGCCGAGACGTTTGGTGATCGCCCGCGTATCCGAGGCCATTTTTCGCCAATCCACAAAAACGCTCGGGCCGGGTTCGCGACCGATGAAGACATTTTCAGCGATCGTCATGTTTGGCGCCAGGGTGAACTCCTGATAGATGGTGGCGATCCCGCGGCGCTGCGCGTCATGAGGCGAAGCCATCACCACATGCTCTCCACCCAACTCAATCGTACCGCTGTCAGGCTGTTGCGCGCCGGCCAGGATCTTGATCAGCGTCGATTTGCCGGCTCCGTTCTCGCCTAGCAAGGCGTGGATCTCGCCGGGTTGCACCTCAAGTCCGGCATCGTCAAGCGCCTGTACACCCGGGAAATGCTTCCGGATCGATGTCATGCGTAGGAGCGGTTCCATGGGCGGCGTTTTGGCGTTTGGCGTTCGGCGTTCGGCGCTTACCGGTTTCGGTCGTCGCGGAATTTGAATTTTCGGCCACGCATTTCGCTCGTATTCAAATGACGCATCAGGCCTCCGAGGCATTGGCTGGCCCGTTGGCCTAAGGTATTGATCGGTTCGAATCGCTCGATCTGCAGATAGCCGAAATCCACGGCATAAAGCAGTTGCCCTCGAGCTTCCCCGACTGAGCCCTTCGAAACGGAAACAAATTGGAAAAACTCTCGGTTACCATCACGCTCAAAGCCTTCGGCGAAATTCGAATAGATAGAAAGAACGGTTTTCCGTAATTGAGCCACCAGAACAGGATCCCTCGCGAATACACCCTCATTCAATGGCACTGCGATTGAGCGAGCAAAATCCCGACACAGTTGAAACGCATCAAATTCAGTAAAATCATTCATTCGAATTAAATAACATTACTAAATTAAGTTCTAAATTGCTATTTCGCCCGCTCCTAGTCGCAGCGCCGAACGCCAAACGCCAAACGCCAAACGCTTCGCCGTCTACTTCACCTCGTTCAACCGCTCCGCTTGATTGAGATTATCGCTGGTGATCGCAATCGGGGTTAGAAGCGTTACCTGTTGGTCCGGTTTCTTACCTTCTCGGATAAACGAAACCAACGTATCCAAAGCGCCTTTAACCTGGCCGCCAGGCATCTGCTCGATTGTAGCGGTCATAGCCCCAGCCTTGATTTGCCCTAACGCTTCAGGCAGCGCGTCGAAGCCGATGAGTTTTACTTTGCCTACGAGATTGCGCGCTTTCAGTGCTTCGAGGGCGCCCAATGCCATGTCGTCGTTCGCGCAGACAATGACATCTGGCGGTTTTTGCATCGAGGCGAGGGCTGACTCCGTCATGCTGAGGCCTTTTGCCCGATCAAAGCCAGCCGTATCTTCAAAGACGATCTTGTATTTATCTTTGGCTTTATCCAGGACGTTGTGAAGGCCTTTGTTGCGGTCGATAGCTGGACTTGATCCTGACTGCCCCTGCAGATTCATCACCGTGCCGCCATTCGGAAAAAGCTTCTCGATGAGCTCAGCTTGAGCCTCGCCTCCTTTTACGTTGTCTGCGCCCACGTGCCCGAGGATACCTGGGACCTTATTGACCCGACGGTCGATGGTGACCACAGGAACTTTCGCATCCACCGCTTCTTGCAGCCCGGGTGCGAGCGCGTCTGCATCGTTCGGAGAAATTACGATGCCGTCCACTCCTTTGGTGATAGCAGCTTCAACATCCGCTGTCTCTTTTGGCGAACTGCGTTGGCCGTCGCCGATGATAAGTTCGATATTGCCCAGCTTATTTGCTTCGTCTTTGCCTTCGTCGACCATGTGGACGAAGAAAGGGAACGCCAGGTCAGGTACCGCCATCAGGATCGTCAGATGCTTATCCGCTGCCTGAGTGGGGCCCGACGCGACTAACGCCAGCCCAAGAGCTGCCGCCAGCCCAAGTTTGCTTGAGTGTATCATAGAGTATTGCCTGACTTCTCGTCAGAATAGGGGTTAGGGGGGGTGTCTACGGGTGCAGAAAGATCCCGTAGCGCCAAAGCGATGCTTCCATTCGAGTCATGTTAACGTCAACACAAAATTGCTGGTTGGTCACAGGCTCGTCTGTTCCGGAGCAATTCCTGGGTCAATTG
>JAFAIO010000018.1 GCA_019236675.1 Verrucomicrobiota bacterium
CGCCGTGATGCGCTTGGCCAACTCGGTCATAGCTGACTTTGGATCTGCACCCGACAAAACGATCTTTTGCAGTGTCGCCGCCCATTCAGTCGTTGACTCGGAGAAGTAAGGCTGCGGCGTGAACTTAACGCTGGTATTGGCGATGATGGTGTTAAACGTGTCCAGGTAGCCCGGCATCTTCGACATCACCGCTTGGAAGTCCGGATTGTCCCAGATTGATTTCCGTGGCGGGTCCACCACGCTCGCATTGATTGCGGCCCAGGTGCCGTGTTCTTTACCGGTGAAATACTGGACGAACAACCAGGCTGCCTTCTTGTTCTTCGAAGACTTGTTGATGGCGACCTGCCAGATCCATTCGTTCGCGCCAACCGGATCGCCTTCTTTCAACACCGGCGGCGGCGAATAAGCAATATTTCCGGCCTGGGCCGAACCGTTGGGAACGTTTTGGAAATAGCCTAGAATGTCGGCATCAAAGAGCATGGCAGCTTTGCCAGCGCCGAAATCTGCGCCGCACTGATACCACGTGTATGACGACCATGCCGGGGGACCGGCATCTTTCACCAGCTCAGCCCAGAGCTTGGTCACTTCGATCGATTTCGCGCTAGCGAGATCAGACGTTAACTTCCCATCTTTGATCTCAAAATCTTTGGCGCCGGCATTCGTGAACGTCGTCATGTAGCCGGGGTGAATCGTTGCCCAGTTCCGGGTGCCGCGAACCGCTACACCGTAAGATCCGGGGCCGCTCCAGCCCTTCAATTGCTTGGCCAACTTATAGAGTTCATCGAAAGTCTTTGGCGGTTTGAGGCCCTTTTCGTCGAAGTACTTCTTGTTGTAAGCGATGATGTTTGTCTCGAATCCGAGCGGCAACGCCCATTGTTGCCCAGTGCCGGTCGGATGTCCGGGGACCAGATCCCAGCGGCCGCCATTCCGGACCCCTTCGTAAATGTCTTTATATTCGTAATCTGCGTTCGTCGCGCTCGGGTCGTTCAGATAAGAGTCGAGCGGCTCCATATATCCAGCGGTGGCATAATCCCAGAGCTGATAAGTGCCGGTCATGAAAACATCCGGCGTACCATTCTTGGAGGCGAGGGCTGCGGTGAGTTTGTCGAAGTAGTTTTCCTCCGGTGTTTCTGAAGTTTCTACGTCGATCCCGGTGAGATCTTTAAACTCCTGTAACCGTTTAATGATGGCGTCGGCGTAAGGATGTTTATTAAGCATCACCACCAGCTTAGTACCGGAAGCTTGCTTCCAATCGAATGTGCTCTGTTGAGCTCGGGCGCTATCCGCGAGGGATAGAGCCAGACTGACGGCCGAGAAGACCGCGAGAGAACGGGTCCATGTAAAACGAATTTTCATGTCCGAGGGGTTTGGATGAACCGAACCGGGCTGTATGCACAAATATGCAAGAGCCGTTACATATGCATAGGTCGAAACAGGCCGAGTTCAAGCCTTTTTGAAACGATTTCATAGAACGCTCTAGATCTCCCTCGGCGACCTTAAGCCAGCTCTCGGTCGTTAATCGCTCCTAACCCTACTCCTTACGCCAGTCGCCGATACTCAAACGCTCTTTTTCAGAGCGACTACCTTTAAGAGAGGTTCTGACAAATGGCATACGATTCTTGCTTCAGCTTTTTTTTGCTTCGTTAATTCGCATTCACATTTTTCAACCGATGAAACGACTCGATGGCTTCGTACTCGGCCAACCCGAGGTGGTCGTACTGTTTCGCCGTTGCTCGATTGATCTGCTCAGCTTGTTGCCACCCTTCTCCAGGCTGGGTCTCAGTAAAAGGGGTCTGGCTGCGTTGCGAACGATGATGGTAAAGACAGTCTAGTTTGATTCCGAGTTCTGCGGGACTTAGTGGCACAGCCATATCAATCTCGTGCGGCGGCCAGGGACGTTCGTTTGAAGAGTAAAGCCAAATCTGACAATTCGAAAACCAAGATTCTTGCCGGCAGACCTGTAGGGCGGCTGCAACCAGATGAAATGTTATCCCGGTCACACTGCTGGGATCGGCGCCTGCACCGGTTAAATAAATCTGATGCGGTTTTCGTGAGCCCATCAGGGTTGTGACCAGGTCTACGTCCTGTGCCCCCCAACGAAATTGGCGGTACCGGCCTTGTTCGTAGAAGGGCAAATCAAGGAAGGTGACGCGATCTAGCGATAAACGAAGAATTTGGCTAGAGGCTCGCGCCTCGGCTCTGCGAATCAAACCTTTGAATTGGCGGAGATCTCTGCTGTCCTCGTCGAACGGTGCTTTGCTGTCGATTTCTTTGGCCAGCTGATCCAACTGGATCCGAGAACCTGATCCAGAGACCGCGAGCTCATGTAAAAGGCTGAACGCCATCCTCGCTTCGCCGTCCGGCACACCGAGGCTGCCGGAAGTCAGGTAGGCTAAGGTGACTTCATGCCGCTGGCTAACCAAGCGATGAATGGTACCAGCCATCCCGATCTCCGCGTCTAAAGGTTCCGGGCTGAATATCAACACCCGTTTAAACGGCGGCTCCGCCGGGACCGGTCGATTGCTGTCATCCGCGTTTGGCTTTCCGCCCGGCCAACCGGTAATGGTGTGCTGGAGCTCGTTAAAGATTCTGATGTTCAGGCTGTAAGCAGAACCTGTCTCTACTAAGAGCGAAGCCAGAGCGTTCTCTGTGTAGTCTTCGTCTTGGAGTCGTAACACCGGCTTTTGGCGATTCTCGGCTAGCCAGGTGACAGCCTTTCGCGTTAGCTGCCGGTCCCAACCGACCGGTCCCACCTTCCAGGGAGTCCGGAACCGGGTGAGCTCATTCGCTGCCGTCTGGTCGATATACACAGCGCAATCGGGATGGTGTTGCAGAAAACTCGCGGGCACGCTGCCGGTCTCCGCCCCTTCAATCGCCGCGCGTAGAATCGATGCTTTAGAGTCACCCCAAGCGATTAACCGGATCTGGCGGGCTTGCAGAATTGTGCCAATGCCCATGGTGATCGCGTAAGCCGGTACATTTGCTTCACCACGGAAGTCCCGAGCCGCATCTCGGCGAGTCAGGCGATCTAGCGCGACCAACCTGGTTCGTGAATCCCGAGTCGAACCCGGTTCGTTAAATCCAATGTGTCCGGTGCGGCCAATACCAACGATCTGGATGTCGATTCCGCCCGCCTCCGCGATTTGGGCTTCGTAGCGAGCGCAATATTCGAAAACTCTGTCTCGTTCCACTAATCCGTCCGGCACGTGAACTTGATTTGCGGGCAGGTCCACATGGCGAAAGAGTTGGACCTCCATGAAGTGGCGATAGCTCTCCGGGTGGGTTGGAGCGAGACCGTAATATTCGTCCAGGTTGAACGTGATCACGTTCTTGAACGAAAGCCCCTCTTCCCGATGCAGCCGGATGAGCTCCTGGTAAAGCTTTACCGGGGTTGAGCCGGTGGCTAATCCTAAAACCGCCGGTCGATTCTCCGTTTGACGTTGCCGAATAAAATCAGCGATGCCCGAGGCCAACTCACGGACCGCACTTTCTGAGTCAGCGAACACTTTCGTTCGTATCTTCTCAAACTGCTCGGCTTCGATCGGGAGGTTTGGCATAGGGAGAAGATAATCTGGACTCGGGAGACGGCACCGGCAACGCTAACAACGAGCGAAATGGCTGATCTCTGCTGAGGAAGGGGCCTGCAGAGGCCCAGTACTCCGACACTCCAAGACTCCATCACTCCGCGTCGCCGGATCCCCGGACGAGAACGAAGCCCTCGTTGAAGTTTCGTTATAAAGTGTACAGCTTCATCCGCTGTTCTATATGCTCAGGCTCTAGCTTATCGAAAGCGTCCAGGAAGCGGATCCGGAAACTGCCTGGTCCCTCGGTTCGGGAATGATCGACCGCGATCTCGCCTGCCAAGTCCATCGCCACCATTGCTGAAATTGCAGCCGAGAAAGGAGGCGAGCTTACCGGTAAGAAAGCAGCAATCACCGCCGTGGCGACACAGCCCGAGCCCGTCGTTCTTGCCATTAAAGGATGCCCGTTCTCGATCGCGATCACCGTGCTTCCGTCCGACAGGTAATCGGTGGCACCACTCGCCACGACGATGGTTCCGGTTTGTTTAGCGAGTTGCCGAACCACTGCCGGCGCCTGCTCCAGGTTTCCAATTGCGTCCACGCCTCGCGCGACGGAGGAGAGACCGGCTAGGGCGGCGATTTCTGCCTGGTTTCCGCGAATGACCGTCGGGGTCGCGATGGCGAGGAGCCGATCTACCAGTTGCCGTCTCATTTGGGTCGCCCCGACCGCTACCGGGTCAAGAGCAATTGGAATCCCTTTAGCTTTTGCCGCCGCAGCGGCTAACGTCATCGCCTCGGTACCTCGCGGAGTCGGTGTCCCGATGTTCAAGTTGAGGGCGCTGGCGATACCAATCAATTCGGTGATTTCTTCGAACGCATCTGACATGATCGGTGAAGCTCCTAAAGCCAGGAGCGCGTTTGCCGTGAACTCCCGGACTACCGAGTTGGTCAAAGACAGCACCAAAGGCGTTGTCTCTCGCAAAGTTCGGAAATCTGCCCAGATGCGATCGGCAGCGATGTCCATGCCAGGGTAACTAAGCGCGTTCTTCGGCGTTTCGCTGCGTCAATCCGTTAAATCTGACCGATTTATCGGGGCATGTTTATCGAAAGCGATAACAGACAGCGAAACGCGCGCTTGACATGCTAATGAGAATCATTCTCAGTTGCTGGCGTCATGCGGCTACCTCGTCACTTAAGGCTCACCTCGATTGCTGTCGCGGCCCTCGCGTTCCCGGCACTCCCGGTTTTCGCTGGGACTGGACCACAATCCGATTCATCCATCGCAACCTCGCCCGTGCCGCCTGCTGACACTCGGTATGGGCCCTTTGGTCTCCTGGATTCCCGGAGCCAATATGGTCTTGGGATTTTTCCAGAGCCGTTCTTGGTTGATGACTCGGACCTCGAGGTCAACGAATTCCGCCTTGATATACTCGATACTCGAGCGGGTGCTCAGCACGCTGACCTCTTTACGACGGAGCTCGAAAAGGGCTTCGGCCCACTGACGCTGGAACTTGAGCTGCTTTACGAACGCGACGTCAGCGCCGGCGTTGTGTCCGCGGGGGTGGATAGCATCAATCCGGGTGCACGCGTGCCGGTTTTCCAGTTCGTCTCGGATCACCTAGACACAACGGTTGGCGTCGGAGCAGAGGTTGCATTGCCCGTCGGTACCTCGCGTTCACGAAATACTGAAGTAGTTCCCAAGGTATTCGATGACCTGATCATCGGAGATAGCTTCACCCTACAGTCCATCTTTGGCTACTCGACGCTCTTTGGTCCGGGTCCGGACCGCAAAGCCCAACACTTCGAGTCTGGCTTCGTATTCGGCTACGCAATCCAGCACCGCCAGTTACCTCTCCCCGACGTTGAGCAGCTAATTCCGGTTTTTGAGTTGAAAGGAGAAACCGCAATCAACAAACAAGCGGCTGGGCGAACCGGGCTCGTTGGCGACCTTGGGTTTCGCACAAACCTTAAGGCCATTGGCCGAGCGCAACCGCGTCTGGGTTTTGCCTTCGTTTTCCCAATGAATGACCTCGCTCGACGTGACCAACACTGGGGTACGATCACCAGCCTGGTGTTCGATTTTTAAGTAGCGGATGCCGGACAAAAAAGAGACCGATGAATAAAGACATCAAGCGACGAGACTTTCTAATCCTGACCGCCTCTGCCCTCGCCGGCTCAAAGATGGTCCAAGCCAATCCGGCGAACGAGCGGGTGGTCGATGTAGGACCAGCCAGTAATTATGCCAATGACGGCATCTATGCCGGCTTTGAGAATCAAGGTTTCTTCATCGTTCGAAAAGGCACCCAGCTCTTTGCCCTTTCGGGTTTCTGCACTCACAGAAGATGTAAGCTGGCAGCCCAATCCGACCGCTCCTTTTACTGTAAGTGTCACGGCTCAAGATTTGATCCCAACGGCAAGGTAACGGATGGGCCGGCCAAACGCGATTTGCCCCAGCTTTCGGTAGCGGTGAACGATAAAGGCAATTTGTTGGTAAAAGTAACTGCATTTTAGCCGGCGCTCTCTGTCCGAGCCAAAACGTCGTGCCCGGGTAGAACTCCGGCAGCCGCTGCGGCTGCCGGTGCAGACCAACCCTGGAGCCTTCCGGCATTCACCCATCGCCCGAGCAGCGTTCCCGGCGTTTATTTCGCGTGCTGGATTAGTTCGATCTCGTAGCCTTCCGGGGCATCGACAAAGGCGATCATACCACCAGAGCCGGTCTTAGTTGGGCCATCGCTGAGAGGGTAGCCTTTAGCTGCGGCGTGTTTTGCGAACGCTTCGAGGTCATCGACCTCGAAGGCGAGATGGGTAATGTCAGACCCGACATTTACCGGGCCGCTCTCGTCGAATTTACAAAGCTCGATTTCTTCCTCGCTGCCGGGTGTTTGCAGGAAGACCAATTGTGAACCGCGCGGCGACGTGTGCCGGCGTACCTCCTTTAGTCCGAGGACATCCTTGTAAAACGAAACAGTCTTTTCCAGGTCGGAAACACGATAACGAGTATGGAGAAGCTTCTTGACCATGGGGAAAAATGGCACGCACTGAGAAAATTCCAACCTTTCCAAGTAGGAAAGCTACCGGATTGCGGATGAGAAGCTGCGGAGCTGAAACCGGATAAAAATAGCAGCGAAAGAACACAGCGCGGCGTAGCCGCAACCAAATCATCGTAGAACGCCGTGGGTCTTGGTAAAAGGGGTGTGTGAAGACCGAGCCAATTGCAACAACCCACGGAGTTCCAGAGAGCTTTCTTAGCAAATTTGGACAGAACATCACAGG
>JAFAIO010000269.1 GCA_019236675.1 Verrucomicrobiota bacterium
AGGAGCCAGGAGCTAGAATCTAGGAGCTAGGAGGGGCGGGTGTCGGCGTGTCGGCGTGTCGGCGTTCGGCGCTCGGCACATCCGATATCCAAGAACGCGCCGTCACGATTAACGGCGTCAGCGATTGGACTCCGCGCTTGAGTCCAATGGTTCTGATCTCCGCTGTGCCCGGATTGTGCTCTCGGATTATCGCCTAGCAGATAGGACCTGGTCAGCCTTGTGCAGGTTTCCCGGTACCACGCGGCTTCATCGATTTCGTCCGGCATAGCCTGAATTGCTCCTAATTTCGTCTTAGGATCTACGAGCGATTCACGCTGATGAAACCAAAAATGAACAACGAAGAACTTCGCGCGCTCAACCAAAGACGGAAAATCTTTCAGATTGCCTGGGTCACCCGAGATCTGGAAAAAAGTATGAAGGCTTGGGTGGAGAATCTTAAAATCGGGCCCCGGACGGTGCTGACGTTCACCGATCAGTCACTGACGTACCTCAAGGTCGACAAAGGAATCGGCGTGACTCAGACCGGCAAATTCGAAGCCGATTTTCACTACTATCTAGATACTGAGCCTAAGCTCAACTTCATCTATGAGCTCGGCAATTGCCCCAAGCTAGAGTAACCCCGGACAAATTCTGGACCTACCCGCCGGAAGGGACCTGAGTCGGAAAGGACGGGTGAAAGGTGATTGGTGATTGGTGGGTCGGGTTCAGGAACGCAGTCAGAATTTCTTTAAGCGAATAGATCAAGGAGCAACTTAAGCTGTTCGGGGCTCCGCCTGTTATTTTCCGCCTTTCACTTTGTCAGCCCCTGGCCATACAGCCGGCCAGGTCGATCCAACTCTACTGAATCCGTACTTTTCCAAAATTGGCCGGCTCGTCGGAAGAGCATCAACCCGCAGATAGCGCGTTAATTCCAGTTCCCTGGCCCGGCCGATCCGGGCCGACAAAAGAGCCCGATAAATGCCGCGACCACGAAATTGATTCAGCACACTGCCGCCCCATAGCCCGGCAAATTGGCTTTGGGGCGAAGCGGTGACTCTCGCCATTCCAGCTGGCTTTTCATTCAAGTACGCGATGAAGGCACGATCCCGCTGCAGTGGGTCACTCTGATTAAAGCGGAGAAATTCCCGGGTCATAAACGATGCACCCCAAATCTCGGTTTCCAGCTCGAGGAAATGCTCGATGTCCCGGTCGTCCTCGACGGGCCTTACCGTGACGCCGTCAGGCAACGGCGCCAGCAGAGCTAGCGGCGTTTCCCACAAATCGAGTATCATGAGCGCTTCTTCCGCTCCAATTTTAAAGCCACGCTCGCGCAAGCGCTCAAGCAAATCAGCCGGCTCATCGTGACTGTAAACTTTCCATTCAAAGCTTCGTTGCCGCTTACCGAAGTAATCGATCTCCGACTCGATCATCTTCTCGGCTTCTGGCAGCGAGAAGTTTGAATAAACGATCGCATTCCGGTTACCTAGCTTGCCAATCCCCCGAACCACGTTCTGCGTCCTCTCCAAAACGACGTCCGCGTCCGGTACCGTCTGCCTTTCGAAATCGAGACGAGATAAGATTTCTTCGGAGTTCAGACCGGAGCTCATTGCTCCCCATACAAAACGTCGAAACCCGTTTAGGCTACTAAATTATTCGCTCGTCGCTGGAGCCACTCTGCTGAGAGATAGCAGATCGGGCATTCGCGAGGCCAAAGGTGGAGTTGTTTGAATTTGCTATTTGCTATTGCGAAGGAGCAGAAGGGGAGTTCGGTCTGATTTACTTATGAGATCGTGGATCACGAGCACGGTTGTCACGGATTTGCTGGCAACTCTTTACGCGGACGCTGCTAAAATCGACCCTCTGGCCCGGAAAGCAGCTATGGAAGCGAACGAGACCGGTGAGCAAGAAGCGGACTATTACAAAGCGATGCGGAACGCTTACGTCCCTGTTCCCCGGGAGTTTGGCAATCTTCTTTACGGCCTTGCCAGAAGCGTAAAGGCCAAGGTTGTCGTCGAGTTCGGAACATCTTTCGGGATCTCAACCATCTTCTTGGCGTCGGCGATCCGTGACAACGGGGCGGGCAAGCTGGTGACCACCGAATTCGTCCCGGAGAAAGCCGAGCAAGCAAAGAAGAACCTTGCCGCTGCCGGCCTCGAAGACTGGGTCGAGTTTCGCATCGGCAACGCGCTCGAGACATTGAAAGCCGATCTTTCTGGCCAGGTGGACTTGGTCCTGCTCGATGGGGCGAAGGGGTTATACCTCGACGTGCTCCAACTCTTGGAACCTCATCTACGACCCGGAGCCATCATCGCCAGCGATAACACCGACCATAAGAGTCTCGAGGCTTTTCTGGGATACCTCCGCCAACCTGAAAACGGATACACATCCTCCGCAATTCTGACTACCGGATCGGAGGTTAGCCGGCCACACGAAATCTCGATTCGAAATTGACACCGCGCGGTAGCTCGCCTGAGGCTCGCTAGCGAATTGCCGATAGCCGATAGCCGATAGCCAAGGAAGCGTGGCTAATGGCGATCAACGTTCCGTACGCGGTCGGCTATCGGCTATCGGCTTTTGGCTATTTGCTATTGGATATGCCGAACGAGCCTAAGAGGAGTTCGGGCGCCGGCTTTCCGAACTCCGCGACAACTGTCATTGCAACTCCCTAGAAGAGTGCGGGGAAGGGCTACTTCAGCAACACGAGAGCGAGAAGACGCAAGGCACCAATAGGAAATTAGCCTAGTCCGGCGGCCGGATTGAAAAACGGCTCCGTAGGAGCCAAATCTTTATAGCTCCGGCCGGAAAAAAACGGGACCAGCTCCGGAGGAGCGGCCTCTAATCGAGAGCCACGGCCTATGCCGCTCCTACCGGAGCTAGTCGCGTTTACGGGGTCGCTATCTATAAAGATTTGGCTCCTACGGAGCCGGAGCCAGGTTTTTTTTAAAAAATCAATTTGCACGATCGTTCAATCCGATCGTATTATCCACTCGTTCAAACGGTATGCCTCCCCCCAATCGTCTAAACGATGCCACCGCGACTCGCGCTTCCGACCAGGAGACCAGCGAAAAGTTGATCGCCGCTGCAGAACGCCTTTTTGCTGAGCACGGTTACAGCGGCGTCTCTGTACGAATGATCGCTGCTGCAGCCGGCGTTAACTGGTCGTTACTGGGCTACTACTTCCGCGGAAAAGAGGGAATCCTCTCAGAAGTCTATCGCCGCCATTGTGGTGAACTCAATTCGGCCCGAATGCGTTCACTTCAAGAAATTAGGTCCGGCAGCCGGCGACCCGAACTCGAAGAAATCTTGAGCGCTTTCATTCGACCGGCGCTAGCAGTGGCGCGAGGTCAAAACGGTCAGACCGATTTCATTCGTCTGCGAGCAATTCTCGCGGCAGAGAATTCAGCTCTGCTCGACAAACTTGTGGCCGAGAATTTCGACCTTTCCAGCACCACGTTCATTGATGCACTCCGCGAATGTCTCCCTCATCTCACCCGTGACGACATTCTGTGGCGCTTCCATTTCATGTTGGGCACGATTTACTACACCGCTTCAGGTCCCCACCGAATCAGAGAGTTCTCGAACGGTCGGTGTGACCCGGCCGACATCGAAGAGAATCTGCGCCAACTGATTCCTTTTCTGTCGGCAGCCTTTCGTGCTCCTTCGGTGAAACCCCGTCGCTCGGTGAAACCGATTCACAAACGCAAGTCGTGAAAAATTCCAGTGCAGTTCGTTGCATGCTGATTCGAGGCGGTACTTCGAAGGGCGCGTACTTTCTCGCTTCAGATCTGCCCTCTTCGCGCGAGGAGCGTCACGCGCTGCTGTTGTCGATCATGGGATCACCGCACCCTGATCAGATCGACGGTATCGGTGGCGGTCACCCGCTGCGGAGTAAGGTGGCGATCGTCGCCAAATCTACCGACCCAGGCATAGACATCGATTTCCTTTTCGCGCAGGTTGCTGTGGACAAACCGTTGGTCGATACCTCACCTAACTGCGGTAACATCCTGGCCGGCATCGGGCCGTTTGCTATCGAGCGCGGACTGATCAAACCACGGGAAGGTTCAACCACCGTTCGAGTAAAGACGTTGAATACGGGTACCGTTGCTGAACTGGTGGTTTCAACTCCCGGCGGCGTCGTTTCTTACGAGGGAGACGCTCGCATCGACGGTGTACCTGGAACCAGCGCGCCGATTCTGGTGAACTTCCTGGACGTTGCCGGAGCCGTTTGCGGGAGCCTACTGCCCACAGGCAATACCAGTGACGTCGTTCAAGGCATTCGCGTAACCTGTATCGATAATGGCATGCCGGTAATCGTCATCCCGGCTGCTTCACTCGATCGCACCGGGTACGAGAGCGTGGCCGAACTCAATGCGGATGCCGATTTGAAGGCTCGACTGGAAGCTTTGCGAAAAACCGCTGGTCAGCTAATGGGCTTGGGTGATGTCACAGAGGCAGTGATTCCTAAGCTGAGTCTCATCGCGCCTCCGAAAACCGGCGGAAGTATTAGTACGCGAAACTTTATTCCGCGCACCTGCCACACCGCGATCGGGGTGTTTGCAGCGGTCACGGTAGCCACTGCTTGCGTGATTCCGGGTTCAGTTGCCGAAGGAATTGCACGGGTTGAGCTTGCAGACGCTACATCCATTTCGGTTGAACATCCGACCGGTGAATTCACGGTTAATTTAGAATTGGATCGAAACAGAGCGATGCCCGTCGTTAAGCGTGCGGGCTTACTCCGCACCGCTCGGGTGCTTTTTGATGGGCTTGCTTTCGGAACGCCGGGAGCGCCGTCAACGCCGGGAACGGCCGTGGGGTCGCTGACTATTCGATGATGGGACTCCAAACGGACAAGCGGGACCGGATGATCAAGAACAATAACACCCAGTCGCGACCATTGGGGAAAGTCGCAGCGTCCAGGACAAGCGGCGTGGCCGGAGTCTCGCCCCACCAAGACTCGACCGGCGGCTGGTTGCTCCCGGCCGGGGCCTGCGATTGTCATGCTCATGTTTACGGGCCGTTCGACGAGTTTCCTCTCCCTGCCTCCGCTCCGTTCAAGCCGGCACCGGCTTCGATCCAGAGGTTAGAAACAGTTTGGGAAACCTTTGGTATCGAGCGGGGCGTGATCGTTCAAGGTAGCGCGTACGGACAGGATCATCGCGCATTATTGGCGGCGATCCGTCGAGCACCCATGAATCGACGCGGGATTGCATTGGTGAGACCACACACCTCGGATGTTGTGCTGGAAGAACTGCATAAAGGCGGAGTTCGCGGCGCGAGAATGAATTTTGTCCGACATCTTGGTAACGGTTTTGACGAGACCTGCTGCCGGCAAGTCGCCCGACGGATTGAACCCTTCGGCTGGCATTTAGAGTTGCACGTCGATGCAGAGGATCTGGAACGGCTCCGAGAATTCGTCCAGGAAACTCGGATTGAGATTGTGATCGATCACATGGGACGAGTCGATGCTACGCTCGGAATAACTCAGCCTCCATTTCGGGCTCTCCTCAAACTCATTAGTAGCCCGCATTGTTGGGTTAAGCTCAGCGGCGCTGACCGGTTAGCCAGGTTGGGCGCCCTGGAAGTCGTCGTTTCTTTCGCTCATTCGCTAATAGAGGCAGCGCCCGACCGGGTGGTTTGGGGAACCGATTGGCCACACGTTAACCTTGATAAAAACCAAACTGATGAAGCTCTCTTCGGACTTCTACCAGAGATAGCGTCTGACGATGTCTCACGTACGCGCCTGTTGGTCGATAACCCGGCGCGCTTATACGGTTTTTAACCCCGGACGGTGAAGAAGGAATGAAGCTCCGAACATACAGGCCTCGCGCAAAGGTCGCAGCGGAAGCAGAGGTAAAGAAGAATATTGGCGTCCCCGCAAGATTCTCTCTTCTCCTTCTGTGCGTCCGCCGCGACCTCTGCGCGAGGCCTTTGTTTTCATGTGGTTGCTGCACTCGGTGGTGCCGAGAACTGATTTTTTTTCGTGTCAATTTTTATATGAATTTCGTCACTTTTGCTATCCCGCTGCGACGGCAGATCGGCTAGACTGCTCTGTTATGCCCCCCCTAAACAATCATCAAAAATCGCGTTTTCTGTCAGAAGAACGAACCAGCCGGCAGCGTTCCCTTCGTATCGATTGGAAGGAGCATCGAGTGCCTCGTATCCCGATCACTTTAGCGGCGTTATTCGCAATCGCGCTGCTTCCCGCGTTTGGAGCCGGAAACGGCTACAATGGCGGTCAGCCCACCAACCCGAAAGACCTAAAAGGCAAAAAGATTGTGCTGGCCGACGTCCCGAAACTCGTCGGTATCGGCTATTTTGCTGCGACAACTAAAGGCCAAGCGGAAGCAGCCGCGGAATTGACCAAGAACGGTCTTC
>JAFAIO010000193.1 GCA_019236675.1 Verrucomicrobiota bacterium
AGCCGCGGGTCAACAAACGTGTTCAGTCCAACCTTACTCAGTACCCCAGGCCGGCGGGCCGCGCCCTCGCGATGCATATGAAAGATGATGCCGCTCGGCAGATTGTAAGCCTCAATTCGATCTTCAATGATCAGTTTCCAAATCTCAGGTGACGCCATGGAACTGGGGCCACTTGGAAGTGAGCCGGCTACTACTCTTCTAACCAGGCCGGGTTGCGCCAGGTGATCGACCCCGGCGATACCGTACATATCGCCGGCGGCGATCGGATGAATCGACGTAAGCTCGCGCGGACGGCCGGTTTGCCGATAGTAATCTCCAATGGCTTTGAGTGTAGCGTCAGGGCAGGCGAGCGCGCTGGATGAGCTGACTGACACCACAGAATTGTCCGGGATCAGCGAGCCGACTTCTTGAAGGGAGATGAAACGGGCGCGAGGCATTTAGTGAGGAGTGAGAATTGAGGGGGCAAACGGAAGTAATCAGTAATCAGTAGGTCAGTGATCAGTGACACAGCGAAGATAGGAGCTTGAATCTAGGAGGTAGGAGCCTTGTTTTTCTTTGCGTTCATTGTGCTCTTTTGCGGCTATTCATCGGCTATGGCTATTGGCTATTGGCTATTATGTCTTGTACCTCACGGGTGTCCGCTGGCCAGTCTTGGCGGATTCTTCGACGGCTAGACCGACGGCCAGGGAGCGGATGCCGTCTTCGCCGGTGACGAATGGTTGGCCGCGGCCCTCGACCGCCTCGTGGAAGTGGCGCACGATGTGAATGTAAAGGTCTTCAGGTTCGCCGAGCGCAACCTCTGAGACAACGCCATTTCTGGATAGGAAAACTTCGCCAACCGGGTCCTGGGTCATTATGTTCTTGGCGATGAGTGAGCCATCTGTCCCGTGAACTTCGAGACCGGTCTGGGCGTGCTTGATCGTGTATGCGTCATGGAACATCGCGAGGGTTCCATTTCTGAAATACATCACCCCCATAACCGCGTCCGCGAGGTCGCCATGGCTCAAGCCCTGTTGCGCCGAACGTGCAACCACGTCTTCAACGTCATCATCCAAAAGGAAATGGAGGGTATCCGCGTCATGAACCGTGATATCCAGGATGACGCCTCCCCCTGCTTCGGGACGGTTGATTCGCCACCCTTGTAAGCGTGGAGGCAGATAAACCGCATGAAAGACTCGAGCCGCCAATGGCTTTCCAATCGCGCCTTCTTTGATCAACCGGCGCATGGTGCGATGGGTTACGGCGTTACGCAGATGATGGTTGGTGCCGAAAACGAGGCCTTTCTCTTTGGCGGTCTTCACCATGGCCTCGGCGTCGGCCAAGGTGAGAGCTAGTGGTTTATCGGATAGGATATGTTTGCCCGCTTTGGCCGCAGCGATCGCTTGAGACGCGTGAAGTTCGTTTGTCGTGCTGATGTAAACCACGTCGATCTCCGGGTCCTGCAGGAACTCATCCAAGTCATGGTAACCTCTTGGAATCGAGTTCTCTGCCGCATAACTCGTCGCGCGTTCCGCGCTGCTGCTTAGAACGGCTGCAATGGTGGAATCCGGCCGCGATCGAATAGCCGGGATCATGCGAGTCTTTGCAATATCGCTGGCGCCGATGAGGCCCCATTTCAGGGGCGGTGCTGTTGGGGGCATTGGGAGGGGGAGGTGAAAGGTGAGTGGTGAAAGGTGATTGGTGGGGCTTGCGGCGGTGGGTAAGCGGTTTGGGGTGGCGGCGCCAAGTAAGCAGTAAGCAGTAAGCAGTAAGCAGTAGTCGGTGGTTAGTTGTTAGTGGTCAGTTAGGATGAGCGGTGATGTTCTGGGAGCATTTGCTATCTGCTATTCAGTCCGGGCTTGATCCCGGACTGCGCCGGGCGGTTGATTCTCGGACGATCAGGCGCGGGGTCAGAATCACTTGGCGGACGGGGGAGGTTGGTTCTTTGATCCGGTGTAGGAGTAGGTCTGCTGCTGCTTCGCCGATCTTGGCTGGGCTGGTGTCAACGGTTGTTAAACCACCAAAATGAGCATCGGCGATGTTGTTAAACCCGACGATCGAGAAGTCTCTGCCCGGCTCTTTAGAGGAGGAGCGGAGCGCTTCAATCGCGCCTAAGGCAACGACGTCGTTAAAACAGACTGCAGCCGTTGGCGCTGGACTCAGTGTCAATGCCGCGGTTAGTCCCTGAAAGCCTCCCTTTCGGTTCGGCGCTTGCTCGACAACCAGATTTTCCCGAAAAGAGATTCCATTTTTCTCTAAGCCTAGCCGGTATCCGAGGAAACGTTGTTGGGCGGAAGAGAGTGAGGACGGACCTCCGATAAATGCGATGTGCTGATGACCCAGCGCTGCCAGATAGTCGATGGCGAGCTCCGAGCCGGCCACATTGTCAACGCCGGCATAGTCGAGCCCGCTCACCGGACGGGTAAATGCGACCACAGGTGGCCGGCGTCCGGCTAGACTCCCGGCTCCGGTGATCGAGCCTTGAGTTGGGCAGATCAGGATCCCGTCAACCGGGTATTCGGACAGCGATTTAAGCAGGCGCTGCTGCTTTTCCAGGTTCTCAGAGGTATTGCCAAGAATCGTGACGAATCCGGTGGAACCAAGCCAGTCCTCAATCGCAATGATGATCTCAGCGAAGAACGGATTAGTGATATCCGAGACGATCAGCCCAATGGCGTGCGAGCGTTGGGTACGGAGATTAGCGGCTCCTCGATGATACACATAGCCGAGCTTGGTGATGGACTGTAATACCCGTTTTCTGGTGGCGGGAGCAACGGAAGGAACGTTACGAAGTACTAGAGAAACGGTGGCGCGTGAGACGCCGGCATCGGAAGCGATGTCGACTAGAGTGACCCGGTCCTTAGGGGAAGCTTCAATCATTACTAGATCGATCTAATCATTTGCGGGGTTGAATCTGCTTGAATACCAGTAGATTGGGTTATTAGATCGATCTAATCGTAGCGTCGCAATTCTCTTTGTCAAATCGTCCAATTTGTCTTGACGAACAGCCTTCACTACCTGCTCAGTCCGCTGTACCCGTTTCCTACTCAATTGATCGCCATCGGCCTTTAGTCTTATGTTGCTCTGCGGCGAATCCTCCCAATGAAAGAGCCCATTCAAAAAGTTCTCCGCTACATCGCTATTGAGCTCGTCGTCTATGCAATCCTAGCCATCGCTTACTTCTGTCTGGTCTTGCAATTCTTAGGTACTTGGTTGGCTGAGCTATTTCACGAGCAACGAATCTACTACGTTGTAGCATCCGTCCTTCTTATGACCGGCCAAGCAATTGGGCTTGAGAGGTTGGTAACCGGTCTGAGCCACATCATCCGCAGCGGAAAGAAATAGACATGTTCTTTCCGATCTCCGGAGTTCACATCAATCCGCTTCTACTGGGTATATTGGGTCTAGTTATAGGCATCCTCGGAGGATTTTTTGGGGTCGGCGGCAGCTTCTTGTCCGGCCCGTCTTTGTTCAGTTTGGGGATGCCTTATAACTTTGTAGTGGGCACTGACTTGATCCACATCGTGGGTAAATCAATCGTTGCAGCCCGCCAGCACCGGATACTCGGTCACATCGATCTGAAGCTCGCAACGGTGATGGTCGCCGGCACCTTGGTCGGCTCCGAAACCGGGGTGGACGCAATCGAGGCGCTTAAGCGGTCGGGTGAAGTCAATCTTGTGGTTGGTCTAACCGCTATCATCGTCTTCACCGTGGTTTCAATTTTCGGGGCGTGGGAAAGCTGGCAAGCGTTGAGAAAATCTCGGTCGACGACCAGTGATACCGGCGGCTCGAAACCGGACGTTTTGGTGTTCGATCGCTTGGCCAAACTCTTCCAGGGTCTCCCGTTGGCGCCAAGGATCAGCTTGAAGGAATCCGGCATCCCGAAGATTTCGGTTTGGTCGATTGTACTGGTTTCGTATGTTGGCGGCTTCTTCAGCGGATTCCTTGGAGGTGGCGCAGGTTATATCCGGATGCCGGCTATGGTTTATCTTCTTGGGATTCCTACCCATATCGCCGTGGGAACAGATCTTTTTGAGATTATTATCTCGGCAGGTTACGGCGCCATCCGGCATGCTATGAATGGCAATGTGGACATTCTAGTTGCTTTAGTGATGCATACCGGGGCGGCGGTTGGCGCCCAACTTGGCGCTCGATTAACCCAGTATTTCAGCGGCCCATGGATCCGCCTGGCATTCGCTCCTTTGCCTCTGCTAGGCGCCATCGTGGTGGCGAATGCGCTAATTACGGGGCACCACTCGTGACTCGCCCTGAGGCTCGTCCCGATCACAAATGGCAAATTAAAAATGACAAATTACAAAAAAACGTGGCAAGATTTGTCATCTGTCATTTGTCATTTGTCATGCGGAGGAGCCTCAGGCTACTACGTTAGCAATTCAGGCCGGACTCGATGAGAATTCTACTTTGCTCTGAAGGAACCGAGCGATCAGAGAGCGCGATCCAGGTTTGTTTAAAGATCGCGGTGGGCACGAAGTCCGAAGTTACGATCTTTGGAGTCACCGAATTAGAGGCAGATGAGGTTCCATTGTTGGAAGCGATTCGGGGGACGCAGCATTCCTTTATGGCTCAAGGGGTGAACGT
>JAFAIO010000262.1 GCA_019236675.1 Verrucomicrobiota bacterium
ACTTCTGACTTCTCACTGTCGTTGACGCGCCGGGCGGTTACCGCTTAAGTTGTAGCATTGACATGATTACGGTTACCCAAGCGGCGATTCGTCACCTTCAGGAGCTGGTCTCGGAAGATCCGAGCTACAGTGACAAAGGGTTACGCATCTTTGTCGAAGACGGAGGCTGTGCCGGTCTCCAATACGGCATGCAGTTTGATTACCCTAAAGCAGATGACCATCGGATCGAAGGCGGCGGAGTCTCTGTACTCATTGATCCGAAGAGCGCCGAATTCTTGCAGGGATCAACGGTCGACTTTACCGATGGGTTGACCGGCTCAGGTTTTAAAATTGATAATCCTAACGTTGTCCGCAGTTGTGGTTGTGGAAGTTCATTCGAGGTGTCCGGGGAGGAACGCTGATTTCTATCCCGTCCCGGAATCAGCTAACTACCGATGAAAGCAGTAGAGCTCGGGCGCACGCGAGGCCGTCTGCCCCCACCTGAGGGAGCCGACGGTCTTTTCGGTTGGACGGTTGTTATCCTATTACTTTGCGGCGTAGCCGTCGTCTGCTGGATCGGAACTTTCTACGTCTTCGACCACCCGGAACAGCCGTTCAATTACCAGTTATTGGCTAAGCTCAATAAGTTGGTCCCGCCGAAGCGCTTCGAATTAACGGCTGCTCCAGCCGGTGAATTCTTGGGAGCCGACAAGCTGCTGGAGCGCTACGGCGCAATGACCAGCGCCGGGCTCCAAGAAGAAAGCAATAACCTTCTGCGGTCGTACCTGCGCAACTACGACCACCAGGTGGGTAAAGTTCCGTACATAACGGGAAAATACACGGTTCTGGACGCCTTCCCGATGACCGACAGTCAATACTTCGGAGCCGGCGTAGTGGCCTTAGCGCAATCAAACGACGTGCCGACGATCTATGTCGAAGCGATTTTCCCCGGACCGAGAGAACAGCTTGCCAGCATGCAGCGGGTCCTGGTCACCGGGTTAGGATTGGAACTGCGACGATCGTTTGACCTGACCGCCATCGTCCATATCACGAACCTGGGGGGAGGACGCCTGCTATTCACTTGTATGCCGCTTCTTTACTCTTCCTATGGTCAGAGCGGCAGCAGCTTCCAACTTGAACCTCCCCCGGCTCTTTACGTGAAGGCTGGGTTGCCGCTGGTTAGCAACAACCAGTTTGAAGCGGCTGAAAACCGATTCGCCGAATATCGGCGGGCTGCCGGCTCGCAGTTAGCGTCTAACAATACTCCTTCCACTAAGGGTCCGGCTGGCAACGCTTCGCCCGGTCCATCGGTTTCTAACAGTCCTACTTTGGTGGCCGCGTTGCGCGCCGCACCGGTATCGACTCCGACGCCCTCTCTTTTGCTGAAGAATCCTCACGCCAGCCCGACCCCGAAACAACCGGTGGCCGCAACGCCGGCAAATCGCCCTTCAGCATCACCGACTCCGAGTGCGCCGGCTGTTGCTGAAACGACTCCTCAACCGTTTCTGGCGGCTTCAGCCAATCCTGGAACCGGCAACAGAATTGGAAGCTGGCAGCTTTTTAAGCCGGGTTTGATGCCTAGAGGCCGATTGTTTGAGGTAGGTCAGACTACTGAACTCGCCGACAAAGGGATCGGTACGGACCCGATCTACCTTAAAGGCGAGTTCACTGTTACTGCAGCCCGCGAGAATCGCGCGGTGTTGCGCCCGAAAGCCGAGTCCGGGAGCGCGGGAGCGAACATCAGGGTTATTGTGGAGTTTCCCCGAGGTGGAAATGTGCCTAAGGAAGGAGATCCGATTGCTAGAATGAACGATCGTCCCTTCCAAATCGAGGATGTTCGCAAAGGCGCGGACGGCCAGGTGAATGTCTACGTTCGGGAAATCACGGTGGAATAGAGGAGCTAGGAGCTAGAATCTAGGAGCCAGGAGGGCCTCATTTTTGGTGGGGCGAGGCTACCGAATGACCAGTTTGTTGGAGCGAAGTCTTTCGTGGCCCTCGCTAAGTCCCTTTGTTAGGCCGTTAAACGCGCCGAGCCGCGGTGTATCGTGGGCCACGGCTCCGAATTCGCCACTCTCTCTCTCTTGTGGCCACCTAAGGACACTAAGCTTCGTCGGACAGGTCGGCGCGTCTACAGTCCTTGCTCACTGATTTTCGGGCGTTCGTGCAGCTTGCCCTCGCTGAAGCACTGGGCCATTCGGGAGCCTCGCCCATCCAAAAATGGGCCCTCCTAACTCCTAGATTCTACCTCCTAGCTCCTTAATACACGTCCCGCTTGTACCGCTTTTCTTTTCGCAAAGCTTCGACATACTCAGCGGCTTGTTCCGGAGTTTTGCCACCGTGCTTCTCAACGATCTGATGCAAGGCGACATCCACATCTTTCGCCATCCGGGCTTCATCCCCGCAGACAAAGAAATGGGCGCCGGATTCGAGCCAATCGAAGATATCCTTACTGTTCTCGATCATTCGATGTTGGACGTAAATCTTATTCGGCTGGTCTCGGGAGAAGGCGGTGTCGAACCGGGTCAAAACGCCCTGCTTCTGCAACTCTTCAAGTTCTTCCTGGTAAAAGAAGTCGCAATTGTGACGCTGTTCGCCAAAGAAGAGCCAGTTTTTTCCGGGCGCGCCTATGGCCCTTCGTTCTTCCAGGTAAGCTCGGAACGGGGCTAATCCTGTCCCAGGCCCAATCATTATAATCGGTATCGAAGGATCCTCGGGAAGGCGAAATCCTTTAGCGACATGGACGAACATCGGGACCTCTGCGCCGACAACAACACGATCCGCTAAATAAGTGGTCGCGACACCCTCTCGCTTTCTGCCATGGCTCTCGTAACGGACCGACGCAACCATCAGATGCACTTCTTCAGGATGCGCTTTCAGGCTGGATGCAATCGAGTATAACCGCGGCTGAAGCTTTCGCAGGGTGCGCACGAACTCTTCGACGGTTAAACGCGGAGACGGATTATCCAGAAGAAAATCGATCACTTCTAGTCCCCAAAGATATTTATCCAGATCACGCTTTTTTTCGGGATCCAGCAGTTGCTTGAGCTCCGTCCTCGTTGCCGAACGTTCAGCGATCAACTCGAGGAATTGTTTCGAGGGTTGCGTGATCTGAAAATACTGAAGTAAGCCGTCGCGTAGCGGAAAGGTCTCCCCCTCTTTAGTGGTCACGGTCTCTTCACCGGAGAAATGGAGGGCTTCCAAAGTCTCTTCTACCAGCTTCGGATTATTTTTCGCGAAGATTCCCATAGAATCGCCCGGCTCATAGCGCATTCCGGACCCAGCTAACGAGAACTCGTAGTGACGCGTCTCCTTCTCAGAACCTGAGAGTGTCATAGTCCGGCTAACCAGAAGTTTGCCAGGAAAAGGGTTCTTTCTAGAGTAAGGCAGCGCCTGCGGAGTCGTTGACATAAAGTGGCAGGATATTTTAGGAGGCTGAGGAGTTCAAGCGGCGGATCGGCGTATGGGCGTATGGGCGGATCGGCGTGCCGGCGTGCCGGCGTATTTGCTAACGAGCGGAACGCCGCTTAACAGGCGCGGACTTGATAATCCAGCGGTCGGCTTGATCGATCATCTTTACGATCTGCGAAATTATCTTGTCGCACTTATCGTCAAGTGCATAGAAGGTCGCGCGATCGATATATTTGTGGTTAAAGGCGATCTCGAGATGAACTTGGGTTTCGCTCGCCTCGGTTTCTGCATCGTTCAGCTTCATAGCGTCTTTTTCGCCAAGCCTCAGCGAGATTAGCGCGGATCGAGCGAGATGATCGCCTGATTTGATCCGTTAAAGTAAGACGCTCGTCAGGCGGAAACGTTTTCGATAAAGCAAAAATCTCCATTACCAAGGACATCGCTCCTTGGTAGACGTCCAAATCCCGAAAATGCTTGACCATTGGCATAATCCCCATCGGATAGCGCATTAGCGAGTGGAAATCATCCACGCCGACACGCCCCTAGCCTACCCCACCGTCTTAACTAATGGTCCCAGCAGGTCCTCGATTCCGACCACGCCGATGGGGTGGTCCTCGCCGTCGACCACTAATGCCAGGGTCTGGGGGAACGCCGCTCTCAACCGGTGTAAAGCCATCGATGCGGGCTCATCTTCGCGCACGACTAACATGCGGTGAAGATAGGCGTCGGCATTTTCTCCCGGCTTCTTGTCCAGGATAACATCAAAGGCGTTCACCAAACCAACGATCTCCCCTCTGTCATTCGCCAGCGGCAAAGAGTCAAAACGCGTCTGCAGGAACGTCTTGATAACTTCCTCCACCGATGCGCCGATTTTTAACGACACGACCCGGTCACTTTTAACCATCACATCCTTGACCTGCACCGCGCGAAAATCGACCACGTTGTGGATCATTTGACGTTCGATACTGCTCAACATCCCCATTTTCTCGACCTGCCGCGT
>JAFAIO010000316.1 GCA_019236675.1 Verrucomicrobiota bacterium
AAAAGCTTCCATGATCGGATTCAGGTGATCGCTGCGCCGCGCCAGTTCAATGTTGGTTGAGATCGGACACTTGGTTAGCTCGCGGCAAACAACTCCTGGTGTCTGGATGGTAGCGACGCAGGCGGGTGCGATAGAAAAACCCAGTCCTGAACTAACCAGCCTTAATACGGTGAGCCATTCTGGTGCGTCTTGTACAATCGCGGGACGGAATCCTGAGGTCTCACAAAGCGCGATGGTCTTATCCCAGGCCAACGGACCGAGTTCGCGCGCGAATAGGATCAGGGGGTCTCCTTCCAGTTCTGCCAGCGAGACTTTTTGCCGGTTGGCTAAAGGATGTTTCTTCGCCAAAGCGACTACGAATCGTTCCGCTAACACGTTCTCAACCATCAAGTTCTCCGTTGGACCGGCATCTCTTAAGAACCCCAAATCCACGGCGCCTTGGCGGATCGCATCCACCAAGTTGCTGGTGGTTAGCTCACGAAGGCGCAGGTCTACTTTCGCGAAACGCTTCCGATAACTGCCGATAAGAGCCGGAAGAACCGTCAGCATCGCTGATCCAATAAAACCAACCGTTAGCGTGCCGATCTCACCTCGTCCCACTCGACGAACCGTCTCCAAATCATCATCGAGCCGCCGGAGTAGGTAACGAGAACGCTCCAGCAGCGCTTCGCCAGCTTGGGTTAAAGCGACGGTCCGCGAATTTCTCGTGAACAGAGGATGGCCAATGTGCCGCTCGAGCTTACGGATCTGTTGAGAGAGGGGTGGCTGAGCCATGTGCAACCGTTTAGCGGCGCGGCTGAAATGCAGCTCCTCGGCCACCGCAATGAAGTAGCGAAGATAGCGAAGCTCGAATTCAGCCATATCGGAAGAATATCAATACATCATAATCAGATATTGGACATATGAATTGCTGCGACGAGGTTTGCGTGATCGAGGAAACCGTTATGTCCAGCGAACAAAGCATTACCCTCCCATCCCCTTCTGATTCCGGTCCGCTCTCAGTCCTTTCGATCCGCCGAGCAACCCAGGATGATCTGCCCGGTGCGTTCGAACTGGTGAAAGAATATTTTCAGGCAGTAGACGTCTGGGCTCGGGATACCGAAAGTGAGTTTGCCGATTACCTGCTCGGCGATGATCGGGGTGTCTGGCTGGCGTTTGCAGACAGAGAACCGGTTGGATGTATCGTCCTTCATCGGCTCGTTCGCCCGCTACGGAGTGGCGAGATGAAGCGGCTCTACGTGAAACCGGCTTATCGGCGACAGGGCCTCGCAGAGGGGCTGTTGCTGGCGGTGGAAGAGTTTGCGGCTAAGGTTGCCGGTTTCGAGTGGCTGTATCTGGATTCTAAAGACGATCTGGTTAACGCTATCCGCTTTTACCAGCGGCACGGTTATGAGCGTTGCGACCGGTATAACGATAACCCGCAGGCCACGGTTTTTATGCGGAAGAGGCTAGCGGATTGAGCCAGCGCACATTTTGGAAGCGAGCGTAATCGCTGTCAGCGGTGTGAACCACGGCACCCAATCGCCAAGCCACAGCGGCGACCTGTGCATCGGTCGTCAAATTTCCTGCGGTGCCGGCGTGGCGCAACAGGTCCAGTGCGAATAGGACATCTGCGATTTGTAGCTCCAGGAACTGAACTGACGGCTGCCGCAGCCAGTCGGTTACCCGTTCCGCTGCCTCTTTGACGTCAAGCGGCTGAATAAACGCACGAGGGCTGGTACTGATTCGTACAAACGCAAAAAGTACCGGCACACAAAGGCCTACCGGCTCGGCGCCGTCCAACGTCTTTGACCACCATGCCGAAGAGGTTTGGTGAAGAGGGCTGGAGCTGTCATAAGCATACAGCAGCAGATTCGCGTCGGGTATGATCACCGTTTTTTCTCTTCAAGCCGCTTGGTGAGCTTCAGGAATGCGTCGACCTCCAATTCGTCTGCCAGTTCTGTGAGCCGCGCAGGATCGATGCCGCTACGAAGCCCCATTGGGCGAGCTTTCACGACGAATGGTTTCTTTTTCCCGGATCCGGAGGGGCGCAGACCCCTACGAACGGCATTGTTTAAGACCACTTTGAAACTTTGGCGACTCCTATGCACCTCGTCTTTCAAGAGACGTTCCACATCGGGATCAAGAGT
Organism: Verrucomicrobiota bacterium; assembly: GCA_019236675.1. Lineage (GTDB taxonomy): Bacteria > Verrucomicrobiota > Verrucomicrobiia > Chthoniobacterales > JAFAMB01 > JAFAVN01. The sequence continues at coordinate 2,130 of JAFAIO010000316.1, forward strand.
AACAGTCGTTCGCACAAGATGCATCATGGCAGCAGGGAATTTGCTGTCAAGATTGCAAACGTACGCTGGGATCCTGCTCATCGGTTCGCATCCGCCGTTGAGATTTCGGATGAGCTGGAGCTCAACCCTACCGTGGGCGACGCCGCGATCTCTAGCGCCCACTAGCCGCCATTTTCTTCTTTCGGATCTGAGCGTACCAGGTCTCGATCTCGGCCTGCGGATAACGGAGATACTCGGCAACTGCCTCAGTGATACCGAATTCTCCCGCGCGAACCCGCGGTAGAAATGTCATGGTAAATAGCGTCAGATGCGGACGTGCGGTCTCAAGTTCACGTTGGATAATTCGTCCGAGAGGGCCCGCGCCTTCATAGAAACCGGGTTCACTTACCGCAGCAACGACGTCGGCTAACGGATAGCCTACCCGCCTGAGCTCCGTATCCCAATGTCCATCTTTCCAGGAAAGTATCCCGTACGCGGCGCGTGAATCACCATCGAATGGGAATCCGACTGATCCAACATTGAAGACAAAGGTTCCGTCGATCTGCCTCGAAAGCGGGATGTGAGTGTGTCCGCAACACAGGATTTGCGGCGGGGATCCACCGAGCATCTCTTTAGCTTTGGCGTCAGTTGTCGAAGGAAAGAAGCCTTCCTCGTTGGAACGCGGCGAGCCATGAGCGATACAGACTCTCGAGCCGTCTGGTGCCTCGGCTGCAATGGAGATTGGTAAAGACATTAGCCGCGGGACCGTCTCGGGCACTTGTTCGGCGGTCCATCGAGCTGGTTGCCAGGAA
>JAFAIO010000382.1 GCA_019236675.1 Verrucomicrobiota bacterium
AAATTCATAGTTGCGTAAAAATTCCAATCCCCCAGTCTAGCCCTTCCCCTTAACTCTTTTTTCTCTCTAGCCCCCAGACTCGATCCCAAGCAATGAGCGACACGAAGAACGCCATCGCGATGAATCCTGCTATGAAGCCAATGATGATATACCAAAGGATGTGTAACATAGGGAGGAGATGCCCCTTTCCCAATGGGAAAAGATGTTAGACATCAATCTCACGGGCGTTTTCTTGTCTTGCCAGGCCGAAGCGCAGGCGATGTTACCTCGCCGGCAAGGATCGATTGTCAATATCGCCTCGATGTCCGGCAGCATCGTGAACCGGGGTATTCAACAGATCCACTATAACACTTCGAAGGCGGGTGTGATTCATCTCACGAAAAGCTTGGCCATGGAATGGTGCGATCGCGGCATCCGAGTTAATTCGATTAGTCCGGGCTACACACTGACTCCGATGAATGCACGGCCCGAGGTTGCCGATCAGCGCAAACAATTCGAAGCGGATACCCCGCTGGGGCGCATGGCAACGGTTGATGAATTGGTTGGGCCCGCGATTTTTCTGCTAAGCGCCGCCGCTTCTTTTTGCACCGGTGTCGATTTAGTGGTCGATGGCGGATTTGTGTGCTGGTGAGGGGTTGGCGGTTGGCAGCTCGCCGTTTGCGGTTGGACGTGGTGAGGGTTCCGGCAGTTGGACCCGTTGCGAGCAACCCAAATGAGACCTATGGCACTCATGGGATCTATTTGCGTCAGCGGCACAAAACCGGTGACGGCCCACTGCAAACTGCTCACTGCTGACTGCTGACCGTTAACTGTGAACTGTGAACGGCGAACCGGTTCATCCTTCCCGCTCGAATCGGTAATGTTCCGGAACCTGATCGAGGCTATCGACTCGGACCCCGAGATCATTGATCAGGCCGTCTTTTAAGCCATAAATCCAGCCATGAATGGCCAGGTCTTGTCCGCCGAACCACGCGTCTTGGACAATCGCCGTGCGGCTCAGCGCTTCAACTTGTTCCACGACATTCAGTTCACAGAGCCGGTCGGATCTCGTCTCCTGGTCGGCAACAGAGTCGAGACTCTGACGGTTGCGGACATATAAATCTTTAATTTTGGACAGCCAGCTATCGATCAGACCATGATGCTTGCTGGACATAGCCGCTTTGACTCCGCCGCAGCCGTAGTGGCCGCAAACGATGATGTGTTCGACCTTGAGAACTGCTACTGCGAATTGAACAACGGAAAGACAGTTCAGGTCGGACGGGTAAACCAGGTTAGCTACGTTTCGATGGACAAACAGTTCGCCGGGCATTAGCCCGACTACTTCATTGGCCGGAACTCTGCTGTCGGCACATCCGATCCAAAGGAACTTTGGAGATTGTTGTTTCGCCAATTGGCGAAAATAGTCAGGCTTGCCTGAAGTCATGTTCGCGGACCAAGCGCGATTGTTTTCCAGCAACAATTCGATTGAGCTCATTTGAGGGTGGCGGATTGTAGCCGACGAGCGCCTGCTCGTCTATAGGAGCTAGGAGGGCGGAGCGCACAGTTGATCAGGTCTGGCGTACAACCTTCTAGGACGAGGACGATTACGACGGCCGATTTGCACCTCCTAGCTCCTGGATTCTAGCTCCTAGCTCCTTTGGACGGATGCCCGTCCTAATGCCCCATCTCCACAATTTGGGCTAAGTCCGGTGCGGCGTTGGGTTCGATGATCCACCAGGCACAGGCGAAGTTCGCCAATATAAAAACGACCAGCACGATCCCTGAAACCCGTTTCTCCCACCGCAACGATTTCAGCGCCTGACCATCATCGTTGAATTTCCGGGATCTTAAGGAAATCAGAAACGCCGCTAGAATGCACAGGTAACAAAGCACGTGGAGAGTGTCAGGAAGACTATAAAAACTGCGTGCACCGATAGCACTCCCGATTTCGCGCTGGTTGACCACTGCAGCTAGCAGGCAGGCTGTCTGCATGCCAATGCGACCGGAAAAAACTGGCGGATGTTCGGTCTTCAAGAAACATCCGAGCAAGGCAATCAGGACTGACACATAAGCTCCGCTCATTAAGCGGAAGAAGAGCACCCAGGGCAGACGGGTCATCTTAAAGCTGGCGACGATCCAATCTGTCGGTCGTTGTCCGTATGCTGGATCACCGAAATTCGACTGGTAACTCAGCCTGTACTTGAAGAGCTGGAAATCCGCGACTTGCCATCCTCCTTGTATCCTCTTTTGTGCGATCCCAGAATCGGCCGTGTCTAAATCGATCGTGAAGTTTCTTCCCTCCGGGGGGCTTATTCGAAAAACGAGGGAGAGAGTATGCTCATCGAAGGGATAGCTATGCAGATCCCATTCATTCAGCATTTCGCATCGATACGCTTTTAACACCCAGCGGTTGTTCCCCCGGATCTCGTGATTTTCGGCAAGCACCGTGCTGGTGACCGCGCGAGGAAATTGAATCGAGCTTAATGGATCCGGATCGTCCAGCGGCCCGGTTCCCCAGATGTAAAAGAGCACGGTGTACGAACCTTTGCCCTGATCTACGCTAAAGGTTGAAACGATAAACACTCCAATCCGAATCGATTCTTCCGGGGTTTGGGCAGGTTCTTCAGCAAAAGAACGGGGCGGACAGAAGAGGAGTCCGAGCAAGAATAGTAGAGTGAGTGCCGGTTTGAGTTTCACAAGGGAGTGCCCGAATAGCAGATAGCAATGTGAATAGAGGAGTTCAAGAGGCGACACGGTGAGACGGCGACACGGCGACACGGCGAATGGGCGAGTGGGCGAATAGGCGAAAGGGCGAAAGGGCGAAAGGGCGAGAGCGCCGCGTGATTGGTAGGGCGAAAACCCGACTTCGCAAGGCCTACGTCGCGGCCAATCTCAAGGCCTTATACCGATACACAACTGGGCCGCGCCAAAGCGTAGCGGCGGCGGGACTCGGCGCGATATGAAACGTGATTCGCTCTATCGGGTCTCCGCGCCGGTTTTGAGCCGAG
>JAFAIO010000398.1 GCA_019236675.1 Verrucomicrobiota bacterium
AACCGTCTCCCCCGGTTTCGGCAGACGCTCACAGTAAACAACTAGGTCAGTATTGGATGAACCAGCGACAAGTACGCGTGCTTTGGAGAATCCAGTTGGAGAAGACATGGCTAGGCATAAAGAAACCGGTTATAAGATATTCTCCAGTAAATGATTGGGACCTTTGTTCACCCGTGGCCGTGCACAGAGGGGAGCCGCATTCCGTGTGAATTTACCGCCGGCTAAAGTTCTCCGCTCATGCCGCTTGTCGTCTGAACCGGATGTTAGCTGCGGCTCCCTCGAGGTGCGGCAGGCCAATAAAGCGTGCAACGCCAATAGACGTGGCACCGTTTTCGGGGCGTCGCGGCAGTGGCACACGAAAAAACCTTGCGCCCAATTCCAGGCCAGGAACATTTTGCAGCCCGGCACGCCGAATGCGACGCCCCTCCGTTTGGGTGTAGGGACGGGTACTTTTGAGTAGATACGCTTTTTTATTCAGATTGCCTGACGCTGATCACATCGAACGCACGAGGTGCTAAATCACAACGACTAGCGCGTACTAAGACATGCCCTCACCTAGCACCGTGAAAGAGCTCGTTGTCGAAGTCGAGAAAGAGATTTTATCGGCGCACTCGTCAACTACCCCGGTTCTAAGGGCGATGAGGAAGAGAATTTCGCTGCAGATCAAAACCTTCCCACGCGACATCATCATCGAAGCCGCCCTAACCCTGATTTCGCGGAATAAAGTGCACCGCTTCATCCCTTACGAGCTCGTTCAAAACCATCGCGCCGCGATGGAGGGCATCACATGGTCGGAAATCGAGCAGCTCGGCGAAGGCATGGGGAGCTGGAGCGAAGTTGATAGCTTTGGATGCTTCGTGTCCGGACCCGCTTGGGCAGCGGAACGCATCCGTGATTCAAAATAAAAGGCTGGGCGAAGTCATCCGATCGCTGGCGCCGGCGGGCTGCGCTGGTCAGCACACTGGCACTCAACGGGCGACATCCCGCTCGAGATTCAACCAAGCGAACCCTGGAGATTTGTCAGATGCTGATTTCCGACCGCGACGACATGATCGTTAAGGCGATGTCCTGGGCCCTGCGCCGTCTCGGTACCGTCGATCCGGAGGCTGCCCGGAGTTTCGTCGATCGACACAAAGAACAGCTCGCTAGCCTGATCGTGCGTGAGGTAGGCCGTAAACTTGAAACTGGGAGAAAAGACGGTCGCCGCGCTAGGGCTCAATCTGCAAAGGAAACGCCGGATAAATCAAAGACTCGGCAATTCGATTAGACGAGGCGTTAAACATCTCGATGTGGCCCAACAGATCGCAAATCCATACTTCTTTCGCTCCTGCTTCAAAGTAGAGCGCACCTTTTTCCAGGAGTTCTTCTTTGGTATTCGAAGGCGACATTATTTCGACACAAACTTCGGGCGCGACTGTGAGACATTACTCGCGTGGTCTCTGCGCGCCGGTTCCCAGTCAGCCACGCAACGTCGGTTGCCTTTACTCCGTCCGCTGTCGATATCGGACATTCGCTTACTACAATGCCCTCGGGAAGAAGAGCTCCTAAAAGGCGCGTGATTTCAGCCTGCTTCACGCCATGCGGCATAGCTGGAGGAGGACTTATCACGATATTCCCATAGTGGTCGGTTTCGATTCTGTGCGGTAGTTTCGTTAGGTACGGATCGGCCAAGACCTCCTCCCACCGGCGCAGATTAAAAGCGCTTTGCTCGGCCGAATGTTGGAGCTCTAACACGACTGGCATTCTATAAGGTACCCCTATTGGCCAACTCCACCTGTGTCCTGCGCCGGCACTCGCGAACCTTCTCCATGTTCTCCGATGACCAATGACACATGCTCTTGAGGATCTCTCGAAGCGACCGTCCGAGGGGCGTTGCTTCGTATTCCACTCGGGGAGGCACTGTCGGATAGATGGTTCGTTTGACGAGGCCGTTGTCTTCCAGATCTCGAATTTGTTCTGTAAAAACCTTCTGGGTAATTGGCGGGATACTCTTCCGCAGCTCGCTGGACCGGCGCGGATTCTGGATTAGCTCCCAAAGGATAAAGACCTTCCAGCGGCCTCCTATCATGTCCATGAATTCTTCGATTGGACAGGCTTCCGTGCGATTCCGGGCGGTGGTCATAGAGGAACTAGTTAGTACCTAAGTAACGAAAAAGTGCTGTCTTGTCGACTTGCCGACGCCATTTAGAGTATCGGCGCTCGCAGCGTCGAAGAAATTTGAATAGCGGCAAAACCCGTCGCGCCGCAGGCTTGGCGAAGGCGGAAAGCGCAAAAGGCGTAAACAAAAAGCGAGCAGCAACTAACTACTCCAAATCACCGAACTGCTATGATTCTTGTAACCGGCACACCAGGAAATATTGGTACCCCTTTAGCTCAGCATCTCCTTGGACAAGGAAGGAAGATCCGCTTGATGGTTCGCAATCCAAAAAAGCAGGACCAAGTCGTAGCTGATTTGCAATCACGCGGCGCAGAGATTGTGCAGGGAGACTACGCGGACCCGAGATCACTGGCGGACTGTTTTACAGGAGTTGAATCCGCTTTTCTGCTGGTGCCGGTCGCTCTAGAAACTGCAGACTGGAAAGGTAATTTCGTAAAAGCCGCTGAACAAAACGGAGTAGAACGGATCGTGAATTTGTCTGTCTCCGGAGCAAGTTCGACTACTCCGATCGATCTGTTCCGCTGGCACTGGCAAGCGGAGCAAACTCTGGAATCATCCGGAATTGCTTGGACTCATCTTCAGCCGACTGACCTCGCCCGTTTTAATATCCGCTCGATTTTGCCAACGGTTGAGGGCCAAGGCGCCTTTTACTCAAGCATCGGCCAAGGCCGGGTTGCGCTGGTCGATGAAGAGGATGTGGCAGAGGTGGCTGCAGCAGCCCTCACCGAGGAGGGTCATGAACGTAAGAAATATGTCCTTACCGGTCCCAAAGCAGTGAGTTATCCAGAAATAGCAGATGCGCTGGCTAACAAACTTGGTAAGCAAGTTACATACATTGATATCGAACCGGCTAAAGCCAAAGAGGCCATGGTCGCCGCAGGGCTCCCAGAATGGGTCGCTGATTTCATCAATAGCCTGCGCGAGCTCGAGAAGAGCGGCGGAGCAAGCGGGCCGACGACGGATATTCAGAATTTACTCGGGCGCCCGCCGCGGACGTTACAGGACAGCATTGATGCCGTGCTCGGGTAATTGGTCGTTGGTTCTTGGAGGAAAACGTCGTCGCGAAGCCGAGACGGAGGGGCGTTGCATTCCGCTTCCGCAGCCCGCGAGCGTGTCGACGCCCGGAACCGTTGCAGGTAAAACATTCGGAAAGACGCGACGCCCGGGCCAAAGACGCCGCCAATGCCGGTGGGCTATCTTGAGGCATGATGACGCCAATCCTGACTCTTTCCTATCAAACGGGTTGAAAACGTCCTGGTCCCGGGGCGTCGCGTCTCTCACAGCGCAATAGCAGAGCAAGCGCCGTAACGTCGAGATGCTCGCGGCCTGCGGACGCGGAATGCAACGCCCCTCCGACCGTTGAAGAACACCGCCTTCAACCAATCACCCTGCTTCCGCAGCGTGTGCCGGTACCGCGCTCGTCTCCACCAGGCGTCGTTCCCGCGCCCGGATCCCGCGCCAATATTTCAGGGGCAATAGGCCGATGCCCATGATGACAATCTGGCTGGCCACAAAGCCAAGCAGCGGACCAAACGCTTGATCCATGAAGCCGTACGAATGCAGACCGACTCCCAGCATGTTAACACCAAACCAGGAGAGACTGCCGATCACGTTCCCAAAAACTGCTAATACTGCCAGACCGCGTTCTCGGGCAAAGCCGCCCCAGCGCGCGTGAAGAATAATCGCGTTCCATAGCACCACTAAAAGCGCGCCATTCTCTTTCGGATCCCAACCCCAAAAACGCCCCCAGGATTGGTCGGCCCAGATGCCACCGAGGACCGTCGCGACCAAACTGAATAAGGTAGCGAAGCAAACAACGCCATAGATCATTCGCCCTAAGGTTCTCGACGCGTTCTCGTCAAACGACGTCGTGAACACTCCGCGGAAGATATAGATGATCCCAATCAGCCCAGCGAGAAAAACGGCGGAATAGCCCAGGACCTCACCGACAACGTGGGTCGCCAGCCAGGCATTGGTGTCGAGCACGGCCCTGAGCATTTCCATGGTGTCGCCATCGAATTGCAGATTTTGGGCGATTACAAGCGTGGTAAAACCGATGACCGCCCCGCACACACTCCCGATCCCGTTCCGGTAAACTCGTTCAAGGA
>JAFAIO010000389.1 GCA_019236675.1 Verrucomicrobiota bacterium
AGGAAGAGAACGGCACGGTCTGGGTTTACATACCGCATAACAACCATTTGCCATCGCGCCCGGAAAACAATTTTCCCGACCTGCTGGTCCCATCAGATAAACAGTTGCTTCACGTAGAAACCATTCGGCTTCCCACCAATATCGATCATGCCGTTATCGGACTGGTCGACCCAGCACACGTCACCTTCGTTCATCAGAGCTGGTTTTGGCGCAGCGCCAAATCCGCGAGGCTCAAAAAAAAGCATTTCGAACCCGTGAGACTAGGGTTTCGTATGGTCCGCCACACGCCGTCTGCTAACGCGAAGGGTTACTCGATCTTCAAAGGTGGAACCTCCACTGAGATCACTTTCCTCCTACCCGGCAGCCGGATCGAGCACATTCAGGTTGGAGTTAGCCATTCGATCGTGTCGATGACTTTGTTGACGCCGATTAACGAGAGTGCCACCGAACTGAACCACCTCGTTTACAGCTCCCTCACTTTTACGAAGTATCTTTGGTGGCCTCTCAAATGGCTGGGCAAAACTTTCATCCGACAGGACGAAGATGTGTTCAAAAAGATCAGCCAGGGCCTAGAGAACGACCCGAAATTGATGTTGCTGGGAGACCCTGACACTCAAGCCCGGTGGTACTTTGAGCTGAAGAAGAGCTGGCACCAAGCACAGGAAAATGGAACCGAATTCCTCAACCCGTTGAAACCACAAATTCTCCAATGGGTTACCTGATTTCTCGAGGACGTAGACAAGCGCCGGAAACGCTCCGGCCCGCGGCCGGACCGTGATCGCCGGGAACGCCGGGAACGGGACGAAGCTGGGCTTCGAGAGCCCCTAACAGATTGGCGACGGCCCGCTCACCGGGGGCGTTCGGACGTTTCGCTATGCTGCGAACCAGCTCCGTAGGAGCGACATCTTTGTAGCCACGATCATACAAAACGCGTGCAGCTCCGCTAGGAGCGACATCTTTATAGCCACGATCAAACAAAACGCCGACCAGCTCCGCTAGGAGCAACATCTTTATAGCCACGATCCAACAAGACGCGAACCAGCTCCGTAGGAGCGACATCTTTATAGCCGCGATCAAACAAAACGTGTGCAGCTCCGTTAGGAGCGACATCTGGTCGTGAGCAGAACCAGCTTGCACAAACGGACGGTTTATATGTCGCTCCTAACGGAGCTGGACACGTTTTTTGTCGTTTAATCTATAAAGATGCGGCTCCTACGGAGCCAAGGATGCAGCACCGCGACAGGTTTTGTGATCCTGCTGTGAAATTCATTTTTTATCTGCGTAAATCCGCCTTAGCAAGGCCTACGGCGCGACAGGTCCTGCGTCCAATTCACCCCAGAGAATTTCGGGACTGCGATTCGTCTTTTTTGTGCTTTTTGCGCCCTTGGCCGACGTAGCCAAAGGGCGAGATGGGGCGAAGTCTGCTTTTCGCGGCTATTTAGCTTTCGCTGCCGGCGGCTCCGCGCTAATTCCGAGGATCAAGAACGTCGCTTCGGATATCAAACGTTTCCGGACGTTTGCCGGCGAATCGGCTGCCTGCAGTAAGAGCCCCGTGATGCTTCCGATCAGAATATCGGCTAGATCTTTTAGCGGTGCTGGGGGGATTCTGCCCAATTTCGCATACAGCTTTTCCAGCACACCGATCATCGAGTCCCTAAAGTACCGATTCAGCTTGGCATAGGCTTTCGCGAAAGTTGGGTCGCGAGAAGCCTGCAGCGCGAATTCTACGGCGAGTCGGGTGAAGTCGAAATCGGAGTCCCGGCCGGACTGATGGTTTCGAATCGCTAACAAGAGTTCCTCGGTCGACATCTCCCGAGCCAAAAGATCTTCCAGCGCTTCGATGCTCCGGCGTTTGTTCGATTCAAGCAGGGCCAGGAAGATGGCTTCTTTGCTCTCGAAATTCGAGTAAAACGCGCCTTTGGAGAACCCCGCGTTCTCGGCAATCAGATCGACCGATGCCTTCTCGTAGCCGCCTTGATTAAATAATTGCTCAGCCGAACGCAGCAGTTTCTCCTTAGTCTCCTGCCGCTTCTCGTCTCGGGTCAATCTCCGTTTAATCGGTCCTGGCACCTTTCAAGCATAGCCCGCTAAAAAACCGATTGCAATACAGATACTAACTAGTATTTAAATACCTTAAAGTATAACTAATGGAGTTAAAGAATGCGCATTTTTGTCACTGGAGCTACGGGTTTTATCGGTACAGCGGTTGTGAAAGAGTTTCTCGCGGCCGGGTATCAAGTCACCGGCTTAAGCCGCACCACCCAGGGGGCCGAAAAGCTCCAAAAGTTTGGCGCTAAAGCGCGAGTAGGTCGACTCGACCAACCTGCTTTGCTTCGAGACGCGGCTGCGGAATCCGACGGCGTCATCCACTTAGCTTTTATGCACGGGTTAGCTCATATGGATCTGATGAGCCGCCTACGCTTATTCGCAGGAGCGCTTAACGGAGGTATCATGTCGAGCTTCTTGCGAATCGTTCACCAGACTGAATCCCAAGCGGTTCAGGCTTTAGGCTCGGGTTTAGAAGGTACGGGACGCCCTCTGATCGTGACATCCGGCGTCCTCATGCTGCCGTTCGGAAAGATTTCCACCGAGGAAGATGACCATGTAAAGGATGCCCCAAACCGTTCCTTTTCTGAGACTACCGCTCTCGGTTTCGTTCCACGCGGAGTCCGTGCCTCGGTCATTCGGCTTTCGCCGACCGTCCATGGTTCCGGTGATCGCGGACTGATCCCGTACATCATCAAAGCCGCCCGTAAGAAAGGATCTTCCGTTTACATTGGTGGCGGCGCCAACCGCTGGCCGGCAGTCCACGTCCGTGACGCAGCCAGACTCTTTCGACTTGCCCTCGAAAAAGGAGAACCTGGCGCCAAGTATCACGGCGTTGACGAGACCGGCGTTCCCTTCCGCGATATCGCTTCCAAGATCGCAGCCAAGCTCCAAATTCCCACATCCAGTTACCCAACCCCTAAATCTGCCAAGCATCTTGGGTTTCTCTCGAATTTTGTGGGACTCGACAATCCGTCGTCTAGCAAGTGGACCCAGCAAACGCTTGGCTGGAAGCCTACCGGGCCAGGGCTGTTAGCCGATATTGATCAGCCGGATTATTTTAAGATTTAAGGGGCTAAGGAGAGGGACACCGCTTAATCCGCAGTCCATTTGAGTCCTTTCCTGCTAGTCGGATCGTCATTTTTATGAGGGCTTAACCCTAGCTTTCAGCGAAAGGACGGTGACATCGCACGCAACTCTGGTGGCACCAATCGTCTTTTCTCAGAATGAAGTGCGAAATCGCAAAGAAGCAGTCGGGTCAGCAAAAGCCCGACTTAGAGACAATTTTGATAAACGCATCTGTGGTCACTGCCCCCAGCTCGAGGACATTAGCTGTGCGGCAAAAAAACCGTTCACTCAGTTCCGCCTGGCGTCGGCTCACGAAAAAATTGCGTTGCTGGTTAGGCCTTTTTTCACGGCGTTTCACGAAAACGTTCCTGCACTTCTGGCTCGCTCCCTCGCGGGACAGTGATGTAAACATGCTAGGCTGCCAAATCAACTAGTCTTAACAGTGAAGTTGATCCAGTTAGTCCTTTTCTTGATGTCGTCCGTGGAATTACTAATCCCACGGACGATGGCGGAACTGGCCGACCTGCGGAAGCCCTATGGTCGAGTCTGTCTATCTGTTATTAGCTCGCAGGGCGAAGCAACTTTCGACCCGAAAGCCGATTATGATGCTGGTGCTGCTTTGGTCGTTCACCTGGATGCCAGCACGCCCTGCATAGCAGTGACGGTGGCCCTCGATATGAAGAACGGCCATTTGGCGAATGGTTGGCGCCCCCAGCTTGCTGAGTTAGCCGAAGGAGCCGACGTAGTCTTGCCGCGTAAACCAACGGTCTGGACTTTGGCCTCGATCGAGCCGTTCGACTTCTACGTGTTATTTTTGGATTCAGGCGCGAGCGACGTGCGGGAAATCAAGCGGCTTATTCAGGCGATGCAGAACTCAAAAACCGATAGCCAATTGCTTACCATCCAGACAATCAAGCTTCGCGAGCTTTTAACGCGACAGCTGGCTGGCAGCGAGCTGTCGAGTCACGTGGCAGCGATCCCATTACCTGACGAAGTTGGCGGCGCCTTGCGATCCGATGAGTTTCCCTGGCGGCGTTTTTCCGTTTCCGTCAACTTCTCGCAAATTCAACCTGGTATGTTGATATTCTCGAGACGAGCTCCTCAAAATTAGAAGTGATCCCGTTCTTCTAGACTTAGCGGGGAATAATCAGGCGTTCGGTTCTAACCATGAAATGGTTTAGTCCCGAACAAAACGAGTGAACCCCCTTTTCAACAAATCAGCTCGGAGATCCGAGACCTCCAACCCTTGCCACTCCGGTTCCGACGGAAGGCTCTGGCGATTTTCGCCTTTTGCGTTTCTCGTAGTTGTTTTCGGTGGCTTCAGTCTCTGGATGTTCGTTTTCGGAAATCCTTTTCAAAGTCTTGACAACGCGTTCCTGGATCAGATGTTGCGATGGCGCTACCAAGCCGGTCTGGCTCCCCCCGTAGATCCCCACATTGTACATCTTGATGTCGCCTCTGAAGACGTCCGCGTTTTGTCCAGCTTAAGAGCCGAATACCAGCATGCGGCTGAAATCATCCAAGAAGCGACGACTCTCGGTGCCAAAGCGATCGCTCTGGATATCATCTTCGAGCGGGGCTCTTCCGAAGACGCTCGACCCATTCTTGAGGCGATCGACGCGGCCAAAGCGAATAACACCGTCGTCGTCTTGGCGGAAGCGTTTTCAGGGTCGCCGCCAGCGCGCGAACGTTCTTTCCCCTTCTTAGCCCGCCGGCTTCCGGCGGGCTTAATGAATTTGGAGCCCGATACAGATGGAGTTTTTCGCCGGTATCTCCTTCTTCGTAACGAACCTTCTGGAATTGAGCCTTCCTTCGCCCTTGCAACCTATCTTGCTTGGCGAGGAATTGACTGGGAAAAAGATGTCAAGTTTCCGCAGCCAAGAATGGTTAGCTGGCCGGAGCTGCGCGCGGATGATTCAGGCATCGAATGGCGTACGGCCGACCTTCGTCCGGTTCTGGAGAACTTCCGTAGCGGCTGGCAAGGAGTAACCCCCGCCGGGTTTCGTCACTACTCAGTCACTCAATTGCATCAACTCTATGCTGCTGCTCACCAGGTAGTGACCGAAAATTCGCCTGAGACTAACAACTCCAAGCCATTAGCTGACTGCGTCGTTCTGGTATCCTACGTTGGTTCTGGTATCGGCGATTTGGGAAATACACCGCTCGGACAAGATCAACCACGGGTACTATTGCACTCGGTCGCCCTGAATGACCTGATACAACGGAGTTTTCTGAGGTTGCCATCCGGCCCCGCCTGCGCGTGGTCGGCGGGTTTATTGATCCCGCTCGGATTTGTTATGGGGTTTTGGCGACGGAACCGTATGCTGATCGGTTTTTGGTTCGTCATGACTGTCGGATGGTTACTGGTTAGCTTTGCATTGGTCTGTTTCAGCGACAACGCCGTTCCAACGGTCGCGATCGCTGCGGTCTGGTCGATCGCCGTCGGCGGGGAACTTCTCCGACGCCGGTTGTTTCCGATCCTACCTCCGGTCATTCATCCTGTGGCGACCGATAAAAGTCCGGTTGTCTTTATTAGCGCTAAAAGTGCCGATTACCCTCATGCAGGGACGGTTCATCGTTTTTTGATGTCTCGCGGCATCCCCACGTTCTTGAGCAACGAATCTTTGCCGCGGCTGGGCAAATCAGATTACAGAAAGGAAATTGATCGGGCGCTTGACTGCTGCCAGCACATGATCGTTGTGACGAGTTCGGTCGAAAATGTAGCATCAGCCTGGGTCGAAGCCGAGTGGGGCATTTTTGTGAACGAACAGCGTTCTGGCCGGAAGAAAGGCAATCTTATCACGGTAACCACAAAACCGCTCGAAACGTCCAAACTGCCTCCCGCATTGCGCTCTAATGAGATCATCCTCTTAAATGAAAGCGCGCTCGAAAAAATTGCGGCTTATGTCTGCGGGTAAGATCGATTTCGGTGACTATCTGCAGCACCACTATTGCCAATTACCAATGATGATAAAAGGCGCCCAATAGACTGGGTGAGAATATTTGCCTTCCGTATTTTGCAGCAGGGCCAATTGCGCCTGGCGTAAGGCCTCTGCTTTGGTAGTGATTGCTGTCCCAGCATGGCATTGATAAAACTTTTCCATTAGCTGACTGGTGCTCACATCGGCTACCTGCCAAAGACTTGCGATCACTGCGGAGGCTCCTCTGCGTTGGGCCAGCACGCCCAGGCTTTCCACCTCAATCCCTTGATCCTCGTTGGGTCGGCTCGCCTGCTTGCCAACCGCGGTTTGACAGGCTGAAAGCGTCAGCAGTTCTACTCCGGCAAAAAAGTTTGGAAGCGCTGCGATCTCGGCCAGCGTCAGTTTCGTCAATTCTTTGTTACCCAGCAAAAGGAAGGAGTCGCTACTGTCTCCGTGCGGATCGAACTTGAAGTGACTGGCGATATGCACCACACGATAGTTTCTGCGAGCCAGCGCGTCTTTGAGGGCGGTTTCGGTAAAGGATTCATCCAGCATAATCCGGCCCTTCAATATCCCTCTGTCCCCGCCCGCCGTTTCGTCTCGGACGATACCACTAAGTTCGTCTTTAACATAAGGCAACCCCGGCCAGTTCTGGTGGGCTTTGGTAACGCCAAGACCCAAAGCCGTCCACTCGGTGCTCGGTTTATCCTTCAAATTGATCAGGCTGCCCAAGGTAATGACAACGTTGGCATAGTTTTCCGCTAGGTAGTGGTTGCCGTCATAGAGAGCAGCCATTGGCACGTAACGCAACACATCGTCCAAAGACCAAACCAGCGTCTTTGGCCCGTAGGACTGGATATTTTTTTCAATGGGGCCGATGAGGATCTGATAAAGATCGTTCCCGAGAGATTTAACTTCTGCTTCCGGCGCCCGAGCGTTGATCGCGTCGCGAAAAGCAAAGACCTTTTTACGAAGCTCCTCCCGGTTGATGGCGTACTCCGCCGGGATCTGGACGTCGGGAGTGGTCAGTATCACCCGATATTTGTCCGGTAATGCTACGGTCTCAATGACCACCGCTCCCGATTCGATCTTTGGCAACGCCTGCATCAAGGTCTCGCCCGATTCCTGCAGGTCTTTGGCCCTCTCCGGACTACCGATCATCGCGATATCCTGATAGAGCTGTTCCAAAGCCTTCTGAGCAGTCGCTAAATCGCTTTGTAAAACGCTCAGACGTTGGTTCTCCTCGTCGCTTCTTGGGTCCCTCTTGCTGAGAGCGCTATACTCGCGGCCAATGGCGGCTAGTTGATCACGAATAGCATCAAATCTTTCTTTCCATTTCTGGTCGTAAGCGTTTTGCGGAGCCTTATCTACCAGAGGATCTCCACCCTCGTTCGGGAGGAAATCGTTGAATTCTTTTCGCTTCAATAACCGCAAAACCTGTTCGCCTTCGGCGAGGTTGCCTTGCGAAAGAAGTAGGTCGGCTACCTTGCGGTAGATATCGGTGCCGGGATCTTTGACGAAAGTATAAAACTTGTCTCGACCTACCAGAATGTGCTGAGGGCCTCGCGGCTTGATTTCGTCAATCGACTTGCCGCTTCCGTGTCGGTCATTAAAATTCGCAACCACGTGAAATTCGTATGGCTTTCCGGAATGCTTACTTATGGTCTGGGGTGCAAAACCGGTAAGGCCCGATACCCGTATCTTTGCAGTCCCGTCTGCCTCGATTCTTCCGTTGAGCTCAGTCCATCCCGGAGCACCCTTTAACCCGCTCTGCACGGCATATAAGATCCCATTTTTTACCCTCGCGCGGAAAGTGTGATGGATCGCGAGAGCGACGGCACCATCAAGAGGATTCCTATACTCGGGCGCGGTCACCGTCACTGCCCAGATGCCATCGAAATTGGTAGATGCGACAGAAGCCGTCGTTTTCTGCATTGATAGGAAAGCCGAGACCGCTAACAGCACAGGAACCAGAAACGAGCTCTTCATATGTTCTCTTTCGGCCGCCGAATCCTACTGCCAATTACCAATAATGATAAAAGGCGCCCAGTAGACTGGGTGCGAATATTTGCCGTCCGTATTTTGCAACAGGGCCAATTGCGCCTGGCGTAACGCTTCCGCTTTGGTAGCGATTGCTGTCCCGGCGTGGCATTGATAAAACTTTTCCATGAGCTGGCCGGTACTCACATCGGCCACCTGCCAAAGACTTGCGATCACGGCGGACGCTCCCCTCCGTTGGGCCAGAACGCCTAGGCCTTCTACCTCAATCCCTTGATCCTCGTTAGGCCGGCTCGCCTGGTTGCCAACCGCAGTCTGACAGGCTGAAAGCGTTAGCAGTTCTACTCCGGCAAAAAAGTTGGGAACCGCCGCAATCTCGGCCAGCGTTAGCTTCGTGAGTTCTTTGTCACCAAGCAGAAGGAAGGAATCGTTGCTGTCTCCGTCTGGATCGAACTTGAAGTGGCTCGCGACATGCACCACGCGATAGTTTTGGCGAGCAATGCCGTCTCTGAGGGCGGCTTCGGTGAAGTTCTCATCTAGCATAATCCGGCCCTTCAATATTCCTTTGTCCCCGCCGGCCGTTTCATCGCGGATGATGCCGCTGAGTTCGTCTTTAACATAGGGCAGGCCTGGCCAGTTCTGGCGGGCCTTGGTAACGCCAAAGCCTAAAGCCATCCACTCTGTGCTAGGTTTATCTTTCAAATTGATCAAGCTGCCCAAAGTGATTACGACGTTGGCATAGTTTTCCGCGAGATAATGACTGCCGTCGTAGAGCGCGGCCATGGGTACATAACGCAGAGCATCGTCCAAAGACCAAACCAATGTCCTTGGTTTGTAGGATTGGATGTTTTTCTCAATCGGTCCGATCAGGATCTGATAAAGATCGTTTCCCAGAGATTTAACTGCTGCTTCCGGCGCCCGGGCGTTGATCGCGTCTCGAAAAGCAAAGACTTTTTTACGCAGTTCTTCTCGATTAATCTGGTACTCCGCCGGGACTTGCACATCCGGAGTTGTTAGTATCACTCTATATTTATCGGGTAGCGCCACCGTCTCGATTACCACCGCCCCTGGTTCAATCTTTGGCAATGCCTGCATCAAAGTCTCGCCGGATTCCTGCAGATCTTTGGCCCTATCCGGACTACCGATCATCGCGATATCGTGATAGAGCTGTTCCAAAGCCTTCTGGGCGGTAGCTAAATCGCTTTGCAGAACGGTTAGACGTTGGTTCTCCTCGTCGGTTCTCGGATCCTTTTTGATCAGCTCGCTGTATTCTCGCCCGATTGCGGCCAACTGATCATGAATAGTATTGAAGCGTTCCTGCCACTTCTGGTCGTAGGCGCGTTGCGGTGCTGCGTCGGCTAAAGGATCCTTAATTTTCCCGGGGAAGAAATCGTGATATTCTTTGCGCTTTAACAATCGCAGAACCTCGTCGCCCTCGGCGATGTTGCCTTGGGAAAGGAGGAGGTCCGCTACCCGTCGATAGATGTCCGTGCCCGGATCTCTAACGAAGGTAAAGAATTTGTCCCTGCCAACCCCCTTGTGGATTTGACCGACTGACTTGCCGCTCCCATGCCGATCTTCGAAGCGCGCGATGACTTGCCACTCATATGGTTTGCCGGGGTGCGGATGAGTTACGGCGATCGCGTTGCCGATAGTTCCCTTAACATGTAGATTTGCTGCCCCATCGGCCGCTATTTTCCCATCAACGACAAACGATCCCACGGCGCCTCTGGCTCCGAACTCCGCATGGAGGATTCCGTTTTTTACCTTGGCAGGGTAATGCATGACGA
>JAFAIO010000409.1 GCA_019236675.1 Verrucomicrobiota bacterium
CGTGAACGCGTCCGAAAACATCAAGCCGAGGTCTCCAGTTATGCCGCGAAATACCGTCCATGGAAGCTCAAGGCTTACTTTGCTTTTGAAACTGAAGACATCGCTAGGCGCTTCGAACGCTATCTGAAATCCGGTTCCGGTAGAGCACTCTGTAAGCGGCACTTCATGTGATTCGCTCTTGCCCGCCGCTTGTGTAGATTGTGGGGACTCCGTTTGTTCCGTTATGAGCAGGCTCGCCGAGATCATTGTTCACAAACGTCAGGAGATCACTCCTTGGCTAAACCATACCGAAGCTTGGGAAAAGCGCGCTCAATGCCACAGAAATTATCGCAATTTCCGGCTTGCGCTTGAGATGGCGCCTTTCGGGTTCATTGCAGAGGTAAAACGCGCTTCTCCTTCCGCAGGGATCATCGCAGAACAATTCGATCCTCTGGCGGTCGCGACCCGTTATTACGAGGCCGGCGCTCACTGTATTTCCGTTCTGACCGATGAACGATTTTTCCATGGTCACCTGGACTACTTAGCTTTGATCCACCAGCACGTTCCGCTCCCAACGCTGCGAAAGGATTTTACGCTGCATGAAGTCCAGATTTATCAGGCGATCCTGGCGGGAGCTGATGCTGTCCTTTTGATTGTAGCGGCGCTCAACGATGAGGAACTGGCGCACTTGCTCCAAATCTCGTTAAGGATGGGGATCGACACTTTGGTGGAGGTGCATGACGAAGTAGAGCTTGATCGCGCGCTTCATGCCGGAGCCGATTTTATTGGGATCAATAATCGTAACCTGGCCACTTTTGAGGTGGATTTAGCTACCACCGAACTACTTGCTCCCAAAGTCCCTGACAATTGTACCGTCATCAGTGAAAGCGGTATCCGCAGCGTCTCCGATGTGCAACGAGTCGCCAATGCCGGGATCGACGGTGTCTTAGTGGGAGAGGCCTTGATGCGAGCGCCAGAGCCCCAAAAGCTGCTTCGGGAACTTCAAGATGCGGCTCGGCATGTCAGTCAATCCCGGTCGTGACCAGGGAACAAACCAATTTCACCACAGAGACACAGAGTTCACAGAGAAAATATTCACAACAAGGCCACAAAGATCGCAAAGATGGAGGGTTGGCCGCAAGAGGACAACTTGTCGAGGCGCTACTTTCATCTAGGCTCTGCTCAAACTTTACCTTTTGGGGCCTTCGTGGCCTTGTGTGACATTTTCTCTGTGAACTCTGTGTCTCTGTGGTGAAATCATTTCTGTGGCAGAATCGTTCCGGGTAGAAGCGGTCGACGCCAGGCGCCGTCTGGATGTTGTGGTAGCGGAACGGTTTTCTCGACTGTCGCGGTCACGGGTTCAGAGTCTGGTCGAATCCGGTCATATCAAATTAAACGGTGAAACCGTTAAGCCGCGCTATTCGGTTCGCGCGGGCGACTTGGTGACCATCGAGGAACCGCCGGTTGTGGCGATTGATTTACGTCCGGAAGCGATCCCGATCACCTTCCTTTTTCAAGACGAATTCCTTGCCGTGATCAATAAACCGGCCGGATTAGTGGTTCATCCTGGAGCCGGACAAATCGAAGGGACCCTGGTTAACGCATTGCTACATCATTGTACGGGCCTCAGCGGGATCGGCGGTGAATTGCGGCCTGGAATTGTCCATCGTCTGGACAAGGAGACCAGCGGCTGCTTGGTCATCGCAAAGAACGATGAGATCCACCACCGGTTGAGCCGGCAATTCGCGAATCGGGTGGTCGAAAAAATCTACCTGGCAGTTTGCAGCGGATTGTTTCGAGAAAAGAGCGGCGACATTCGCGAACCAATTGGGCGTAATCCATTCCATCGCAAGAAGATGGCGGTTACGACGAAGGGTCGAGACTCGCACACGCAGTTTGAGGTCGTTAAAGAGGTCAACGACAACACCGTAGTGCTTTGCCGGCTTTTGACCGGTCGTACTCACCAGATTCGGGTTCATCTCCAGCATCTAAAACACCCGGTCCTTGGCGATATCCTCTACGGCAGACGAGCATCCGCGAGTCGCCTGATGCTTCATGCCTGGCGCCTTGGTTTTCAGCATCCGATGACGCAAAATTGGATGGAATTCAGTGCGGAAGTACCGCAAGAATTCTTCAAATTTGGAGTCGATCCCGATGAGCTCGTTCACACAAGGCTTGGACATTCTACTGCAACAGCTTCGAAGCCTTGACATGGCTAACCGCCCCAGGTTTGACCAATCACTGATCGACCGGATCAAGGGACTAAAAATCGAGGACGTGGAAGAGATGCCTTCGCGGACCTCGGACTCGGTGGAGGCGGACTACGGCTCGTCTGTCGATGCGGTAAGGGAGGACGCGCGTCGGGTTTTAGCACCAGAAGAACCGGAACTCGCCCCGAGCGCAGATCGTGAGCAGCGTATGGCGGCACTCAGGGAAGAAGTTTTGGTGTGCATCAAATGTGCGCATCTGGCCGCATTTAGGCACACTGTGGTTTTTGGAGTTGGAAATCCAAGCGCTGACCTCATGTTCGTAGGAGAGGCGCCTGGGGCAGACGAAGATCTGCAGGGTGAACCCTTCGTTGGGAGGGCTGGTGAGCTATTGACCCGAATCATCGAGACCATGGGCTTTCAACGGGGCGACGTCTATATCGCCAACGTATTGAAATGCCGGCCGGACATGCCGAAGGGCAGTTCTGGGAATCGGCAACCCACGCCCGAAGAAATGCAGACTTGCCTTCCGTATCTCCGAGCCCAAATCGATATCATAAAACCAAAGGTGATGGTTGCGCTTGGCGGTGTTGCCATGCGCGGTTTGTTTGGGACTTCAGAGCCGATGAAATTACTCCGTGGCCGTTGGCATTCCTTCGGAAATATCCCGGTAATGGCAACGTTTCATCCGTCCTATCTGTTGCGAAACCAAGCGCTCACCGAGAAACGAAAGGTGTGGGAAGATATGTTGCAGGTCCTGGAACGACTTCAGGTTCCGATAACGCAAAGGCAGAGAAACTTTTTCTTGAGCAAAGCCTAGCCGCCGGCCTCTGTCCGACGCGGGAGTTCGAGCAAGGAGCCAGAAGGCCGAGCGGTGCTCAGACGCTGTCGAAAACGCGCGTCGAGGAAATTTCTTCCGGCGGGCCTTCAGCACCCGTTCCGTCGCGCGGTGTTCTTCGCGTGCGCCTCCTGGATTCTGGCTCCTGGCTCTGCTCCTTGAACTCCTTCACCGGCTCAAACCGGTGGTCGGCGGCGAAAAACCAGCGACACGATAAAAAGGACCAAGAAAATCACGAACAGGATGTGGGCAATCCACGCGGATTCTCCCGCCACTCCGCCAAGCCCGAGAGCCTCAGCGATAAGGGCAATAACCAAGAATATGAGGGCGTATCCAAGCATAAAGCGCTCCTAAGTTTTGATTCTAGCTTCTGGGCGCGATTACAGCCGCCCTTACGCCAATAGTTCGCACCTCACCGGGAACGCGGTCCCATTAGTCTCACAGTTCCCATCCGTTCCAGCGCGCAGTCGCAAACCACCCCGGTGAACTTGCCAGATCGAGGACGAGGACAACCTGCCCGACGAAGCTTTTGCTCGAACGGCTCCGACCTCTATTGGTAAGCGAAGTCGGGACGACGAGGACGAGAACGAAAAGAGTCAATCGGAAAACCGCGTGCTGTGAGCCGCGAATCTTGGTTTTAGTCCTGAGGCACGCTCAAGAAGTCGGGGGAGTTTGGAGAGTCGCCGCGTTGTTGCCCAGTGCTACCCGAATACCGCCGACCAAGTCGGTGATGAGATCCGCAATCCGCTTGAGTTCCTCCGGATCCTGGTCCGCACCTTGCCGCACCCTATCCGCCAGCGTCTCGGTCGCAAAAGCCGCTGCCATAATCTGCGGCGCAACCTCGTCATGAAACTTTTGTCGAATCCGATCCTGCTCCTCCGTCTTACCCGTGATTAAGCCGCGGATAAAGTCCTCGTTGCTTTCTGCGGCCGCGCTTCCCTCGACGATCAACAGCGAATAACCGTCTTCACGCTCGAAGAGTTTAGCCGTGGCCGGCTGACCGTCAGAGGTCACCTTCAAAATGCATTTCTCCGGATGCACCGGTGCAGGAGCGGTTTCGCATTCACTCGCTTCGGCCGCCGGCGTTTCCATTCGCAGGATCTCTGAGACCGGTACAGCGCGCATCTCGTCGGCTGAGATCCCCATGGCTTCCATAAAGCTGTTATTCCACCCAACAAACCGATCGGTGGCACGCGCGAACAGCGCGGAGGGCAGACAAAACTGATCGAGTCCCGCACAGATTACGCGGGAATCCTCGGGAAGCTTCATATTCTCTTTAGAAAAGACCCGCTTTGTTAAGATCGGGCCTACCGGGATTTAAGCGAGTTCTATCAGAAAAGCAATGTTGGCATCTCGAGCGGATGCCAGACAACAGGAGAGAACCGGCCGACCCGAGGACGGGTTACTAGTCCGTTGCATCCGCGTTCGGCCGGTGCGCATATTTGCCGAGCATCTGCATCAATCGCAGCGCGTTAAGTGGCGCTCGGGTGTTAACATCATTGTTGAAATACACAAACCCGCTCATTCCTTGGCGAGCATAACGCCGCAACTGTTCCGCCCATGGCTCCAACTCTTCATCGGTGTAGTCATGCGCCGATCCGCCTTGCAGGCCATGAAAACGCAAGTACAGAAAGTCGCTGGTCACCTCGAAGTCCATCGGCATAGCTAAAGAACTCACCCAAACCTTGGCGACTCCGAATCGTTTAAGAATATCTCCTACACCATCCTCCAGCCAAGTCGGATGCCTAAATTCAATAGCGTGAGAAATCCTCCGTGGCAGTCGTTGGAGGAAATGGGTTAACCGTTCGGCGTTTTTGGGGAAATTAGGAGGTAGTTGCCACAGGATCGGTCCCAGGCGTTGACGTAAATGATGGCACCGCTCAAGAAGCAGCGGGAAGGATCTGGCCCCCGGTTTTAGACGCTTCAAGTGCGTTACCGCTCGGCTCCCTTTGACCGCATACAGAAAACCTGCAGGAACCGCGTCCCGCCAGTCATCGAACATTTTCTCCGCCGGCACCCGATAAAAGCTGGAATTGATTTCTACCGTTGAAAACTGGGTAGCGTAGAACTCGAGGTGCCGCTTTTTAGGGATTTCTTTAGGATAAAAGCGTTTGGCCCAGTCTTTGTAAACCCATCCGCTAGTCCCGATGTAAATCTTTCCAGGTGTCACGCTGCTCTCTCGGGGATTGTTCGTTGATGAACGAGCAAAGGGATTTAAGTTTGGCGTTCGGCGTTGGAATCGATCGAAACCGTGGAACGCTGCCTTGCCCGGCGGCTCGATCAGTCGACGTTAGAGGTCTCGACGGGTAGGGCAATTATCAATAAGTCTTCTTGTTTTGCCAGGCCTGGTCCTGCAGCCGTGAAGGCAGCCGCAGAGGTTCCGGCCGAGTCGGCCTCGCAAGCGAGGCAGCGCTCCACGTTCCCTCGCTCGGACGTTCCTAACGACCCCCCAGGTCCGACTGAGGAGGGAGTTGCGAAACTTGCTTGGGATGATCGCTGAGCGGTCGACCACAAAACAGAGATGTCTCCGCCCACTTTGCGCTTGATTAATGATTACTGGTGCGCTGCCAACTATCTGGCTGCAGGGCAAATTTATCTGAGGAGTAATCCTTTTCTAAGACGTCCCCTGGAGCCAAGCGACATCAAGCATAAGCTGGTGGGCCATTGGGGGTCGGTGCCGGGGCTCAACCTGCTCTACGCGCACGCGAACCGGCTCATTATTGAGTATGACCTCAATGCGATCTTTGTTGCCGGCCCTGGCCACGGCGCGCCGGCGATTGTCGCGAATTGTTATCTCGAAGGTACTTACAGCGAACGTTATCCCCACATTACTCAAGACGAACAAGGCTTGGAACGTTTCTTTCAGCAATTTTCGGTTCCGGGCGGTATCTCAACTCACGTAGCGGCCGACATCCCAGGTTCCATCAATGAAGGCGGCGAGCTGGGGTATTCTTTGATGCATGCGTACGGAGCAGTTTTCGATAATCCCGATCTGCTCGCATTTTGCGTCGTCGGGGACGGCGAAGCGGAAACCGGCGCGCTGGCAACGAGTTGGCACTCGAACAAGTTCATCGATCCTGTTCGCGATGGCGCGGTCTTGCCGATTCTTCATTTGAATGATTACAAAATTTCCGGCCCGACTGTCTTTGCTCGAATGGAGACGCCTCAACTGGTCGACTTCTTTCTCGGACTCGGGCACCATCCGTTCTTAATAGAAGGCGATGATCCCATGCGTATCCACCTGGATCTCGGGTTGGCACTCGATATGGCCGTCTCGACGATCCGCAAGTTGCAGCGGGATGCGCGGGCAAATAAAGATATCCGAACGGCACGATGGCCAGTCATCTTGTTGAACACGCCCAAGGGACGGGCTGGTCCCAAGTCGGTCGATGGACAACGAGTTGAGGGAAGCTTGCACGCGCATCAACTGCCCATAGAAAATACTAGGAACAATCGTCGCTGTCTCCGGCTATTGCAAGAATGGCTTCAGCGTTATCGGCCGGAGAAGTTGTTTGATGATTCAGGGAAATTGAGGGCCGACCTCGCACAATTGATTCCAAAGGGCGACCGCCGAATGAGCGCTAACCCGAATGCAAACGGCGGAGAGTTATTGGAGCCGCTGCGGCTACCACCTTTGCACGGTTATTCTGTCTCGGTGCCACGACCAGGAGAGGTCGACACAGAATCGACGTTAATCGTGGGCCGGATGTTGCGGGATGTTTTCAGATTGAATGCCGACCACAGCAACTTTCGGATCTTTAGTCCGGACGAGACCTCGTCAAATCATCTCGACCCGGTTTTTGAAGCCAACGATCGCATGTTAACTACCAGGGTTCTCCCAACGGATGAACACGTGTCCGATCAAGGCCGCATCATGGAAGTATTGAGCGAGCATTTGTGCCAAGGTTGGCTGGAAGGCTACCTGTTAACTGGTCGTCATGGTCTCTTTTCGAGTTATGAGGCTTTCATCCACACCGTTGACTCGATGTTTAACCAGCATGCCAAGTGGCTAAGAACGGCTAAACGAGTCGAGTGGCGTAAGCCGATTGCTTCTCTCAACTATTTACTCACTTCCCATGTTTGGCGTCAGGACCACAATGGGTTTAGCCATCAAGATCCGGGGTTCCTGGATCGTGTTTCCAACAAGAAGCCGGAGATCGTTCGGATCTATCTCCCGCCAGATGCAAATTCGCTTCTTTGGATTACTAAGAAGTGCCTGGAGAGCCGGGATCTTGTCAATGTGATTGTGGCTGGCAAAACCGCGATGCCGCAATGGTTAAGCATGGCCGAAGCCGAGGGGCATTGCTCCGCCGGACTCGGTATCTGGGAATGGGCCTCAAACTCAATTAGCCAGACACCTGATGTGGTACTGGCAGGATGCGGCGACGTTCCGACGCTGGAAAGCCTGGCTGCAGTTCAACTGCTGCGTCGGCGTTTACCTGAACTTAAAATCCGCTTCGTCAATGTGATCGATCTGCTGGCGCTTCAGCACCCTAGCCAGCATCCGCACGGGATCTCGGATGAGCAATTCATCCAAGTCTTTACGAATGATCGACCGGTAATTTTTGCTTTTCATGGTTACCCGCATTTAGTCCATCGATTGATCTATCGCCGGCCGAATCACGAGAATTTTCACGTGCATGGATATCACGAGGAAGGAACAACAACCACGCCGTTCGACATGGTTGTGCTCAATGAACTTGATCGCTTTCACTTGGCGAAAGCCGCTGTAACCCGATTACCCGCCCTTCAGAAGCAAGCAGCCGCGTTTGGCCGCACGATGGACGAGTATTTGCAGGAACATCATTCCTATATCCGGGCCCGGGGCGAAGATATGCCGGCAATCCGGGATTGGCGTTGGGAACCGGCGGTCACTGCGAATGGGGCGCAGCCAAATTTGGTGGGGCGAGGCTCCCGCATGTAGCCTGACATACCCAGAGACAGAAAGCATCTGCAACACTCAAATGAGCGAAGCTTATCGCTAGCAACTGTGCTTTCCGCCCCACTGCGTATCTCACCACAAAGCCGAAATCTGTGTAATCTGTATTACTGCGCCAGCAGATCACTGATTTCCGCGAGCATTCCCCAGACCAAAAAAATTTTAAACAGGAGCTCACAGAGTC
>JAFAIO010000132.1 GCA_019236675.1 Verrucomicrobiota bacterium
AAAGCCGGATGCTGCAGAATGTATCGGCGTGTGGGCGTTTCGGCGTAGTTCGCGAATATCATAGGCCGGCTAGTGTCCTGTCCCATAAATAACATGGCTTTCGCCGTTGGTCAGTTGGCTGTTTTTCAAGGCGCGAGCGACGAGCATATCTGAATTGATACGCAAGGAGCGAGCAACGCGGAAAAACAGCCAACTGACCACGGCCCCGAGGGTTGCGATGAAAATGGGCCGGCGGCCGCGTTGCTCGTCGGTTACGTATCGATTCAGATATGCGCCCTCCTCGCGCCTTGCCGGCGGCCCATTTTGATCGCAACGAAAGCCATGCTATTTATGGGACAGGGCACTAGGCTTAACCTTGGCTCAGGTGGTCAAGCAGAATGAGAGAAACGACACTGGCAAGAAAACTGATGTTGGCTCCGCATTTGTCTTTGCTCCAGAGAAAGGCTCGACGGCTTGGTTTGCAGAAACCTGAAGATTGGGTAGCTCTTGCAGTTGAACGAGGTTGTTATCATTACGATAGCGGGGAGCGGCCCCGACCGGTTTTGCCGAGCGAATTATCCAACGAAGAACTAGCTGCCTTGCTGCTTTCAGTAGCCAATCCGTACAGACCACTATTAATTCGGGTTGCCGCTCAGTTGCTTAGCGCTCCCACCACCGACCTGAGATCTCTCATCCAATTGTGTCGAAACGAGAATGCACTTGGACCTTTGGCCTGGATAGGAGAGGCCGGTGAGGAGACGGAGCCAGACAATCCGTTCTGGATAGAGCTCAACCGGTTAATTCGTCAGTCTAGTCGGAGGAAAATTGATTTACCTGTGGCTGTCCTACCGCATCCATCGCGGTTCCGGATTGAGTCAGGTTTTCAACGGTTTGCTGTCAAAAAAGCAATAGAAAAACGGTGGCTCCGTCCAATCCTGAGATCATCTTAAGACGACTTGATGAAGAGCTGACCGTCCGCGTAGAGTTAACTTTGATTGGACGCGCGGCTTTAGTTCTCGGGTATGATCCGCCCGTTCTCGGCTGGGACTCCGGTGTAACCTATGATGTTGATGTGGTGATTCCTCTAGATGAGGAAGCCGCCCTGGATCGGAATGAGCCATTCTGGGTCGCATTGGAGCGTACCAACAATCTGCTCAGGAATTCGGAACTCTTTTTGAGTCACATCTTTCTGGAGAATCAGGTTATCATCGGCGAAGGCTGGAGAGACAGAAGAGTGCCGATGCTGTTATCGGGGGTGGGCAATTTAGTTCTCTTTCGGCCTGCGAGCATCGATCTCTTGCTGACCAAAATGGCGCGCGCTGACGATCCGGCTGATCGAGCTGACATCCTGCAGTTGATTGAGCGAGAGCGTTTTTCCCTTGAAACGATCGAGGCTGCTTTTGGTTCTGCGCGCTGTCCTGATGAGGCCGATCTTCGTGAGCAATTCGAGAAATCGAAATCGTTCGTTCGCAGGCTCTTCGCAGATAGGGTGAGACAGAACAACCGCAGATGAACCAGCCGTCGCTAAAGCTATGGCGGGCAGGCTGCAGATATACGCAGGTGGGGAGAGGATGTGAAAGGTGAAAAGTGAAAGATTGGAAGACTGGAATAGCAGCGAGAAGAGCCTCACACAAAACCACGAAGACACGAAGGGGTGAAGAGGTGATTTGTGATTTGTGGAAGTTACTTTGCTTCTGCCTTCTCCAAGTCAGTGAACTCGCCGCATATCGGTCGACGCGAACGAGCCGCAGATTTACGCAGATGTTTAGGTGAGTGCTGAAACTTGATGATGAACCCACCCGACAACCATCACGTGGGAAGCGTCCGCGGGTGCATGTTTACGGGTTCCACGGCAACCTCTAACTCTTTGTCTATTCCAATTGGGGGGCACGCCGTTTTTGGCTTTTTGGCTACCGAAGCAGTGGATAGACTATGAGAAAATTAGGCAGATGGCCACCGGCAGTATGACGTTGACAACATATGCCTCAGACACCATATTGGTCGAGTGACATGGACTGTCGGATTACATGATGACTTCCTGGCAGAATACGATCAACTGCCTCAAGGGGTACAGGATGAGCTCTTAGCAAAGATGGGGTTATTGGAACAATTTGGTCCACAGTTGCGGAGACCTCATGTCGATACTCTGAAAGGCTCTCGTCACGACAACATGAAAGAATTGAGACTCAATGCTGCGGATGCTGCTTGGCGATTTCTGTTCGCGTTTGATCCGAACAGGTCTGCGATCGTCTTTTGTGGCGGCAGCAAATCGGGCGGCAGCGAAGATCTCTTTTATCGGAAGATGGTTACCAAGGCCGATAGCCGGTTCGATGCACATCTGGCACAGATCCAAGCGAAAAAGACAAAAGGGAAGAAGCAACGGAAGACAACGCAGATTAGAAAACAAAAATAGCAATGAAGACTTTGGAAGATCTACGGAAACGATTGAGCCCCGAGCGGCGACGGAGAATACAGGCTCGCACGGACGAACTGATCGCCGAGGAAATGACACGACAGGAGTTGCGTCGCGCCCGTCGTCTCACCCAGATCGAGGTGGCGAAGAATTTAAAGATGACGCAGGATGCTGTATCACGGTTGGAAAAGCGCACCGATATCCTGATTTCGACCCTTTCTCGCTACATTGAAGCGATGGGCGGTAAACTTTCGCTGGTGGCTAAGTTTCCTGATCGAGATCCGGTAATTTTGTCCGGTATTGCAGGTGATGAGCCTGCCCCAAAAGCAGCGCGTCGTAAGCGTACGCGGGTGCCTGTTTAGGTTTCGCAGAAGATCACAAAGGAGATCAAGATTGAGAGTTCTGGTGCTTTGTTCTTCGCCAGAGTTCCAAAAGCTTAACCTGAAGCAGAGCCGCAAAAGGGAGAGGGGACCGTGAAAGCTGAGAAGTGAAAGGCGATTGGGGAAAGGCCTGCCCTGAGCAAGACTAATGCGCTTCGAAGGGCCTGCCCTGAGCTCCTCGACAAGGGTTGTGGGTGTTTGGACGTTGTGTCTTCGTGTCTTTGTGGGAGGCGCCGATAGTCTTTGCATATCATTGACAAGCCCTGACGCGAGACGATGCTTTTGGTGGAGCGAGGTTTGATCGTGTGAAAATTTCGTTGTTTTTTCTTGGGCTCTTTTTAACCGTATCCGCGACCTCTCACGCTGGTCCTGAGCGGGGCGGGTCCGGTGGTCGGAGTTTTCATCCTGGGTTTGTGGCTCGAGGTCTGAACCGAGCTGTGGTTCAGAGCGGTCGATTCAATGGTGGTGGTTTTCGGGGACGGTTTTTCGCCCGGCGCAACCGTCCTGTTGTCTTTCAACAGTTTGGTTGGCCTGTTTACTGGTATCCGTACGGCGATTCTTTAGACTATTCTTATCTGGAACCGGATTCCCCCGACTATCAGTATTGGGATAGTTCGTCTACGCAAGTTCGGCCGGAACCAA
Source organism: Verrucomicrobiota bacterium (assembly GCA_019236675.1). Lineage (GTDB taxonomy): Bacteria > Verrucomicrobiota > Verrucomicrobiia > Chthoniobacterales > JAFAMB01 > JAFAVN01. The sequence continues at coordinate 3,415 of JAFAIO010000132.1, forward strand.
CGAACCGCGCTGTCCCCCAGAATCCGGTAATCGTCGTGATCAACGCCGGCAATTCGCGTTCAACGGATTCCAACTCGCCAATGAATCCCAGAGGACTTATGGATGGCGGGTACGTCGATAACGGTTACATCTCCACAAATGCAGGAGGGCAACAGCGAATGTTTGTGCAGGATCCGAATGAGCATATCGCCACCGGGTCAGTAACGCCGGGTGATCCGGTTGTTCCGCAAGCTACTGCGGTTCCGCAGCAAAACTCTAAGACCCCTGTGCAAACGGGGACCGGTGTATTCGCTAAATTTGTCATTGTTGGCTGGCTCAAGGACGGAGAAAAGGACGTGATCTCAGTCAAAAACATCGAGACGAACCAAGTACAACGGATCACCTACCAACCTAACATCGATCATTTCCGAATTGTAGAGATACACCCGAATCCGGATCTAAGGCAGTTCGAGGCGATAATCTCTAACGGAACGGACCAAGGAGCGGTCAGATTCCAGTTCTGACGCGAAGAAAAAATCTCACGCAGAGGCGCGAAGGTTAAATCGGAGAGCAGATATTTCACAGAAGATCACAGAGGCCACAGAGACAGAATTTCTATCATCAATGTCTACCGTTGTGATCTCCGCCTTCGCCAAACCTTCCTCCTTCGTCCCTAGTTCCCGAAACTATGGCGGACAAGACGGCGCGACAGGTTTTGTGACCCTCTCTGAAATCGGTTTGCGCCTTTTGTAGCTTGCCCGCCATAGCTTTAGCGACGGCTGGCGTTCTCGCGGCTATTTAAATCCTACCACCCATTCTACGCGCTTTAAGCTTGCTCAGGCCAGGCCTGTCCCTTTTCACCCTCTCCATCTTCGTGTCCTTGGCCGACGTAGCTAAAGGGGGAGACGGGGCGGAGTCTGCTTTGTGGTGAAATTTGCTGATACCAACGCAGTACCCGCAATGCCCGGAGCGTGTTCCATCGACTCGGTTCGCCCGGTGATTCGTCAAATGGTAGGGCGAGGGCTTCATCGTACGCGCGGTCTAGTCGCCAGCGACCATCGGGTTGACGCTTGCTCTCGATTAGGTGGATCGCCTCGCTCATCCGCGAGTCAGGCTGGACATCGGCAGCCCGGAGATAGTCGAGTGCACGTAGAATGTCGTAATGATAACTGGGCGGGTAAGCTAACGCCAAGAACTCAGAATCCACGATCTCGCCGGTGGATCGGCGCCGGAAAAGGCTGCGTTCAAGCAGGTATTCTTCGCCGCGGCGTCTAGCCGCTGTTACCTCAGGTGCCGAGCCGATCGCATGCTCGTATTCGAGCAGTCCTTCCAGTACACAAATCGTGGTGTTAAACGATGAACGTGTACTCTCTGGCGCTTCACAGTTCCAACCGCCGTCTTCGAGCTGTTCACTGATCAAGCGGCGAACGAGGTTCTCGTTCGGATGACCGAAACTGGCGCCGAGGGCAAGTACACCGCCGTTGATGCAGGGTTCTACTTCACCTTCGAAGAATGGGTTTCCGCCGAGTTCAGCCGGGCGTAGGTCCCAGAATTCGTGATCGCTCCAGCGCAGGTTCGTCACGGGCCGGGACACGGTCGATTTGACAATCGGGTCGGTGGCGTCAATCCCGGTCGCACGCAGGAGTTGCATGGTGAAGAGGGTAGATCTCCAGACCGGTTCCTCGGCCCAGCGCCAGGAACCGTCCGGTTCTTGCCGGGAGAGAATTTTCGCGCCGAGCCCCTCGCGCGGGACCCGGGCACGTTCGATAGCGATCGCTGCGGGCGAGGCATCGGTTAAATCGCGCAGGGTTTGCCAGCGAATCGCTGGGTCCGAATCTAGGAGCCAATTAATGGTGGGGGATGCTACGCTCATGTCAGATGACGGAGGGTAGATGACAGATGACAAATTACAAATGACAGATCGGGCTCAGGAAGACTTGGCTGATCATGGGGAAACTTCAATAGCCGCGAAAAGGCGCAAAAAGCACAAAAGAAAGGCAAGGAAAAATCTCACGCAAAGGCGCAAAGCCGCAAAGGTTATGACGGAGAGGGACCGCAGAGGTAGGCAGATAGGGTTGCAACCCGTGGAGCGCTGCCTCGCTTGCGAGGCCGACAGCGGTCGGCACCGTGGCGTTATAGGACCCGACAAGCAGCCGCAAAAGTGCGTGATAACGAGACCCATCGTGACACGCGCCCATTTATACCCGCGTTCGATGTTGAGACACCTAAGATCTGGGGGGTGGCGACCCCTCTCGGCCTCGCAAGCGAGGCAGCGCTCCACAGCTTTGTTTGGCAGCTCTTTGACCGTCATGGATAGTTATGAGATGCCTGTTGTCGCTTCTCGGTTTTGTCCGCCTTTTTTTCTTTGTAACGGGCATGTCCAGACGGTGTTGTCAGCCTTATGGCCGCGGGGAGTGGACGTTGAGTTTCAGCGTGAACGGTTGGAGTTGATGGATGGTGACTTTGTTGATCTGGGGTGGCGACCCCTCTCGGCCTCGCAAGCGAGGCAGCGCTCCACAGCTGCGGACAGGCTCGTTATCCTCTCGCATGGATTAGAGGGGTCTTCTGATGCCGGTTACATTCGGGGCATGGCGGCCAAGCTCAATTCCGCTGGATGGGATGTTTTGGTATGGGATTTTCGTGGGTGCAGTCAGGAGATGAACCGTTTACCGCGATTTTATCATAGTGGTGAGACTGGCGATCTGGGAGCGGTGATCGATTTTGCGGCGACCAGTCATTCGCGGATCGCGTTAGTCGGGTTCAGTCTGGGCGGGAATTTAATTCTGAAGTATTTGGGTGAAGCGAATCCGCATCCAGCGATTGTTGGAGCCGCTGCGATCTCTGCGCCGGTCGAACTTGGTGCTACCGCGCGAGCTTTGGATCGGCATTGGGCCAGATGGATCTATCGGGATAGTTTTATCAAAAGTTTGATCGCTAAAGTGGAAGCTAAAGCAGTTCGGTTTCCCGATGAAATTGATGTGAGCGGTATCCGAAAAATTCGAACATTCGAGGAATTCGATGATCGGTATACCGCACCGATTCATGGTTTTCGCGATGCAGAAGATTATTGGGAGAAGTCGAGTGCTCGCCAGTATCTACATCGAATCAACGTCCCGACGCTGATTTTGAATGCCTGTGATGATCCCTTGCTTACACCGGAATCGTTTCCGGTTGCGGAAGCAGAAGGTAACCGAAGTCTATTCTTGGAAATGCCAAAGTGGGGAGGGCATTTAGGGTTTGTTGATTTGGTTCGCGGGATTGAGCCTTGGTCCGAGCGACGGGTGGTGGAGTTTTTAACCGCGAATGGACGCGAATAAGCACGAAGAAAAACCGAAGACAGACAGATTAACCGCAGCCCCGAAATGCGCCGGGGTGAAATGGACCAGCCGTCGTCCGGCAGCCGCCGGACTATGGCGGGCAGGCTGCAGATTTACGCAGAGAAAGGCGCTCACACAAAGGCACAAAGAAGACGGAATAGCCGCAAGAAGGCCAGCCGTCGCTAAAGCTATGGCGGGCAAGCTACAAAAGGCACAAAAGAAGGACGAAGAAAAATCTCACGCAAAGACGCAAAGCAGACTTCCTCCGTCGTTCCACAGCCCCGCAACTTCCTCCGTCCCCAAAGCTATGGAGGATAAAATGGAGGACAAGTCGTCCCGTCTCCCCCTTCCGACTTCGCCCCGTCTCCCCCTTTAGCTATGTCGGACAAGTTAGCTGCGTCGGCCAGGGGCGCAACGGTTAAGACCAAAGCGAAGCCTAATAAACCGCGTAGCGGTGAAATAGTTGTAGCCTAAGGTGCAGCCCTAGGTATTCGGTCAACAAAACGCCCAGCGCTGAAGGCGGTCAGACAGACGGCACACGAGGAATTACCTGGCCGCCGCGCCGAGACTCCAGTTCTGTCGCGCTGACAGCGCTGATGGCTTTTCTAGATGCGTACCTAGGGTTCGCAGACTCACCCTAGGCTACAAATATCTCACCGCTACGCGGTTCTACTAGGCTTCGCTCGTGTCTTAACCTTTGCGTGTTTGCGTGAGATTTTCCTCTTTGTTTTACTAGCTCAGAGTGAAACAGAAGGTGGTTCCGGGACCAATGTTGGGCTGCGCGAAGAGCTGGCCTCCGTGGTTCTTGATAATCGAGCGGCTGATCGAAAGGCCTAAGCCCATGCCGTTAGTTTTTGTGGTGTAAAACGGCTGAAAGATCGATTCTAGCTTTTCTTTCTCAATGCCAGCTCCGTTATCTTTCACCTCAACCCGGACGCCTCCCGATGCGGGACGGGTGACGATGGTGATTTCTCTGGGTCGATCGACGACCTCGGTCAACGCATCGGCCGCGTTCAAGATCAGGTTAAGGAGAACTTGCTGCAGCTGAACAGAATCTCCTTGAACCGAAGGAAGTTGCTCGGAGAAGTCCGTCGTGATCAGGACCCGATTTCTTTCCAACTCGTGCCGTACCAAGATCACGATTCCTTCGACGACTTCATTGATCTTTAGCCAGGTCCTTTCCGCTCCGCTTGCTTTAAAGAAATTACGCAGTCGCAAGATCACGTCAGTGGCTCGTTTGCCGTCCCTGATCATTCGTTCTACCGCCTGACGTGCTTCCTCCAGATTTTGGGAACCGGATTCGGTTCCTTTCAGCCAACGGAGGCAGGCATTTCCATTGGTCATAACGCCCAATAGTGGCTGGCTTACCTCATGCGCGATCGTCGCTGCCAGCTCGCCCATGGTGGTAATTCTGCTAATACGGGCGAGGTCGTCCTGGGCTTTGCGAAGAGATTCTTCTGTCTTCTTTCGTTCGCTGATCTCTGCAAGCACACGTTCGTTGGCTTCGATCTGTTGCGCTACCGCTACCCGGAGTGAGGCGGTTCGCTCGTCAACCAAGTGTTCGAGCTCTTCTCGGCGTTTTGCTTCGGTGTAGATGATCTCTAAATGCGTTTCGGCGATGTCCCGGAAATGGGTGATTAAGCCTTTGTACTTCTCGGAATATGAATTCGTTTTGCAATCGAGAACACAGATAGTCCCGAAAGGTTTTCCGTCCGGCCAACGAATCGGATAGCCTAAATAGGATATCATGTTGAGCTTTACGTCGGGATTGTTTTTCCAGGCCTCGTCCAGGAGCGCGTTGGGCACCAAAAGCTCGTGATTCTTGTTAACCACCGTTTCGCAGTAAAGGCCAGAGCCCCAAAAGTGTTCGTGGTCCCCGGGATGATAAGGATTGCCCTTCGTGGCGCTCGAAACAAAAACGTGGATGTCCGGACCGAGGATTCGCATGATGAGACCCGCGGGGACATCGAGCATCTCCGCCATGAGATTCACAATCTTTTGCCACTTTTCTAGAATTGGGTCCGGAATTGGTGGTTCCGGATCGTGGCTTTGCGAAAGCGAGGCTTCGGTCGGGGTGGGAGATACTCCTTTCATAGCACGTCCAGGGTACACACGAACAAAATCTCACGCAAAGACGCAAAGCAGACTTCACCCCGTCTCCCCCTTTAGCTACGTCGGCCAGGGACGCAAAGGTTAAGACGGAGGCAAACCGCAGCCCCGAACCCCGAAAGCTTTCGGGGGAACATGCTCCGGGGTAAAATCGACGCAAAACCTGTCGCGCCGTCTTGTCCGCCATAGTTTCGGGAACCAGGGACGAAGGAGGAAGGCCTTGCGGAGGCGGATTTATGCAGCTGCTTTGGATAGCCGCGAAAAGCAGACTTCCTCCGTCGTTCCACAGCCCCGCAACTATGGAGGACAAGTCGCCCCATCTCCTCCCTTCCGACTACGCCCCGTCACCCCCTTTAGCTACGTCGGACAAGTTAGCTACGTCGGCCAAGGGCACAAAAAGCACAAAAAAAGAGGAAGAGAAATCTCACGCAAACATGCAAAGGCGCGAAGGTTAAGACGGGTTTAACCGCAGAAGGACGCAAATTTACGCAGATGGATCAAAAGAGCGGAGCCTAGTTGAGCCGCGTAGCGGTGGAATATTTGTAGCCTAGATTGGAGCGAAGTTGAGGCCTAGGGGTGAAAAGTGAACGGTAGAGGATAACCGCGGTTGGGGTTATTGGCCTTCTACCTTTGTGTTCTTCGTGTCTTTGTGGTGAAATCGCAGTCTGCTTAGTCGGAGCTACCTTGCTGGAGTTACGTTATAGATTACCATCGCGATTTTCCAATCTACGCCTTCACGGATGTAAATCGTTGACCAATAACCTTTGGATTGGATCGGGCGACCCGGTTTGCCTTGTTCGGTCTCAGACCATTCCCCGGTTTCCCAGGCTTCATCCCCAGAGAGACAGCTAACATGAGGATCAGTTCCATCCGGTGTGCCGACATGGTTTCTAGGGTGCCAAACCTGGAATATACCTGCGTACCAATTCTCAATTGCTTTGCGGCCGCGGATCGGGCCTCGGTCGCTCACTAGAACTGCGTCTTCGGTAAAGAAGGCTGCCAGGGTGGCGGCATCGTTGTTGTTGACGGCGTCATCGTACGCCTTGCTCAGGGCACGGATCTTCTGGGTGATCTCGGGATCGGTTGCCGTGTTGTTGCGCTGGGCAAAGCTATTAAAGCTGGTTGCTAGTAGTACGAGGATGAGCAGAGCGACACCGCGCAGGACAGGTAGATGCATTGTTTTCTTTCTTTGAATACACCTTCTACCTTTGTCGCTGCGGAAAAGGCAAATACGGAATAGCCGCGAAAAGGCGCAAAAGGCGCAAAAAAAGACGGAGAAAATTTCACGCAAAGGGGCCGGACGAAGGCGGTGACTGGTGATTAGTGATTAGTGATTGGTGGAAAACCTTAA
>JAFAIO010000419.1 GCA_019236675.1 Verrucomicrobiota bacterium
GACCCAGGCCGAGCAATTGGCGGCGTCTATGGTCGGCCGGACCAGGTCAGGCGATCCGTTGGAACCGATCCAGGAACAGCCGATCCCGGGAATTGAGACCAAGCCGGGCCAAAAGGAACAGAACCGGTTCACGTTTGGACAGGACCCGACCGGCGGCCGTTGTCCCTTTGGCGCTCACATCCGCCGCGCGAACCCCCGTAATACTGATTTTCCGGATCGGCCACGCGACGAACTGACCAAACTGATCACCATGGCCGGATTCGGCCCGCAGGGTTTCCGCGACGACCTCATGTCGTCGGTTCGATTCCACCGAATCGTGCGACGTGGCCGCGAGTATGGCACGCGGTTAACACCAGAGGAAGCCCTTGTGCCGGGCGGTGGCGCGGACCCTGAGTCAGGACTTCATTTCATTTGTCTAAATGCTAATATTTGTCGCCAATTCGAGTTTTTGCAGAACGCGTGGTTAAACGGCACGAAGTTTTCCGGCTTAACGGGTGAAAGCGACCCGCTGCTCGGCAACCGCGTGCCAATTGTTGGTTGTCCAGTCACTAGCGACTTTAATTTACAAAATAGCGACGGCTTACGACGCAGGATTTCGGGAATGCCTCAATTTATTAAGGTGCGCGGCGGCGCGTACTTCTTCTTGCCGGGGATCAGGGCGCTACGCTATTTCGGACAACAAAATTACGGCACTTAGCCAGAAGAACCAAAGGTCACAAAGCGGAGATTTGCACAAAAGGAAGCAAGGTTAGCAAAGTTCAGAAATCAATCTAGCAGGCTGTCGGAAAACGGCTCCGTAGGAGTCGAATCTTTATAGCACACAACGCAAAAAAACGGGCAGAGCTCCGGCGGAGCGACATCTTTGTTCGAAGCGTTGGTTCGTCGCTGGAAACATTCCTGGATGTCGCTCCTAACGGAGCCGGTCGCGTATGGATTGTCGTAGCTATAGAGATTTGACTCCTACGGAGCCGTTTTTTCAATCCCGCGTCTCCCGCCACTAATCCGAAAAAGGTAGAACCCCAGCGCACGTCCACGATTCGCTGCGAGAGAGGCATCCATGGGCGTGATTGCGACGCATCTCGAATAGAGGCGTTTATGAGTCGTCGAACAGAACCGGCTCGACCTAAGAGCGCGAACAGTGATCACGGCGCATGTAGCTAAGAAAGGCATTCCGCGGAAAAGGATTAAGAACTGTTTCCGTTTTCTTATCGGTGATCTAACATACAAGCCCGTGGACGAGGCGGAAGATCAGTACAACGTTGACCTGGTGCGCCGAATAGCTCAGGGCGATCAGGTTGCTTTTGCCCTGTTCTACGATCGTTTCTCGCCAGTCCTTTATGGAATGGCTTTTCGGATGATGAATAACCGCGGCGATGCTGAAGACGTGTTGCAGGAAAGCATGGCTTATATCTGGCGAAAAGCGCACGCCTTTGACTCGAGTCGCAGAAGCGCCTTTGCCTGGGTCGCGATGATCGTCCGGAATAAAGCAATCGATAAACTGCGGGCCCGCCGACGGGGCGAACGTTTGCAGGAGCGGGTGAAAGGTTCCTCAGATCTGAGCTCCGACCGGGATGATACATCTGCTCTGGAACCGCTATTTCGTGAGCAGCGAGGTCGGGTTAGGTCCGCTCTCTCACAGATTTCGCCCGATCAACGCGAAGCTTTGGAGCTCTCCTATTTCTCCGGATTAACCCATGAAGAGATTGCGGCCCAGCTTGGGACCCCGCTGGGGACTGTGAAAGCCCGAATCCGAAGGGGAGTACTGCGATTGCGGCAGCTATTTCAACGAGAGGTATGATCGACGAAACCAAACAGCAGGCCGCAGTCGACTATATCCTCGGTGAATTGTCGTCTGCTGACGCCGCCGCCTTCGAAAAAGAGTTGGGTCAGGACGAAGAACTTCGCCAATTCACAAAAGAATTGACCGATGACATTGCTTCGATGGGTTTGGCGGCTTCACCGATCAACCCGCGGCCTGAATTGTTTTCACGAATTCAAAAAACGCTTGGCTTGTCCAACCGGACCAAAATCACGACGCTTTCTTTTCTCCCATGGGCATTAGCGGCCTGCTTAGCTATTGCCTGCCTGATTCTCGGACTAAACAATCTTAGGACGAGAAACTTGGTTGCTCAGTTGCGACAACGGGATGTGTTGGCCCATCTCCAGATCGCCTCACTACAGGCCCAAGTCGATGCTTACGCCCGGGCATCCGCCATTATCGTCTGGAATCCACAACGGCAACAAGGCTTACTTCGGCTCAGTTCGGTCACAGCGCCAGAGGCGGGACACGACTATCAACTCTGGATCATTGATCCTGCCCATAAAACGCCTGTCAGTGCCGGCGTCGTGACTGTCGGGAAAGAGGGTGTAGCCAGCGTTGAGTTTCGTCCAGTACAACCAGTTACCTCTGCGGCGGGATTCGCGGTCAGCATTGAGAAGGCCGGTGGATCCAGCGCGCCAGAAGGGCAGATAGTGCTGGCGGGGCGGTAGGGGCGATGCGGTAAGCGGTAAGCAGTAAGCGGTAAGCAGGCTGGGCTCTAAAGAAGCAAACACTGAACGTACCGCTTACCGCTCGCTGCTTACTGCTCACTGCTCACTGCTTACCTAGAAGAGAAGAGCTAGCGACTCCACACAGTGAAGTCGCTAGCCGTGCTTCCGGGTTATGACTAGCGAAACGGTTACGGCTGCGTATGATGTTCGTTGTCCCGTCCGTTGTGAGGTGTCGCGGCGTAAGGGAACACCATATTGTAAGTGATATCGTTCTGTATGACGCCTCCCACGTTGAACGTCGCAGGATTGAACCCCTGAAAGATCGTCGGCGGATTGGTGCGCAGATCGCTAAGAAGTGCGATTACAGCAATACCAAGCACATCATCCCCGAATCGCCTCCCATTCGGCCAACCACCCGGCACGGTTCCGTTGCCGAAACCCTGCTGAACGGTGCTGGTCAATGTATCTCCACCAAAGATACTGAGTCGATTAAAGCTCGAGCTTCCGGCTAGGTTCGCAGGACCTGTCGAAAGGTCGGTCTTGATCACATCTGGGATGAAGATGGACTCTAAATCGGTCCGATTCGTTTGCAGGTTAGCAGGATCGCCCAGTAACTTAGCCAGCTCAGGAGCCAAGGCATACTTCGAAAACAACTGCTTATCAACCGTCGGTTCCGTCTCATTGTACAGGTTTTTATCCTCACCCGCGATTAAGAGCTCGCAGAACGCCGGATTGCCTTGCCGGCCTACTTGCACAAATTCACCAGAATTTTTAGGCGCCCGGGCATCCCGCAGAACCGTCGTAGCCCTGCGGCTGGTGGTCGCGTATACGCCAACAATCTGTTGGTCGCCACCGAGTTCCGAAACCGGGATATTGATTACAATCGTGTGCACGTTGAATCCAGCCTGGCTGTCCAACGGTTTTTCCGGACCCGAAAAGCTGAAATCGAGATCGAAGATGCTTTGAATGTTCGCGTAGAAACCATCATCGCGCTGTCCGGCAAATACCAGGTACCCCTTATTCAGTGAATGAATCGTTTCTGAAGTGTAAACGTCTAACAAAGTAGAATCGGCGACCCCGCCTTTGGCCGGACTGTTACCGCTGTTCCCCTGATTATAATCAGGGGTTACCAGGCCCTGATTGTTAGGTGGAACTGTCAGATCTTTTCCCAACACTTCCTGGTGTTGATTTTCGTGATCAACCTTTGTGACGGTATAAAACTGGGTGAGATTTTGATTGTCATCATTTACATTTTGAATCGGTGCAACGAACGATTGAAAAATAGTTTCGTTATTCTTGATGACGGTCTTGAACGTAAATTGATAACTAATGGTGGCTTTTCCCTTTTTTAGATCGGCGCCTGTGCATACGTGGATCTCGTAGAGCACATTGTCATCAAAGTTATATTTATTTGGTCCAATACTCGGCTCCTCAAAGGGGTAGACGGCCAAGGCAGCGGTTAGATATTTGACCCCATTCGTCTCGGAAACAAACGCATACACATCGGTCGTGTTCGCTGCAGGATCGAGAATAATGAGTGGGGCATCCATGTGGCTTGACGCGGAAGCGTGGCCAACAGGTAACAAGGAAATGGCACCCAAACCAAGGATGGTAATGGCGCGGCCTAATACTTTCATAAGTTTTGTTTGTGTAGTTGGTTCTAATTGCTCGACGAAAGCGCGACCGTGGTTTCCCGCGCTTTCACTTCAGCAAATTGTTGTGCCAGGTCTTTTCGCTCCGATGGCATCAGCATTTGTTTGATGGCGTCGGCTCGCTTAAACCAAGTCCGAGCGTCCTGGTAGTTTCCACTGGCTAGCGCAATGGACCCGGCATGATAAAATAACCGCCCGTCGTAGGTCCCCTCCTGCAGTGACTTCTGCGAATAGTCCCGAGATTCCGCTAATCGGCCGTTCGCTTTTAACGCCCACGCCATCGCATCCAAGGTAAATACGTCCATCCTGTTTGTTAGCTCTGCCTGTGCGAGGGCGAGGGCTTTTTCTAAATGCTGGCTTCTGGTGCCTAAATAGATAGCAAACGTCCGCGGATCATTTATTGCACCGCTATTTAACAGGTCACGCTCTACCACTTCTGCATCAGACGTTTTGCCTGCCTCCCGCAATGTATCGGCCAAAGCCCACTGGTACTCAGGCAGCATGGTGCGTCGGGCTGCATCTTGGAGTAATGGGATGCTGGCCTCTACATTGCCTGACGCTGTTAGCACGCGAGCTTTGAGGAGGAGAGCGGCCGGGTAGGTTTCCACGTATCCAAGCGCAGTGTCAGCCGAGCGACTTGCCGCTTCGAACTTGCCCGCTTGTAGTTCGTAGCTACCCCGCCGAGTGTAAGCCCAAGCTGTTGATTCCGGCTCCCGCGGACTGCCGCCAGTCACTGCAATTTCCATTATCTCCTGCGCGCCTTCCAAATCGCCTTTTAGCCAGCGCACGTGCGCGATCCGAAGATAACCTTCCAGATCCGGCCGGAGGTTGATCATTTTTTGATAGGGTGCGATCGCCTGTTGCAACCGGCCCTGCTCCATCAAAGCGTCTCCCAGGAGACCGTAATCTGGGGCTTGATTCCGAAGCGTCACCAGTTTTCGCGCTACGGACTCTGCCTCTCGAAATTTGTGCAGACTGTCAAAGATGTGGCCGTGGAGGAGAAGAGCGTCAGGATCCTTCGGGTTTTCGGCGGAGCGGTGGCGGTGATCAGCGGCTTCACGTCGATGAGGCCCTTGCCGATGAACTCGAGCGCGAGCGCGAATTCCTCGTGGAAGCGGAACGTCCCCCTGAGCTCGATCTCCTTGGCGGTGATCAGGTTGATCGGGACCGTCATGTCGCCGCCGAGGCCGAGCTGGACGATGACGCCGCGCGGGCGGACGACCTCGATGCCCGATCGCAGCGCCGCCGCCGCGCCGGAGGCCTCGAACAGCGCGTCGAAATAACCCTTATCGGCCGCGAAGGCCGAAAGCGCCTCCGGCTCCCGCGCGACGTTGATGGCGCGGTCGGCCCCGTGCCTCAGCGCGTGCGTGAGCACGCCGTCCATGATGTCGGT
>JAFAIO010000199.1 GCA_019236675.1 Verrucomicrobiota bacterium
GACTATGGCGGTTGCTCCTTTCTCGACGGCCTTCCCGATAAAAGAATGCCCATCCACTTGGCTCCCCTCGATCGCACAGAATAAGCTGCCTGGCGCAACCTGGCGCGAGTCGTAACAGATCGCGGTTACGTCGCGGGCTAACGTCCCGGTGACTAAAGGCTTGTCCAGCCGACGAATTAATTTCTCCAGCTCCATATCTGATCGATTAACCACGCCCGGGCAGAGTTGAAGTTAATTTTTTCGGCGTCGCAACTAAACCGGGAGGGACCACCGGTTCAGTTGGCTGCAATCCAAAGTAATCTGCGACTCGTTTCGCGATTTTCGCAAAGACCGGCGCGGCTACCGTGCCACCGAACGCTCGTGGGATGTTAGGATCATCAATCACGACGAGTAAGGCGAACTTCGGATCATCCGCCGGCATGAACCCCACGAAAGAGACCACATATTTCCCCTGCATGTAACCGCCTCGGGGATCGATCTTCTCGGCCGTCCCCGTTTTCCCGGCCACGGCAAAACCGGGAACCGCAGCCTCAGGTGCCGTGCCTTTTTTGCTAACAACGTCTTTCAGAGCCGAGACGATCTTCTTCGCCGTGTCGGTGGAAACTACTCGGCGAACTTGTGTGGGAGAATAGGTCACGACAGGTCGGTTATCGGCGTCGTCGATCTCCGAAATAAGCATCGGCTTCATCAGAAGACCGCCGTTGGCAATCGCCGACATGGCAGTAACCATTTGCAAAGGAGTGACGGCAATTGATTGCCCCATCGGGATTCGCGTAATATCGAGTTCGCTCCACCGATACGGTGGATTCACCAAGCCTGGAATCTCGCCAGGTAAACCGATTCCGGTCGATTCGCCAAACCCATAGCGCCGGATATATTGATAGAACCGGTCCTTCCCCAGCTGGAGTGCGAGTTTAGCGGCCCCGATGTTACTTGAATGCGCCAACACTTCGTGAAGAGTCAGCATCCCCATCGGGTGCGCATCGTGAAGAATGTGACCGGCGTAGGAATAAGCCCCGTTCTCGCAATAGATCTTCGTCTCCGGCGTTGCGACTTTTTCCTCAAGTGCGGCAGAGGTGACTACGATCTTAAACGTTGATCCCGGCTCCACCATATCGCCTATGGGGCGATCCTTCTGCTTGTCCGGTGTAGAGGACCGTGGGTCATTCAGGTCGAAAGTCGGCCTGCTCGCCATCGCCAGGATCTCCCCGGTCGTCGGCCGAAGCATCACGGCAGCGGCCATCTGCGGCTTATACTGAGCAAAAGCGTCGTCTAATTCGCTCTCCACGATATTCTGCAGCTGCATATCAATCGTGAGCCTCACATCACATCCGTCCTTGGCTGGTGTCTCCAAGCCGCGATACTGGACGAGTTCATGGCCCTTTTGGTCTTCTTCCAGATAGCGAACCCCGTTGGTTCCCTGGAGGAAATCTTGCATCGACCTTTCGATGCCGAGTCTTGGTTCATGACCCGCATCGAGATAACCGATCACTTGGGCTAGCAAGCTGCCGTTCGGGTAAACCCGGTCAAAATTCAGGTCGAAATAAATACCGGAGAGCTGCCTCTGGCCTTTCGTAATCTTGGTGATGTTCTCGTAAACCTCCTCCGAGACGCCTCTCTTCAGCACCCTCGATTCCGTCTTTTTGTCCGCGATCGTTTTGTCGACGACAGCTTTCAGCTTTGCTTCGAGCTCAGCTGGATCCATTTCCAACTGACCAGCGATTGCCTGCGCCAAAGCAGTCGGGTTCCGAATATGCGAACCGTCGGCAGCCACGTCGTAGATGCGGCGGTTCTCGGCGAGCGGTTCGCCGCGACAACCACGGATGACGCCACGCCGCGCGTAGATGACTTGCTTATGGACATGCTTTTCTGCGGCAAGCGATACATACACATCGTGCTGGATTGCCTGGAGATAGATCAGCCTGACTGAAAACAGACTGAATACTCCCACCAGAGCAAAGCAGACGATGGCAGCTCTCGCTTGCTCATTCCGGTTCATTTTCTAAAGGGCCGATTGGAGACAACACGGAGGTCGTCCCCATTCGGGTCGTCTTGGTTAAGGCGAACGACCTGGTCGGTCGTAATCGGGACGAGACCAAAAGAGTTCTGCGCGAGTCTCTTCTTCAGCGCCGCCAAAGAGGTGAGGTTATCGATCTGTAATTGCATGCCCTCGTTCTCCTTTCGGACCTCGGCCAACTGGCGTTCCAGTTCGATCTGCCTGTCTCCTGAGAGCTTAAGCTGGTTCTTCAGGTAGACATAGGAGATCCCGGCGGATGCGATGAACACCGCCGCAATGATGACCTTACATAATGATGCGATTCGTATAGATGGGGCCGGCGCCCGTCGGTAGGAATTCATAGTTTGTTGCGCTCAATGACTCGGAGCTTGGCACTGCGAGCTCGTGGGTTCCTCAGCTTCTCTTCAGGCGATGGCTCGATCGGCCTCGTCGTGATCAGCTTAAAATTGAAAGCCGGGTTCGGCCGCGGTTCAGGCCATTCCGGACGATCGATCCATTCTTGAGAAACTTTCCGGAAATAATGTTTTACAATCCGGTCTTCGAGGGAGTGAAACGTAATAACAGCCAGTCGTCCCGCAGACTTCAACCAGCCAGCTAGGACCGGTAGCGCCTGTTCCAGAATCTCAAGCTCACTATTCACCGCAATCCGCAGCCCTTGAAATACACGCGTTGCCGGGTGCCGAGGCCCCCGTCTCGGAACCACCTCCTCCACCGCTCTGGCCAGATCCGTTGTGGTTTGAAAGAGCCGTTCCGCACGCCTTCGCACCAAATGAGCAGCGATTCTTCTGGCGGCTGGCTCCTCGCCCAATTGCCGGAAGATGTCGATTAGCTCCTCCTCCGGTGCGAAGTTGACCAGGTCTGCTGCTCGCAAGCTGATGTTTGGACCCATCCGCATATCGAGCGGACCTTCCTCTTGGAAACTGAAGCCGCGGTCAGGGCTATCGAGCTGGTGCGATGAAACCCCAAGGTCCATCAAGATCCCGTCAAAAGCTCCCACACCCAGCGCCGCGAAGTGTCGGGGCGCTTCTAGGAAATTGGCCCGAATCAAATGCAGACGTGAACCGAACTCCGCCAAATGGCTCAAGACTTCGGAAATCGCCTCGGGATCCTGATCCCCGGCCACTACGTCAGCACCGGCCGCGAGCAAAGCCCGGGTATGGCCACCTCCGCCAACAGTGGCATCAAAAAAAATCTTCCCCGGAACCGGTTTCAGCAACGCGATAGTCTCCGCTAACAGGACCGGTTCGTGGAAAGGCCTAGGCTGTCCCGCGTTCCGCACCATGACTTCTTTTTCTAGCACACCGATCATGTTCTCCTCCGGACGAACCAATTTTTCTGCGCCAACGGGCCGGTTCTTTCCGTCAGATTCCAAGCACCCCCAACATGTGATGGAACGTTGGCGCGTCCTCCTCCCTTATCTTTTGCCATGCCCCTGGGCTCCAAACTTCGAACCGCGAATGACTGCCCACTAAGATGACTTCTTCTTTGAGGCCAAGCTGACGACAGTGCTCCTCGGGCAAAATAATGCGGCCCTGCTTATCCGTCGTCAGGTGCTGAGCTCGTGAGTAGAACTGTCGAATGAATCGCTGAACATCCTGGGCCGAAAACCTAGGATCGCTTTTGGCCCGCGCTGCGACCTCGTGCGCCACCGCAATGGGCATCACCATCAAACAGCCATTCTCTGGATTCGGTACGGCAAAGAACTCATCCACCTCACCGCTTCGCCAACGCGCGGGGATAGTGACGCGATTTTTCGCGTCCATCGCGTGCCGGAATTCCCCGGCAAAGATCGGCTGAGAGGTGAGGGGATCCATTGTTCAGCATGGCAAATCCAACCATTATGAACCACTATGCCCCACTTTTACCCACCAACACCCATTCCGGTCAATGAAATTCGTTCGGATTCAGAACATTTTGTGAGGTTTACTATCGGTTGACCGCACCAGTGCGGCCCTTCGGCGCCAGCGGTTGGAGGAACACGTCGGCGCTGCTAACAAATGGGACCTATGGTTCCCATGAGACTAATGGGACTTTCCGTGGTACCCTCATAGGTGCCATGTGTCCCATGAGTCACACCCGCAACTGGTATGCTGGACTCACCCGACACCTGGAAATCGAGGGCTGATCTGACGCTAATTTTCAGGAAAGCAACCGATTTTTGACGGGTAATTTATTGAAAATCGGCCCAATTCCCCTCGTTTTGAATACTTTATATGCTATAATGGAAGTCCCTATGGCTATTCAGAAGAAAAACGCCTTCTCCCGCCGCCTACCCGATCTCGTGACCGAAGAGCTAGTCTCCGTTCTGTCGCAAAAGAAATCCTTCGAGTTCAAACAATTGTTTGAAGTCGTTCATGAAAACTTACGGCAGCGTAACGCGGCCAGCGGCGGCGAAGAGATGTTGCGTTTGAGAGCTTACGAAAAGCTTCAGAATTTGGTTGCTCGTGGCGTAGTCAAAAAGAGCGGTAAAAGCTACAAAGGGGACGCAGCTGCTCTAGCAGCGATGGCTGCAACGAACGCTCAGGCCGCAGCAACGGTCGTCTCAAAAACTTAGCACCCAGGAATGGCGCAAGATTACCTCCCGATCCTGGTTCAGGTTATTTTCGCAGCCGGCTTCGCCGGATTCGCCTTATTTCTGAGCGTACTCATCGGCAGAGTCGGCAAGCGAACTGCAATCAAGGATACCGCCTACGAGTGCGGAATGCTCCCGGAGGGCGAGGCTCAGCCTCGCTTCAGCGTGAAGTTCTACCTGGTAGCGATGCTCTTTATCCTTTTCGATATCGAGATCGTTTTCATGTACCCGTGGGCGGTCGTCTATCGCGATTTTGTCGCCAAGTATAATGCGCTGCCCATATTGGGCAGCATGGTCGGCTTCATCGTGATCCTGCTGGTAGGCTTCGTCTACGCGGTAAAAAAAGGCGCCCTCGATTGGAGACGCTGAGACGGTAATCAGTAAACAGTAAGTCAGTAGTCAGTTCAGGAGCTAGGAGCTAGAATCTAGGAGCTGCGTACGGCACATCGCCGTACGCGATCCCCATCTATTATTTGACACCTGGGATCATCCCCGGACCCATTGGGCCCATGGGTCCCATTCCGGTACCAGCGTCCATGGATAACATTGACATATCGCCCAGCCGAAACGCTCCTCCTAGCTCCTGGATTCTAGATTCTAGCTCCTAGCTCCTGGAACTGACTACTGAACACTGATTACTAATTACTAGAATGATCGCCAGACGCGTCATCTTCGAGGGTCGTGTTCAAGGCGTAGGATTCCGGTTTTCGGTTAAGGAAATCGCGCATGGCTACGACGTGGCCGGTTGGGTCCGAAACCTGCCCGACGGTCGGGTCCAACTGGAGGCTCAAGGAGACGAATCAGAAATCGAGGACTTCCTGCAGGCCATCGAAGACTCGCATCTACGAGCGCACATCCGCCGAAAAGTAATAACCCCGATCGAGCCAGTCGACGGCCTAAAAGGATTCCAAATTCGAGCTTAGCTGTGTTTTGCGCCGGCTATTGGGTAACGCATTTGTGAGCGCGAAACGCTATAAGTTCTAGACGCTCTCCGTTTTCGGACCAATATTCGTCCGAAAGATGCGCTTCGCGATTTTCGGCGACATCCACGCAAACTTTGAGGCGTTCGAGGCCGTTCTCGCCGATGCCAAGCGAGAAAAGTGTGACCGCTTCATTTGCCTTGGCGACGTTGTTGGTTACAACGCAGATCCCCAGGCCTGTTTGGCAATCGTAAAAGAGCTCGGTTGCCCGGTGGTAAAGGGAAACCACGACGAATATGCTTCTAGCTTATGCTCGTTGGAAACCTTCAACCCGTTAGCTGAATCAGCGATCCGATGGACACGGGAAACCCTCACTCCAGCGGAGAAAGAGTTTTTGGGCTCACTTCCTCTCACGACCGACGTGGAATCGTTCACGATTGTCCACGCCACTTTGGATAGCCCTGGGGATTGGGGCTATGTGCTCAATCAGTTGGATGCCGCCGCGAGTTTTTCACGACAAGAGAGGCAGGTTTGCTTCTTCGGTCATACCCATTCCCCGCGTCTGTTTGTGAAGGATGGATCTGTCGTGGGGTTCCCGCTGACTGAGGTTAAGATCGAGCCGAAGAAGCAATATTTTATCAACGTCGGAAGCGTTGGTCAGCCGCGAGATGGCGATTGGCGAGCAGCCTACGCGGTCTACGATCTTGATTCCAAGAAGGTCAGCCTTCGGCGTCTTAAGTACGACATCGAGAAAGCACAGGCAAAAATTAGAAACGCCGGGTTGCCGTTAAAGCTGGCTGAGCGGCTGTTTCTTGGGCGATGACGCCGAAGACGATTCTGCTGGTCAAGCCGAGCTCATTAGGGGATATCGTTCACACGTTACCTGCGCTGAGATTCGTCAAGCAGTCGTTCCCTAGCAGTAAAATTTATTGGGTCGCCAACACCGAGTGGAGCCCACTCCTTGAAGACAACCCGGACCTGGAAGGCGTGATCCGTTTTCCCCGGAGAAGTTTTCGAGGTCTTAAAGGAGTGATCCGATTTTGGCAATGGTGCCGAGAACTGGGCAAACTTCGCGCGGATTTGGTGCTGGATTTTCAAGGCCTGCTTCGTAGCGCCTTAATCTCGCGCAGCGCGGGAAGCCGTGTCGTGCTCGGCTTAGCTGACGCGCGCGAAGGATCCAGGGTTTTTTATCAAAAGATCGCGCCGGTAACGTCGGACCAACATGCGGTGCTACGTTACCTAGCCCTAGCTTCACTGGCCGGTGCAGAGGTATCTGGGGAGATCGAATTCAGATTGCCTCAGGGCCGTCCGATACCAAATTTTGAACTCCCGAATCAGTTCGTCGTCCTCCACCCTTTTTCCCGAGGAACAGGCAAATCGTTAGGCGAAGCGGAAACTTACCAACTGACCGCAGCACTGGCTCCCATTGCCGTTATTATCGTTGGGAAATCCGACTTCCCGATCTCGTTCGCTCGCAACGCAGCCTCACTAGTAAACCTGACCGATTTGGAACAACTTATCTGGCTGCTACGCAAAGCCGCCTTCGTAATCAGCGTCGATAGCGGCCCGATGCACCTGGCGGCAGCAGTATCCCGCGAAATTCTCTCCATCCATTTTTGGAGTGACCCCAGAAAAGTCGGCCCATTCCGCCCAGACGCCTGGATCTGGCAAGACAACAAGATACTGCGTAAAGACAAGCTGCCCGAAGAGCCACCAAGAGGAAGCATCTCGATGCGGCCGAGGCCCGAGCAGATCGCATTGTTCGTGCGGGAGCGGCTGGGGGAGGTAAGCAGTAAGCAGTAAGCAGTAAGCAGTTAGCAGTTAGCAGTTTAGGAGCTAGAATCTAGGAGCAAGGAGGGGCGTGTGGGGTTAGGGGCATCAGAGTGCGATAGACGCTGCGAGCCGATGGGACTCATGAAATTCCCATGATCTGCCACATAAGTCCCATTAGTCCCGTCCGGCAGCGGCGCGAAAGATCCGCTGGAATCCCGAACCGTCGACACGCCCCAGGGGCGCCTCCTAGCTCCCAGCTCCTAAACTGCTTACTGCTTACTGCTCACTGCTTACTAAACTGTCCCTGGCCCCCTGACTTTCCCCTTTAAATAGCGTCACCACGGGCTATTTAGAGAAATGCCCTCGTTCGACATCGTCTCGGAAGTCGACAAGCAAGAGATCGACAATGCGCTCAACCAAGCGAAGAAAGAGCTGAGTACCCGATTTGATTTCAAGGACAGCAAAGCCACGATCGAACGAACCAGCCCCGACGTGCTTGAATTAACGGCCGAAGATGCTGCCAGACTGCGATCATTGATGGAGATCATGGTGGGAAAGCTCGCCAAACGCGGCGTCGATCTGCGTAACGTAGATCGGAAGGACCCGGCCATCTCTCCCTTGGGGCATGCCCGCCAGGAAATTCATATTAAACAAGGTCTGGAAGGCGATAAGGCTAAAGAGATCACCAAAGCGATTAAAGCAGAGGCATTACATGTGCAGTGCCAGCTGCAGGATCGTCAGATCCGAGTCTCAGGAAAGAAGAAGGATGACCTGCAAATGGTCATCCAGCTCTTGCGACGAAAAGACTTCGGGGTAGCACTGAGTTTTAAGAACTTTAGGGACTAGGGGGTCGGGGACGGACTTTTTGAAGCTGCTGCTTCCCTTAACTCCTTTGCCTTCTTGTGATCCTTTGCCGCTTCCGAGGTGCGACCTAGCTTTTCATAAGCGTCGCCCCGACTATCGTATGCATCAGGATCATTGCCTTTAAGTCGGATAGCTTCAGTGTAATCGCTGATCGCTGAGTCATACTCTTTCAGCTTGGCATGCAAAAGACCTCGATTGTAGTACGCTTCTGTGAACTTAGGCTCGGACTGGATAGCGTTCGAATAATTGGTGATCGCTTTCTCATAATCCCCTTGCCGGTTATACACCAGGGCCAGTTTGAAGTAGGCCGGAGCGCGGTTGGATTCAAGTTGCATCGCTTGGATGTAATCGCCGATGGCAAGCTCATATTGGCCGTCGTTATAATACACGTCGCCGCGGGCGTAATATGCGCTCGTGGATTTGGGATTTGACTTAATCGCTTCCGTACGATCGCGGATGGCCTCCGGCCACTGTTTTAATGCTTCATAGGCCGAGGCCCGGCTGGAGTACACCGTCTCTAAATCGGGGTTGAGGCCGGTCTTTTCGGCGAAATGGTCGATCGTTTCGGTGTAATCGCTGATCGCTTTTTCATACTGTTTCAGCTCGGCATACCCTCGACCTCGACCGTAGTATGCTTCCGGGAAATTAGGCTGGCGCTGGATCGCGTCCGAATAGGCGGTGACCGCTTTCTGGTAATTGGTTTGGCCGCTGTACACAATGGCCAGTTTGAAATACGCAGGAGCGCGGTCAGGCCTAAGCCGAATCGCTTCGGTGTAATCGCTGATAGCATTGCTCGCTTTACTCAAATCATGGTAGGCGTCGCCACGAGTTACGTACGCCCTGCCATCATCGGGCTTGAGCCGAATGGCCTCGGTGCAGTCGTTCACCGCGTTTTCATTTTCTTTCAAGTCAGAATAGGCTGAGCCTCGCCCGCTATATGCCTCCTCGTACTCGGGCCTTAGCCGGATCGCTTCCGTAAAATCGGCAACCGCCTTTTTTGACTCCTTTAAACTATTATAAGCCCAGCCTCGGTTGTTCAAAGCCTCGGCGTACTCGGGTTTAAGCTGAATGGCTTCCGTATAAGCGGTGACTGCCGCCTGATAATCCCCTTTAGTACTCGCATCAAGTCCTCTCTGAAAAGTAGCTTGAGCCAACTGTTCGTTGTTCGGAGCCGGCGCCGGCGTTGGCGTCTGAGTGGGCGTTGGTGTCCGAGTGGGCGTTGGCAGCGGGGTCGGCGCCGGCGGCGGCGTCGGTTTTACTGGTTCTGACCCAAAACGAAGCAAGGGAGCCAGAATGATCGCAGCGGTCATTGCCGCCGCTGCGACGAGAGCAGTCGTTATCAGCAGCCGGCGCCGGCTGCTCGCACCTTTTGATCTGGAAACGGCTGGCTCAGGCAATGATTGCGCCGGCTTTTTAAGTGTCGAGAGAGAATCGTCGCCGGGTGGGAGCGGCGGCGTGCCGGCAGCGTGGACAGACGGTACGCTCGCTTTTCGTGCCGGCTGAGGATCAGGCGGTAAAGAAAAGCGCGGTTGCGGTGACGGGACTCGACGGCCACTCTGTGCAAGCGCCGGTTTCAAAGCGTCCCAAAAATCCTGGCAGTCGCGGAACGCTGGTTCCGGAGCCGAGGCAATACAAGCCTGCTGCAGGAGACTGTTCCCTGCTTGGTCCAAACTGGCCAAGGGGACATAGCTCCTTGATCTGGCTCGAGGTAGCGCATGCCCGCTCAAAAGCTCGTAAATCAGCCAAGCGAAAAGCCGGACGGCCTTGGTCCCGCGCAATCCGGCTTCGGCCTGGGTCATCGATAGCACCCGGCTAGAGGGGACCATAGTCTGAAGATCCCAGTCGTTTCTCCGTCGAAACAAGAGCGCGGCAAGACTCAAAGGATTCAACTTCAGCG
>JAFAIO010000256.1 GCA_019236675.1 Verrucomicrobiota bacterium
ACGCATCACAAAGGCGATCATTTATCGCTCAAGAAAGCGATCGATAGTCAGGCGGCATACGTCGCTCTAGTAGCCAGCCGCACCCGGTCCCAACTGATATTTGAATACCTGGAAGACGCGGGAATGCCGCACGAGAACGTGGCCAAAGTCCGTTCGCCGGCGGGATTGAGCCTCGGCGCGCAAACGCCGGAGGAAATCGCTCTCAGCATCATGAGCGAAATCGTAGCGGTACGCCGCGGCGGCACCGGCCAGCCAATGGCCGAAACCGCGGTGGTCCGCCAGCCCGAAGCAAATCTCGATCAATCCGATCACGAGTTGAATGCGCCTGGGCTTCCGGCCACGATTTCGACCGAATCGAAGGGCCACTAATGGTCTCGGCTGTTGTGTTGGCCGCCGGAATGTCAACCCGGATGGGTCGCAATAAATTGCTTCTCACTTTTCGGGACAAACCGCTCGTTGTCCACGCAGTCGATACGTTGTTGGCATCGATGGTTGGCGAGATCATCGTGGTTTTGGGGCACGAATCCGAAAAGGTCTGGGATCAACTTGAGGGTTACGCCGGCCTAGCTCAAAGCCCCCGGGTTCATCTGATCAAAAATCCCGATTATCGCGAAGGGCTCAGCACATCGGTTCGAGCTGGCGTTCAGGCCGTCTCTCCCCAAGCCGAAGCGATTATGATCTATCTGGCAGATCAGCCTCTGCTCGAACCTGCAGATGTGGATCGGATCATTGAGGGTTTCGCAGCCGCGAAATTGGAGAATAAAACGATCGTGGTCCCGTTTTTTAAAGGAGAACGCGGAAATCCGGTGATGCTGGATGCCTCGCTTCGGGACTCAATCTTGGGAATTGTCGGAGACGTGGGCTGTAAGGGTGTGATCAAGCGTTATCCGGAAAAGGTATACGCGATTGAGATGGAGAACGATCACGTCGTTCGCGATGTGGATGATGTTCAGGCGTACGAGAGGCTAGCGGGGTAAACGCGCATTATTGCGATCGTCCTCGTACTCGTCGTCGTCCTCGTCCTCGAGAACTTGAGCGTGTTGCCACGGGTTGTGCGTTGAAGTCCTGACGTCGTGGACCTGCGACGATGTGATTGCTGCGGAACCAAATCGACGACGAGGACGATTACGATTGGGCGTCGCCACACTTCAATCCGAAATATCCTTTGGCATTCTCGAAGCAGATTCCTCTCACCAAATTGCCTAACAAAACGTCATCGTTCGGGATCTCGCCTCGCTCGACTTCGCGGCCCAGAACATCGCAGAGCACTCGCCGGAAATACTCATGACGAGGGTACGACATTAAGCTGCGGGAGTCAGTCAACATACCGACAAAATGAGAAAGCAGACCGCAATTCGATAATGCATTCAGTTGCCATTCGATGGCTTCTTTTTGATCCAGAAACCACCAGCCCGTGCCGAACTGTAGTTTCCCGGGAGCCGTGCCGCTCTGGAAATTGCCGACCATTGTGGCCAGAAGATAATTATCGTTCGGGTTGAGATTGTAGAGAATCATGCGCGGCAGTTTTCCCACCGATTCCAACTGGTCCAGGTATCTGGCCAATGGCTCCGCTTGCGGCCAATCACCCATCGAGTCGAATCCGGTGTCTGGGCCAAGTTGTTTGAAAGCTCGGGTGTTCGTGTTGCGGAGCGCTCCCAGATGTAGCTGCTTGGTCCAATCCGCTTCCGCGTCCAGCTCACCGAAAAATCGTAACAGGAAGCTTCTGAATTTGAGCGTTTCGTTGTCGGCCGGGGCCATCCCAGATCGGGCTCGTGAATAGATCGCGCCCGCCTCGGATTCGTCGCACGCCGCCGAATAGCAATACGGAATACCGTGATCGGATAACCTGGCGCCTTGATCACCAAAGAAACGGTGCCGGTTCCGCAGCGCATCCAGAAATTCCGAAAAGTCATGACACGCCGAACCGCTGACCTTTGCCAGGCGATCGGTCCACTGGTTAAACGATTCCACCTGGTCGACGGCGAACGCTTTGTCAGGACGAAAGGTAGGATACACCCGGGCTGATAAATCGCCGGCTCGGATGCTTTGGTGGTGCTCCAAATCATCCGTCGGATCATCGGTGGTGCAGATCACAGAGACCTTGAATTTTTCGATGATCCGCTGCGCCGAGAGATGTTGAAGGTGGTCGTTTGCTTGTTCCCAAATCCGAGGGGCAGACGCCTCGTCGAGAAGCTCCGTGATATCGAAATAACGTTGCAGCTCGAGATGGGTCCAATGATAGAGCGGGTTGCGGATCGTGGCAGAAACGGTCTTGGCGTAAGCGAGGAATTTATCGTAATCGCCGGCGTCACCGGTGATATAGCGTTCAGGCACTCCATGCGCCCGCATCGCTCTCCATTTGTAATGATCGCCGTATCTACCGTCGTTTAACCAGATCCGCGTCAGATTTTCGAATCGCCGGTTCTGGGCGATTTCTGCAGGCGGGATGTGGCAATGGTAGTCGAAGATAGGAAGGTTCTGGGCTAATTCAAAGTACAGTTTTTGGCTCGTCGGGGTTGATAGAAGAAAGTCCTTGGAGAGAAAGTGATTCTTCATAGGCAAAATCTAGGCTGGTAATTGAGGGAGATATAAAGGAGCCTGAGTACCAGTCGATCGGGCTCGAGTTCTGATATGAAGAAAATCCCAGGCCTACGCTGGTGGATTATCGGGCTAATCTGCCTTGGCACAATCATAAATTATCTGGCGCGTAATTCGCTGGCGGTATTGGCGCCTGAACTCGAGAAACGGTTAGAATTCTCCGATCAACAGTATTCGTACATCGTCTTAGCATTTCAGCTTGGCTACACTGTCATGCAGGCGGTTTGCGGTTTCATCCTCGATTTTCTGGGCCTCCAACTCGGGTTTGCTTTGTTCGCCTTGGCCTGGTCTCTTTTTAATGTACTGCACTCATTTGCCGGAGGCTGGGGTTCATTGGCTTTCTTTCGCGGGCTACTAGGTTTGAGCGAAGCTTCCGCGATCCCCGCGGGTATCAAGGCGATCTCGGAATGGTTTCCTGCTAAAGAACGCTCGGTCGCGGTCGGCTATTTCAACGCTGGGACTTCCCTCGGCGCTTTGTTAGCGCCGCCACTGGTGGTTTGGGTCTTAGTGCAGTCCAGCTGGCAAATGGCGTTTGTAGTGACAGGCAGCCTCGGTTTTATCTGGGCGGCACTATGGTGGCTTTTTTATCGATCGCCTAACAAACACTGGTTGCTGGGTGAAAACGAGCGTTCGTACATCATCAAGGGTCAAGAACCGGATAAAGTCGTCACGGCGGAAGAAAGGAAACCTCCGTCGGTCAGCAAGATTTTGTCCTCCTCGCGATTTTGGGGTATAGCACTTCCCCGTTTCTTGGCCGAGCCCGCCTGGCAAACCTTCAACTTTTGGATTCCGCTCTATCTGGCCAAGGAACGCCACATGGACCTTAAAGAGATCGCGATATTTGCCTGGTTACCTTTCCTGGCTGCTGACCTTGGCGGAATCTTCGGCGGCTATTTGTCTCCTTTATTGATGAAGTTTTTCCGGATCAAACTCATTGATTCCAGAATTGCCGGCATTGTGTTAGGCGCGATCCTAATGATTGGTCCGGGATCGATCGGCTTAGCCGCAAACCCTTACGTTGCCATCGCCCTTTTTTGCATCGGCGGGTTTGCCCATCAAATGATCTCAGCCCTGCTAAATACTTTGAGTGCTGATGTTTTCGACGCGCATGAAGTCGCGACAGCCAATGGTTTTACCGGTACTGCTTCCTGGACTGGCGGCTTGCTCTTCACGTTGGTGGTTGGCGCACTGGTCAGCACAATTGGGTACGGGCCGCTGTTCGCTTGTCTGGCAGTATTTGACTTGGTGGGAGCAACTATCGTGATCGTGTTACTGCGCGGACGCAAAGCTCAGACGACAAGCTAATTCACCATAAAGACCCGATAAGACACAAGCGGTAGAGCCGCAGGAGTAGAAAATGTCACTCGCTAATATCCCGCTGTTTCGAATCACGGAGCACGCTGGCGCCCGAATTACCCTTCGAAGTGATGAGGGTCACGTGGTCCATCTTTTCATTCTGGAGGAAGATATTGTGCGCGTCACGGTGTTGCCGGGTGGTGTGCTCAACTTCCCTCGCACCTGGGCCATAGCGCCCGGTCTAGAGGACGTGCCGCTCGAAGGCCGGGACCGATTTGATCTTGGGGGATTCACCTTACCGCCATATCAACTTGAGCAAAACCCGGACAAGCTTCGGATTACGACTAACCGGGTTCGTCTCACAATCCAGTTAGAGAGACTTTATTGCCGGTGGGAGATATTCCAGGATGGGATCTGGCGATTTGCTGCGGCTGATCGGGCTACCCAGAACTATAACTTCGGCTGGTGGGATAGCCGAGCTTATCACTATGTGAAGCGTGAGCCGGATGAAATGTATTTTGGCCTGGGCGAACGAGCGGGCGCGACTAACCGGGTCGGGCAAAGTTACCGGCTGACGAATCTGGACGCGATGGGCTATAACGCCCGAACCACTGATCCTTTATATAAACACATTCCTTACTACCTAACTTGGAAAAGTCAGACCAAGGTGGTTTACGGCCTCTTTTACGATACGCTGTCCGATTGCACTTTCGATCTCGGGCGCGAACTGGATAACTACCATGGTCATTATCGTTATTTCGTCGCTGATCACGGGGATTTAGACTATTACTTTATCGCCGGTGTTACCTTGGCGGAGGTTGTTCGGCGTTACACCTGGTTAACCGGCCGGCCGGCACTCGCCCCAAAATGGAGTCTGGGTTATTCAGGCTCAACTATGTCCTATACGGACGCCCCCAACGCGCAAGAGCGAATGGATGAGTTTTTATTGCGCTGTCAGGAACACGATATTCTTTGCGACTCGTTTCATCTCTCTTCTGGTTACACCTCAATAAAGGGTAAACGCTATGTGTTCAATTGGGACCGCAGTAAGTTCCCGGATCCCGAAGCGTTTGTCCGACGGTATTTGGATCACGGAGTCCATCTTTGCCCTAACATCAAGCCCTGCCTGTTGCGGGACCATCCTCGTTTTAGTGAAGCCGAGGCCGAAGGACTCTTCATCTGCGATCAAGACGGAAAGCCGACTATGGTGCAATTCTGGGATGAAGTCGGCGCCTATCTCGACTTTACCAATCCAAAGACGGTCGCGTGGTGGAAATCGCGGATCACTGAGTCGTTGTTAAAGTACGGCGTCACCGCCACCTGGAATGACAATAACGAGTTCGAAATATGGACTGAGCAGGCGCTAATCCATCATTTTGGTAAACCGCGACGAGCCGTAGAATGTAAGCCGCTGCAAACGCTTCTTATGATGCGCGCGTCTCGGGATGCCCAGCGAGAATTTGCGCCCGAGAAACGCCCCTTCCTAGTGACTCGTTCCGGCGCGGCTGGTATGCAGCGGTACGTTCAGACTTGGTCCGGTGACAACTACACTTCTTGGGAGACGCTGCGTTACAACATCAAGATGGGGATTGGGCTCGCGCTTTCCGGGATATCCAACCTGGGACACGATATCGGTGGTTTTTCTGGTCCCGCTCCCGAGCCCGAGCTGCTCTTACGTTGGGTTCAATTCGGCATCTTCCTGCCGCGGTTCAGCATCCATTCGTGGAACGATGATCAAACCGCCAATGAACCCTGGATGTATCCGGAAATCACACCTTATATTCGGGAACTGATCAAGTTCCGGTATCGTTTAATCCCCTATCTGTACGACTTGCTCTGGCGTGCGCATCGTGATTATGAGCCGATCATTCGGCCAACCTTTCACGATTTCCCGGCAGACGAGCGCTGCTACTTCGAAAACGACGAGATGTTGCTTGGACCCAATCTCCTAGTTGCGGCGGTTGTCGAACCCGGTCAGCGGGCCCGCCAGGTTTACTTGCCCGCGGGGAGTGGCTGGTACGATTTCTGGATCGGCGACTATTATACCGGCGGTGAACATGTCGTCTTGGCCGCTCCCTGGGATCGTCCACCTCTATTGGCTAAGGCTGGCTGCGTGATTCCTCTGAACCTCGCAGACCAGCACTTCGCGAAGCCGGCCGATGAACGCGGATTTCTCCTTTTCCCGCTTCGAGATGAGGGCCACTTCGAGTGCCAGTGCTTTGAAGATGATGGCGTTACCGAGTCTTATCGAGATGGCAAATATTGGACTTGGCGCTTACAGATCTCAGATTCTCGTTCGAATCTTTCCGTGAAAATCGAGCGCGGCGGCGAATCCAACCCGAAAGTTAAAGAGACTACCCTTTTATTACCCCGTCAGGAGATGCGACGGATCGATCTTCAAGGCGGCTCGCTGCTCTCTGATAATTCATTCGGGAGCCATCGCGAATTGAAAGTGGCCCTGAACTGACGGCATACCGGCCCTAAGGCCGGTTCGGAGTTTACCGCGAAGCGGCTATAGATTATAGCCCAGGGCTGTTCTGTATAGCCGCTTCGCGGGCAAAATCCAACATGTCCCCTACCGGACAGGGCTTCGGTTGGCGCCTTCCACCGCGGGCACAAAGGCTTACCACTCTAGGATCACCTATCGTTATCCGTATGCCAACCTGGATTCAACCATTTGCTGTTGCAGAAGACGAAGATTTCCGTTACCCGCCGGGAAGTCGGCAGCACGCGAAAATTTCACCACGGAGACACAGAGAAACACGGAGATTAGCGATTCTCAGACTTCGCAGACTACGTTTAAAGGCCTTGTCTCGCGGGTGCGATGATTACACCTCGTTAGCTGGCCCAGCGGCTTCTTTTCGCCGCACGCCTAGTCAGACCTAAGACTGAAATCTGAGTAATCTGCGGATCTTTCCCTCTGTGTTCTCTGTGTCTCTGTGGTGAAATAGATTTCTAAGCTCGCTCATAGGTTACCTCGTGCCTTTCGAAACTGGCATACGGCTAATATTAACGCTCCGGCGGATGCGGAAAACACTGAATAGTCTAGCGGTGATTTGATGCCGAATGAAATCGCCATGGCGGCGCCAAACAAAAACAGCAGGGTCGCTGCCGCGAGCGCCACAAAGCGGGTCCAGATTCCTAGAATTAAAGTAATGCCAAGGAAGGTTTCTGCGATCGTAGCGGCCCAGGCCAGAAACGGAATCGTGAATGCCGGCATGAAGGAATTAACTTCCGCCGTGTATTCGATAAAATGTTTGAAGCTATCAGGACCGGTATTTTCTCCCCAGAAACCAAAACGAGCTGCTACCGCGGACAAGAACGCAGCGCCCAATGCCAGGCGGGCATAAAGCATCGCGAGTGGCTCCCATTTAGCAAGGCGTTGCCGCAGAGTCAGCTTTGAAGAAACGGCGTCAGTCGAGGTTTGATCGCTCATCGGTTTACCGGGTGATAAGTGCCTCGTGCATAGGAGCAGATCTAACTTAAGTTGGCCCTCTCGGTAGATCCATTTTTGCTAAACTGAGTGAACCACTTTTATGCCTAAGAGAGTGACTGCTTTTGAGCTGATGCTGCCCGCACAGGAGCCTGGAACGCCGGCCTATCGCTGGCTCTACGCAGCCATGCGAACGGAGATTCTGGAGGGCCGGTTGCGACCCGGTAGCCGTCTACCCAGTAGCCGCGACCTCGCTTCTCAGTACCGGCTCTCGAGAGGTACGATCGTAACCGCCTTCGAGCAGCTTAAGTCGGAAGGCTATGTCGAAGGGACCATCGGTTCGGGGAGCTATGTCAGCAAAGTTCTACCTGAGCAATTATTACAGGTCACCACGGCGAGATCGGAATTGCGAGCGTTTCGCAACGGCGGCCGCAGAGCCCAGCGAAATCTCTCGGAGTACGCTCGCCGTTTACAGTTTTTCCCCGGGTTGGACGTTCGCCATAGCCGGGCATTTCGCGCTTACATTCCGGCGTTGGATCTGTTTCCGACGACGCTATGGGCCAGGATTGCAGCCCGCAGGGTAAGAACGGCCACCGCAACTCTGTTGTTGGGCTGCCATCCTTTAGGATACCCGCCGTTGCGAGAGGCTATCGCCGACTATCTCCGCACGTCGCGTGGCGTTAGATGCAGTTTCGAGCAGATCGTCATCGTTTCCGGTGTGCAGGAAGCCATGGATTTGACTGCCCGGCTATTTCTGAATCCGGGCGATCGGCTTTGCCTGGAAAATCCTGGCTATGTCGGGGCCTCCTGTGTGTTTGAGGCTATCGGCGCTCAGATGGTTCCTGCGCCGGTAGACGATGAAGGCATCGTTTTGGACCGTCGCAGTTTGAGAGGGGCCCGTCTTATTTACGTCACTCCGGGACATCAGTTTCCCCTCGGCATTACGATGAGCCTGCCGCGGAGGCTACAGTTATTGGAGTTAGCGGAACAATCGGATGCTCTAATTTTCGAAGACGATTACGACAGCGAATATCGCTATTCGGGGCGTCCCGTACCGGCATTACAGGGACTCGACCGGGGTGGGCGAGTGCTTTACGCAGGAACTTTCAGCAAAACGCTGTTTCCGTCGCTGCGATTAGGGTATTTGGTCGTACCCACGGATTTAGTACCCATTTTCCAGAGCGCTAAAGCCGTAACCAATCGGCATGCGCCGGTGCTTGACCAAGCTGTGCTCTGTGACTTCATCAGCGAGGGCCATTTGGGTAGGCATCTTCGGCGTATGCGCGAAGTTTACTCGGAACGTTTGTCGGTGCTTCTGGAAAGCGCCCGGGAAAAGTTGGGAGGCTTGCTCGAAATTTCAAGTATTGAAGCCGGTCTACAGACCGTGGGCTGGTTGGGGGCAAGAATTGACGAGGAGACGGCTGCGAAAGCAGCAGCGGTTCGAAAGGTCGAAGTGATTCCGCTGAGTTGGTATGACCGTGGCCAGCCAACACGAAAAGGGCTACAACTGGGATTTGCAGCCAGCACGCCCAACGAAATTCGACGCGGTGTCCGGGATCTCGCCGCTGCGTTGGAGGACGCAAGGAAGCGAGGATGATTCGGTCGGGGGCCGGGTTCACCACAGAGACACAGAGAACACAGAGAGAATTATTCTCTCTGGTGTTTGGCAGGGCATGCAAGGGAGGCGGGGTCGGCGGGGCCAGGGAATAATCGAGGCGCTTTGGCATCTCAAACTTATAGATCCGCATGCATATCAATAGAAAACATTCCTGGCAGTTACCTGATTCTGCGGTAACACCCGAGTCCCAATATCTTGGCCGGCGCAAGTTTTTGAAGGCGTTTGGTCTGGGACTTGCCGCCAGTGTGGCACTGCCAGCCGTTAGTCGGGCTGCCACCTTCGGGTTTCCGGATTCGCTAAATGGTGGCTACAGCTTGGCTGGAGTTAAGCTGACGTCGTACAACGACGTTACCGGTTATAATAACTTTTACGAATGGGGCCTCGATAAAGGTGATCCCAAAGTGAACGCTAATCAGGGTTGGAAGACCGAGCCTTGGACAATCCAGATTGGTGGCTTATGCGGAAAACCAGGTACGTACAACGTCAATGACTTAGTAAAAACGATCGGCGGGATCGAGCAGAGAAACTATCGGCACCGATGTGTAGAGGCCTGGTCGATGGTGATCCCCTGGGATGGTTTCCCTTTGGCCAAGTTAGTGACGATGGCAGAACCCAAGCCCGAAGCGAAATTTCTCCAATTCACGTCCTTTTTAGATCCTAAGAATTGTCCGGGACAGCAGTCGCAAGACTTTCCTTGGCCCTATACGGAGGGGCTGACGCTCGCCGAAGCCACTAACGAGTTGGCCTTCCTCGCCACCGGTATCTACGGCAAGCCATTGTTAAACCAGAATGGCGCGCCGATCCGGTTGGTTGTGCCTTGGAAGTACGGCTTTAAAGGCGCCAAGTCATTGATGCATATCGACTTCGTGGCAAACCAACCGAAGACGCTTTGGAACGGAATGGCGCCGAACGAGTACGGGTTTTACGCAAACGTGAACCCTGAAGTCGATCACCCTCGCTGGAGCCAAAAGACGGAACGAGTCATCGGCGCAGGTTTCTTTGGGGGGCGACAACCGACCCTGAAGTTTAACGGCTACGAGAAGGAAGTGGCCGCGCTGTACACCGGATTGGACCTGAAGAAGAACTTTTAGCCGCGAATCGAATACCTCAACCGCAGCCCCGAAATTCTCCGGGGTGAAAATAGACGCAGATTTACGCAGATAAAGACTAAACCGCGAATGGACCCGAATTAAATTGAGTTTTGTTTGCCCGAAGAATTCGACCGCGGATGGTTCGTGTCCTGGGAGTCTGTCGTAGCCGGAAGGGGAAAAAGTTTCCATTCGCGTCAATTCGCGTGCATTCGCGGTTATTATCGATTCGTATCCATGCGTGATCCTTCACGGTTTAGGTTTTTATCTGCGTACATCTGCGTTCGTTTCACCCCGGAGAATTTCGGGGCTGCGGTTCGGCTTTTCTTTCCGCGATCGGATTTAGGGTGGCATGAACGTCGTCGCACGGATCTTGGGCAATAAGCTGGTGGCTCTGGCGCTCTTGGTTGGCATTGGCGTCTGGTTTCTCGTTATTCCCGCCTTAACCGATCAGCTTGGAGCTAACCCGATTGAACGGCTTCTGCATGTGTCGGGTGAAATTGCTATTTGGACTTTGGGCGCTGTCCTAAGTTTGAGTCCATTGCGGGTGTTGTTCCCGCGTTCGGCCATCATTAACGCGTTAAACCGCCATCGGCGGTACATCGGTGTCTCCGCCTGTGTTTACGGCTTAATCCATTTCTCCTGTCACGTGCTTTATCAAGGCGACTGGGACGACCTTCTTCAGAGCTTTACCAAACCGTTTACCTGGTTTGGCTTGATCGGGCTCGCCATACTCGTGCTGCTAGCTGCAACCAGTAATAATTGGTCGATTCGCCAGCTAGGTGGCAAACGTTGGAAATGGTTGCACCGGTTAGCGTACGTTGGAGCTGCGGTGCTGATTTATCATCAATCGATCGCCGGCAAAGGTCATTGGTACGTCTCGCGATGGCTATTGGGTTGGCTGCTGATCTTGCAGGCTGCCAGGCTTACCAAGTATTGGGCGGCGAAGGCTCGCTTGAAGCTCGCTTCGAATAGCCAATAGCCGATAGCCAAGGCGGAACCTGTCGCGACAATCTTGGCAATAGGCTATTAACTATTGTGCGCCGAGTCTCATGCGAGGCGCGACGGCCTCGTCCCGCGGCTGTGAGACGGCACACGCCGCGGGGATTGCAGCGGTGTCCTCGTCTTCTGTCCTCTCCACTCGACGGGCTACGACCGAGAAGAGTTGGATCCAGAACTCCTTTTCGTCGAACTCTAAAAGCGCATTCATAATCAATTTGTTGTTGGAGGTGACGCCTGCCTTACGTGGCTACCGCCGAGTTGATGGAACGCGTCGGAAATTGGCTGCAGAGAGGATGACAAGCCAACAATGACGGAGTCGAAATACCAATCATAGACAAGCACTCCCGCTACTGAGCTAGCCGTGGCAATGCCGGCTGCAGCGAGTATGATCCGGATCCAATTCGTACGGCCTGCTCGTGTCTGCTTTGAGGGTTCCTGCGCCGGCCCGACACTCGAAACCGCTTGCGCCTCCTGGGGTCTCATAGCCGAGAATGAAAAGCGTCGACTCTGTGGAAACCAGCGATTCAGGACCGGCGCGTTAGAAAGCGGATGAGCGATGCGATTTGGCGGTCGAACGCAGCGTTTGGAATTCGGCGTTGGTGGGGCGAGGCTCCCGAAAGACCTGAACCATTTACCGGAGGGAAAGGTGATTCGACGCCCGGAGAGTTAGTAGGCCAGGGAGCGCGCCAAGCCGGTTCCCTGACGTGTACGCTTACTTCGAGGACGCGAATAACCAACGCCTCGGCGCGATTTCCGGACTTGAGCAGCACCTCGGCGCCGGGATGTTCAAAACGCTGGTCAGATTTTTAGGTCTTTCGGGAGCCTCGCCCCGCCAATCCTCCGTTTTCCATCGCCGTATCGCCGTATCGCCGTATCGCCGTGTCGCCCATTCGCCCACTCGCCCACTCGCCCTTTCGCCACTCACGCGTTCACGAACTCGCGGCCCGCGCTCGATACACGCGAGTCCGCGTTCGCTCCGTATCGATTGATGGCGGGAGCCAGGGTCTTACGCTCAGGATCAATACGCTGTTATGAAAAACAAAAAGGTTCCTCGAGAACGAAATCCGTTCCTTCTTTCGGGCAAACGCCGATGGCGGCTTTTTCGCTGGATTCGCGCACAAACTCGACGGGAAGGGGCCACAAATAATTTATTGAGTCAATGCGCTAGACCGGCCTAATTGTTTGCCCGGGAGACATCGCCGGACGGATCGGCATCACATTGATGAGCCCTCAGCACCTTTTATTTCTCGCTCTCGCACTGGGCAATGATCCCAACACAATCCAGAAGTGCTTCAGTTTTGGGGTCGGCGCCACGCTTTCCACCCTGTTATTGATCCTGGCGCTGCGTCCGAGCGAAGAGCAACGTGCTGTTCGTCTTGGTTTCTCAATCTGCACACTGACCTTCACAGTGAGCGCCTGTATTGCGCAGGTCGCGTACAGCGTTAGCCAGTCGTTTCAATCACCGGTAGTCGTTCTGGCTATAGACTTCGCTTTCGTCGCCGCGGTCACATGGCCGGTGACGATTCTTGGGCTCTGGGCTCAAGGCCCGTTTTCTTCTAATTGGCGACGCCAACTAGGGCGTGCGGTAATCGGATTGGCAACCTTATCTGCCGTGATTTTGAGCATCGCTCACCTAGCTGGATTGCTTCCAACGCGCACCGAATATGGGATGGCGAGCCCACTGGACTCGCTGCTGGCAGCGGAATACAACGGGCTTGTGTTCTTTTGGGTCGGCGCATTTGTCTTTTTGCCCGGCCGGCTCCGAGGATGGCTTTCCTGGATTTCAGTGGCGGCGCTATTGGCGGGCATGTCGTTCTCGACAGTCCACACCCTGGAAGAGAACTTTGGAGATGCGCCGCTCTGGCTTCACTCGTTGGTTGAGGTCGCCAGACCTTTAAACGTTGTTTTATTAGTTGCCGGCGGACTATTTGGCTTATCTCGCTTCCGCTTCAGCGATATCTTCGCGCAGCG
Organism: Verrucomicrobiota bacterium; assembly: GCA_019236675.1. Lineage (GTDB taxonomy): Bacteria > Verrucomicrobiota > Verrucomicrobiia > Chthoniobacterales > JAFAMB01 > JAFAVN01. Next base: position 13,007 of record JAFAIO010000256.1, read on the forward strand.
AGGTTTGCGGATTCTACTAGGCGCCTTGATCGCGCTCGCGATTGCCCATCTGGCTCGCGTCATGTTCGGGCCAGACGTCCACGAAGAGCCGTCTTCCATGAAACTGGCGGTGCTCGGCTTTGCTATCATCATTTGGGTTGCGATCGTCCTGTATGCCAAGGTCACGGCGGTCAGCGATTGGCTAGTCGACCGCCAAATTTTCCGGCAAACCGATTATCGCGGCGCCTTAAAGTCATTTCGAGAAGCGATATCCAGTGAATCAGACGCTGACGCGATCTTCGAAACTGGGAGAGCGCTCGCAAAGAATAAATTGCGAATCGCCGACGCTGTTATTCGTCCGGACGATGACGGCGGCGAATCCGATGACGCCGTCCGTTGTGAGGTTGGTCACGAGTACATCTTTCATATTTCGAACGGTGGCAAACACCCAGGGTCTGCCTTGGTGATCACGGCCGGTGCAGGCCGTCACACCCTATTCAACGCTGAGACCGATTTTCTGCGTGAGATTTGTTTGACCATCGAGAGACGTCTCGAAGCAATCGATCGGGAGAAAGAAAACATTGAGCGCGCCCGGCGTGAGGCGCACCTGGTGAAGCAACTAGTGGAAGCGGAGCTGCGCGCTCTTCGCGCCCAAATAAATCCACACTTTTTATTCAACTCTCTAAACAGTATCGCGGCTCTCATCTCAGCGGAGCCGGAAGCCGCTGAGGAAATGATCATTCGATTGTCGAAGATCTTTCGACATGTCTTGACCTATCACGATCGACCATTCAGTTCTGTTAACGAAGAGATATCATTCCTACAGACCTATTTAGAGATCGAAAAAGTCCGGTTTGGGGATCGGTTGCAGGTAAACTTCGAAATTGAGGAACCGACCTCGCACCTGGCGATTCCGACTTTCATCCTCCAACCTTTGGTGGAGAACTCGCTCAAACACGGTTTAGGGCCAAAGGTAGGTGAGAATCTCTTGACCATTCGAGCCCGTCAACTGAGCGAACACCTGGAGCTCACGGTCGAGGACAACGGGGTTGGCGCGAATGTCACTAAGAAGTTTCCCGGCCGGGATTCCACCGGGCTTGGGCTCCGGAATGTAGAAGAGAGATTGCAAACCGTCTACCGCGGCAAGGCACAATTCAGCTTTGAAAGTGTGCCCCGCTTAGGATCACGCGCACAGATCCTGATTCCGATCACTCGAAAAAATCAGCCTCGAGGGGAAGCAGCGGCTGTTGTGCGGGTTTAGCGCTCGATGAAAAAGTTGCGCTCTTTGCTTATTGATGATGAACCAAACGCCCGCCTGCGACTGCGCAGGTTGCTGAAGGACGAAGAGCACGTAGAGGTTATCGGTGAAGCTAAAGATGGTCTTGAAGCGGTGGCCGAGATTCAACGGTTGCGGCCGGACTTAGTGTTTCTGGATGTACAGATGCCGGGGCTAGACGGCTTCGAAACCCTCAAAGCCTTGCCGGCCGATCTGACGTTACCACTGATTATTTTTGTCACCGGTTTTCATGAACACGCCCTGGCGGCATTCGACGCCAACGCGATCGCTTATTTGTTGAAACCGATCGAACCGGAACGCCTCCGAGAGATGGTGGAGCGCGCGTGGCGATTACATCAATTTGCTGAGGACCGCGCCCAAGTGGCCGATCAAATTCATCGTCTCAGCGCCGGCGTCCCTAGAAATTTTCAACAGATCGTCGCCCGAAAACTGGACCGGTTCCTACTTCTTGATCCCGCCGATGTCCTCTATTTTTTCATCGATCATGGGATTGTGCGCGCACGCACTAATAACGACACGGTTTGGGTAAACTATCAAATTAGCGAACTGGAACAGGGCTTGACCGAGCTCAGCTTCTTTCGGGCGCATCGCTCATCTTTGGTGAATTTGCGCCGGGTAAAAGAGATCCGGCCGGCCGCGCGCAGCGCTTTCATGCTGATTATGGATGATCCCACCAACACCCAAATCGAGGTGAGCGAACGCCAAGCTCGGGCGCTGCGGAACATCATACCTGGGCTATAAGAGCCTGTCAGAGACGCAGGGGCGCTCAGGGAGCGGCTCGGATGGGACTTATGGGACACAGGGGACTAATGAGACCTCGCGCAAGCACTTAAGTCCCATCAGTCTCGTGGGTCCCATCCGTTGCACGACTGCACGCGCAACTATCGGCCAACCAACATTCTTTCCCACTTCAGCACGGACTGTCTCCAATAGCTGGGATTGGTAGCGCAGTAGATCGAGGCGAGCTCGCTGAGAGTATTGTGACCCTTGAATGGTCGACGATTCAGGAGCTCAGCTGCGTAAAAGATCGATTGCTCAGAGGTGGCAAACCGCTTACTGCCAAACCGAGTCATCAAGCCCATCCAGTTATTTTTGTGACGGGCCGCTGCGCTCTTCCACGCACCAGACTCATGGGCTGA
>JAFAIO010000335.1 GCA_019236675.1 Verrucomicrobiota bacterium
CTGTCGCTCATCCAGCGGAAGGATTCGCAAATTTGGCGGGTACTTCGCTTCCGCGGGCGTCATCACCCGACCCTCTTGAAAAACCAGATCTAGGGTGAGAGCATTCTGTTCGAAGTTGCGCAGTCGTAAAATGGACGACGCGGCACCGAGTTGTCGCGTCATGGCCGCCATGACCTGCCCGAGGAACTCATCCAACTCAGGGACGGAGGCTAACGCGTCAAGGCAGCCGCGAAGCGCTTCATTAGCTTTTGTCAGTTCGGCTGCACGCTCTCGGGCAGCTCTTTCTTTTTCAACGGCAAGGGCGGTCTGTTTGGCTTGCTCAGCGAACTTGGCTAGCTCAATGGCCAAGGTTGCTTGTTGAGCCAATGAGCGGGCAAACTCCAAGTCCTCCTCGTCCAGCTGGCGATCCTCCGTCATTCGCACGGAAAGCAAACCGTTAAGCTCGTCACCGAAAACCAGGGGCACCAATAAGAGCGCACGAATACCGAGGGCGGCAAAACGGGCTCGCTGCTCGGGAGTGAACCTCAGCTGCGGATCGTTGACCACATCATTCTGGAGAAAGGGGCGTTTCAGCTTGAGCGCGAGCCAAAAAGAATCTCCCCTCGACCAACACCGAGGCTCGCGCGCATTGGGATGATCGGACTCCTCCGCAACGACTACGCGACCGTCCTGGCACACCGAGTGCAGATGCGCCGTGCGTTTTTGGACATCCACCAGCCACAATGTGGATGAATGGCCCCCAAGTTGCTCAGTCAAGACAGCCAACACCTGGTCGACGAAACTCTGCAACTCCTTATGGTGCGCCAGAGCGTCCAGACTGCTTCTGAGGACCTCGTTCGCCCGGGAAAGTTTGGCCGCATGTTCAGTAATCTTTTCCGCTGCTTTCTTTCGGGCGATGCCTTGCGCGATCGCGTCCGCCACTGATGCCAATGCGTCGATTATGTTTACGCTCAGTGGTTGCCGCCCGAAGATACCCAAGACGCCAACCGACCGTCCCTCAACCATCAAAGGGTAACCGGCAAATGCTTGTAGTCCTTCCCGTTCCGCGAATTCCGGATGGTTAAAGTATTCGTCGTTTTGCAGATCGTTTGTCAGATATGGCTTAGCCACTCGAGCAATCAGCGCGACATTAAGGCTTCCACTTGGCGTCTGGGCTCCTTCGCTTTGTAAATGCCCAGGTTGGCCTGCGCTGGCTTGCAACTCCAACAGGCTCCCCTGTTCATCGTACACCCAGATGTGCGCAGCCGCCGCATGGAGATGGCGTACAATAGACTTCGCTATCCTCTCCAAGACTGCTGGTAATCCGCCTTCAATTCCATCCGAAAACGCGCGTTGAACTTCTTCACGCAGCGCGGCTTGCCTGGCCCGTCTCCTATGCGCTTCCTCAGTGCGTTTTAACTGGGTAGCATCCGTGGCGATGCCGCAGACTGCATAAGGCTTCCCGGTGCGATCGCGTAGCAGAAATTTTGAGCAAATGTAATGTCGATTGCCCTGGGCTGAAGGCACAGACTCTTCAAACTGAATTGGCGCGGCCTCTTCGATTACCCGCCGGTCGTTGGCGCGGACCGCCTCAGCAACGCTTGGTGGATGGAGATCATAATCAGTCTTTCCTCGAACCTCGTCTCGCGAAATCAAATGAAGACGTTCAAATTCGCGGTTTACCAAGAGATAGCGAAGTTCGAGATCCTTTACGAAAATGACCGCGGTGGTATTATCGATGACATCCTGTAATCGTTGTTCGCTGTCACGCAGCGCTTCTTCGGTTCTTCTTTGTTCTTCTCTTCCGCGGAGTGCGCCGACGCCATGGGCCAAGTTGTTCGCCAGATTCAAGTACTGTTGGATCGTATTTTCGTTAAAGGCATTTGTTTCCCCAGCATACAAGCTGAGACTGCCAATTCGCTTTCCGTCCGCGATTAACGGCAGCGCGACGCTGGAAGCATAACCGCGCGCCTCGGCCTCTGCCCGCCAAGGAGCAAAACATGAGTCGGTCCGGCTGTCTTTAACCCAGTAGGGTTCGCCGGTCCTGAGCGCAATTCCGGTCGGACCACGGCCAGCTTCCGATTCTTCACTCCAGGAAATCTTGGCCTTTTCAAGGTAATCAGTGCCATACCCTGCCATGGCTACGGGCCGGACTGTCTTTTCTGAATCCTCTTCACAGCGGCCAACCCAGGCCAAACGAAGCCCTCCCACCTCCACAAGAATACCGCAAATCGATTGAAAAAGTTCCTGCTCGTCGGTGGCGTGAACCAGGGCGTGGTTACACTCGTAGAGAGTCTGTAGAATCTGGTTCAGCCGGCTGAGCTCTTGTTCACCAGGCTGGACTGCTAATTCTTTCCATTCGCTGTTGCCTCGCGTCATGGCGGCCGTGATGGCTAGTCGATATTGATCAAGCCGCGCCCGGATGCAATGGCGATCGCCTCGGTTCGGCCGATCGCGTCCAGTTTTTTCAAAATTGACCTGACGTGATTCTTCACGGTGTACTCGCTGATATAAAGTACCTGCCCGATTTCCTTATTGCTCTTCCCAAGCGCCATTTGGTTAAGAATCTGAAGTTCGCGCTCGGATAATTCCGGCTGCGCCATCGAGTCCACTAACTTCGCAGCCAAATCACGTGGCAGGGAAGAGTTCCCCGCGAAAACCTCGCGAATCGTGTCGCAGACTTGCTGCGGTTCTGCTCCCTTTAGGAGATAGCTTTTCGCGCCGGCGGCGAGTGCCCGCCTAAGGTCTTCCGCTTTCGCGGAGTGTGTCATAATGATGATCCGCGGTCGCGGCCTTTCCGACATCAACTCGGTGACCACCTCAATGCCATCCCGCTTGGGCATCCGCAGATCCAGAATGAGAATGTCGGGGGAAAGTTGGCGGTACAACCGACAGGCTTCCTCGCCGTCGTGAGCCTGGGCGACGACCTTGAGGTCGGGCTCCAGCTCGATAATGGCAACTAACCCTTCGCGAACCACCGGATGGTCGTCCGCGATCAGGATCCGAATCTCGTTCTCCGATGGGGCAGCGGAAGAGCTCATAAATTCCGCTTCTGCCGAAACAAGTGGTTACGTTCGCAGCACTTGCCCATCCTGTCGAGGGCAAACCTCGCGGGACAGATAGACGAAAAATCGGGTCCCAAAAGCGCGCGGGGTATTATCCTTCCTCCTAGCGAGCCACCCTCCCTAGCGTCTCCGTCATAACCGGCTGCCATTGCATGGTTTAGACAAGCAGATCCTGGTGGGCACGGCTATCCTGATTCCGAAAAAATAAAACGGCTCGTGATGTTCGGAAGTTTTCGCCACGCCCTCCTATCTTTCAAAAAAGCGCACCGCTAGGGGTGGAGCGCGCTTTTCTTGATGGGCGCTCGGTTGGGCGCGGTGTCCAATTAGCGTGTCGGCGTACTCACCGATAGACTTTTTCGGCTTACTAACACGGTGCCGCGAAAGTAACGGATTCTGGTGCTGCTATGGATCAGGCAGGAAACTTTGCTTTTGGATGTCGGATAGTAAACGGTGTTTTTAGTGGTTTGTAGAATCATTGCGGGTCATCTCCTCTTATTTGAACGGGCGGTATTAACTCACTCAGACTCATAGCGTCACGCACAGTGGTGCGCTATGGCTCAACAGACCTGTAGTTTCTGGTTCAAACGAACCAGTCCATCGACACCCCCCGCAAGGCGCATAGCTCCTTTGAACTATCGAGAACGATTCTGCCGGAGCATGGTGTTACTCGCGATTCGCTTTAACATTTCTCGAAACAAACACCGAAGACCAAGACGCTTTGAAATACTCATCTCGGTACTTATCCAAACAGAAGCAATAGCAATATGGTAGCTCTGGAAGACCTTTTGAAGCCCGTCACCGAGGCCATGCCTTGCGGGGAGGACTTATCTTATGACGCGAGTTTCCAGGCACTGGAAACCATGATTCGCGGTACACCGGAGACCCAATTCTCCGACGCGAAACCGCCGGAATGGAAACAAGTGCGTTCCGGTTGTCTAGACCTGCTAGCTCGATCCAAGGATTTGCGCGTTGCATTGATTCTCATGGTGGCCGAACTCGAGCTTGACGGCATTGCAGGTTTTACGCAAAGCCTGGCCTTCTTCAAAGGCCTTCTTGAGAGATACTGGCTAGATCTCCATCCGCAGCTTGATCCAGCCGAAAATAACGATCCTCTGCAAAGGATGAATCTCATTGCGTCGATTGCGATGCCGATAGGCAGCTTTGGTGACGACTTCCGAATTTTAGAACGACTGCGGGCTTCGCCCCTGTGTGACTCTGTGCAGATGGGTAGTTACAGCCTTTCGGATATCCTAAATGCGGAAACAGGAAGCGGCGAAGACGGCAAGTCGACACCGGATCTTGCCCAGATCGAGGCGGCTTTTCGTGATTCAAAACCGGAGGAGCTAACCCTACTCTATCAATCGATCAACGAGAGTATCGACTCGATCCAGACGATCGATGTACTCCTAACCAACACAGTTGGCGCTAAGAACGCGCCAGATCTGACACGTTTGTCAACCGAATTGGTTTCAATTCAGAAACGAATCAAAGTCTACCTTCCCGTGACCAGAACTCCCCTTTCCCCAGAAGAAACCCCTGCCCTAACCGAAAACTTGTCGTATTCCGGCTCAATGCCGCTCCCCGTAGGAGGAATCGGTTCCCGGGACGATGTCGTCAGAACGTTACAGAGGATCTGCCAGTACTACGCGCAGGCCGAGCCTTCGAGTCCAGTGCCTCTCATTCTGAGACGAGCATTGCGTCTGGCGGAAATGGATTTTGTCCAAATCATCAAAGAGATGGCTCCGGAAGCCATCGGGGAGATCTACCGCATAGCGGGTGAAACGGAGGAGTAATCGCTCGACGAAGACAGATCATAAACCGCGAATGGAGAAGAATGAACGCGTACCTGAAACATCTTACTGTCAATTCCGATCCATTCGCGGTTGTGTCTTTCCTTTCGGAGCGAACCTAATTTTAAATGCTAGTGCGCCAAGTCCGTGACTAGGTATAGCGGCGTTGCGATCAAAATGGGTCGCCGGTCAGGCAGGTGCCGGGCGTGACGAGGGAGCATATCTGAATCGATACGTGACACAGGGGCAACGCAGCCGCCGACTCATTTTCATCGCAACCCGCCGGGCCGCGCGTCTTTTGGCCTGCTGTCCCGCGTCAGCGGGATCGCTAATCGGTTAAAGACCACGGCGGGTATTCTCCCTCTTCGCTCCGCGCATCCAGCCAAAATGCGCTGCGGCGCCGCCATACAGTCATGGACTTGGCGCACTAGTTCACAAGAGTCAGCAAGAACGGCTCGTCCGAACTATAGAACCGCTCAGCGGCGGATGATATTTTGGTACGATTAGTTATCCAGAAACAGTTTAAACAATTAACGCGAACTAACTATGAGCGCTACTTACAAAGCAGCAATTCTTGACCACCAAAGCGTGACATGGAGTCAATTCCAACCGGAACACGCAGTCGTTTACCCGCTGGGCACCTTTGCCGGTACCATCGAGAAAGTCTCCTATCGATGCAATGGAACTTTTGTTCCTTCCGATACAAGCAATCAGTTGATCGCAGCCGGTTTGAGTTAGGAGCTGCCATCGGGTCGGTACAGATAGTAATACATGAGCATCGGCGTTACCTCTGATCGTTTACTGAGCGAATTTAGCCGCCAGAGCGTCTTGGACAGCTTTTGCTTCGATCTCGCTTCCAGCGTTCCGGCGAACGCCGCGGATAATCCTCTGAGTCTGCCTGACGCTGAGCTAGCAGGTCTACGCCGGGCACTCGAAGCCGACCTCGGTCCTGAGTTATCCGGTATCCGCGTATACATCGGACCTAAAGCCTGTCCCGGCAGCAGGAATGCTGCCGGCGATCATCGATTACGTTTCCGAGAAGTGCGGTTCAAGCAGACATAATCACTTCTATCTATTTAGAGTGTTATTTCGAAACGGGAGACAAATAAGATGGACGAAGGGACCAGTCATTTAACCAGTCCTTACGACGAGGTACTCTATCCGAGCAAAACGTTACCGCAGACCCACCCCAGTCGACTCGCCACCGTAGCTTTTCTTCGCGGCATGCAACCTGCCCCCATCGGTCGCTGCCGAGTTTTGGAGCTTGGGTGTGGCACGGCGGCTAATCTCATCCCGATGGCCTTTCATCATCCGGAAAGCGAATTTGTCGGGCTCGATTCAGCCGAACGGCCGATTGCTTTGGGTCGCAGTATTATCTCCGATCTGGGATTGCGGAATATCACTCTCCATTTGATGGATCTCCGGGAAGCAAAGCCGGAACAACTCAGCTATTTCGACTATATCATCGCTCACGGCGTTTATTCGTGGGTGCCACAGCCTGTTCGGGAGCGCCTCCTGGCTATTTCTCGCGAATTGCTGAACCCACAAGGAGTCGCTTATGTCAGCTACAATGCTTATCCAGGAAATCATTTCCGGGATCTCGTGCGCGGCATGATGCGTTTTCATATTTCCGCTTTTGAAACTCCGTCGGATAAGATCGGGCAAGCCAGAGGACTGCTGAAATTTCTATCGGACTCAAAAACAAAGTCTGATTATTACCTGGACGTGATCCGCGCTGAATTGCACCGCCTTCTCAAATACTCAGACACGGGATTTTTTCACGATGATTTAAACGAGATAAACCAGCCGTTCTATTTTCACGAATTTATTGGGGATGCCAGGCGGCATCGGCTGCAATTTGTAGGCGAGGCCGGTCCAAACGATTTGAACCTGGCAGAACTAAGCCCTGAGGTTTCGAGCAAGATGCATGCATTGGAAAACGGCGACGAAATCGTGCGGGAGCAATTTAAAGACTTCATTCGAGGTACCGCTTTTCGGCAAACGCTCCTCTGTCGTGCCGAACTCGAACTAGCACCTCGGTTGCTCGGGGACCGCGTTCGGCGTCTTTACACCAGGTGCGATGCTGTCCAGGTGGCAACTACCGAAAACGAAGGACCTCTTAAGGCCGTCTTCCAACAGGCATCGGGGGTGAAAGTCGAAATCGTGCATCCGTTGATTGCGTCAGCCGTCTCCTACATTTGTTCTCAGTATCCCCGGAGCGTCTCTTTCGATGAATTACTCCAAACGACTCGCTCTATGAACGGCTCCAGATCGGGTACTGATGACCAGAGTGATGAGGCCGCAACAATGGAGGGAGCGCTGGCGCAGTTGTTTCAGCAAGGCTTTTTGCTCTTGAGTATTTGCCCGGCGAAAGTCGTTAACCGCGTTAGCGAACGTCCTGCCGCTAGTACACTGGCAAGATTTCAGCTAAAAAACGGGCAACCGGCAACTAATTCGCTGCACATGTCTTTCCATTTTCCCGATCCGTTCGCTCGCCAGCTACTCCTGCTTTTAGACGGCACCCGCGATCGGCAGACACTCGCCCGCGATCTGCTTGCATTCAGTAAGGCAAAAGAAGGTGCGATTTTCGAAACCGGAG